>NZ_JAFGYL010000003.1:0-348842 GCF_017491835.1 Pseudomonas sp. 67(2021)
CCAGAACCCCAGGCACCACCGCCCCCAACCGCAACAAATCATGAGTCAGCCCGGCACAAACCTCGACCTCGACCTCAACCCCCTGCCCGCGCAGCCTGTCGACATAAGCCTGCCCCTCATCCAGCAACGGATCAAACCCGGCCAATACGACAATAGCCGGCGCAACCCCGCGCAGATCCTCCGCCAGCAACGGCGAAAAGCGCCAATCCAGATAATCCTCCGGCCCTCGCGCATAGTGCTGATAAAACCACTCCAGCGTGTCGTTCTCGAGCAGGTACCCCTCACCAAACAACAGCCGCGAATCATGCACCCGCGAAGCATCCGTCACCGGATAACACAACAACTGCGCCTTCGGCGCGATAGCCACCGTGTGCGGCTGCCGCACAGCCTGAATCGCCAGCACCGTCGCCAACGTGGCACCCGCGCTATCACCGCCAAACGCAACGCGCGAACCATCCAGGCCGAGGCTCGCAGCCTGTTCGGCCAGCCAGGCCAAAGCGTCCTCGCCATCCTCCAGCGCCGTCGGAAAGCGATGCTCCGGCGCCAGTCGATAACCGACCGAAAGCACCGCACACGGCGTGCGCTGGCAAAACTCGCGGCAGACACCGTCGTGGGAATCCAGACTGCCAACGACAAATCCGCCACCGTGGAAATACACCAGCACCGGCAGCGGCGATTCAATACCGTTGGGCCGATACAAACGTAACGCCAGCGCCGCACCGTCACGGGCCTGTGTTTCGATCTTGGTGACTTCAAGATCCTGCGGCGCCGGCCAGCGCAGTTGCGCGGTGGTCTGTTCGAAGGTGGCGCGGGCCTCGCTCGGGGTCAGTTGGTGCATGGCTGGCAGGCCGGCGTCCTGGCTGTCTTGAGCGAGGTCGAGGAAAGCTTCCAGATCAGGGTGTAACGACATCGTTAAAAATCCTTGTATCCGCAATAAGACGGGCGCGCCTGGGCAGCGCCCGCGCAAAAGACCGGGTGATCAACCCACCCGCGCCATGCAATGTTCGATCAACGCTTCAAGCTCGCGCTGGTAATCGCTCATCAGCGCATCCATGGTGCCGGCGCGGTAACGCTGGCTGCTGTAGATGCAGCGCAACGCCAGTTGCCCGTCATAGACCTGGCCGACAATTTCCAGCCAGTTGCCCAGGTTCGCCTTGAGGCTGTAGTTGTCGCCGGTCTCTTCCAGTGCCGGCACCAGCAACGCCTGTTCATCGAAGCTCTGGTCGAACTGCCCGAGGTAGTTGAAGGTCACCCGTGCCTGCGGCAATGCAGCCAGTTGCGCGGAGATTTCCGGCCCGGCCAGATGACGCAGCACGCCATAGCCGATGCCCTTCTGCGGTACGCCCGCCAGTTGCGCCTGCACATTGATGATCGACTGGCCGATGTCATCGCTGTCCGGACGCAAACGCACCGGGAACATGCTGGTGAACCAGCCGAGGCTGCGGCTCAGGTCGATCGATTCGAAGAGGTCTTCGCGCCCGTGCCCTTCGAGCAGAATCAGCGCCGACGGTTGCTCGCTCCAGCGGCACAGGGCGCGGCTGAGCGCCGACAGCAGCAGGTCGTTGATCTGCGTGCCGTACACCGCCGGGGCCTGTTTGAGCAGTTGTTCGGTGTGCTCGCGGGACAGCTTGAGCCGTGCCTGCGCCTGTTGCCGCACAAGGTTCTTGCCGCGCGAGTTGTCGCACGGCAGATCAACGCCGGGCTGATCCAGTTGCTCCAGCCAATAGCTCAATTCCTGCTCGGCAATCACCGGCGCCTGCGCCTGCAATGCCTCGGCAAACGAACGATAACTGCTGGTGCGAATCGGCAGTTGCGGCGCCAGCCCCTGCACGCACGCCTCATAAGCGACTTTCAGATCGTCGAGCAGAATCCGCCACGACACGGTGTCGACCACCAGGTGATGAATCACCACCAGCAACCGCGCCTGACCATCCGGCAAGGCCACATGCATGACCCGCCAGACCGGCCCGTCATCGAGTTTGAGGCTGCGCTGCGCGAGGTTGGCCAAGACTTCGACCTCTTCGCTGTTTTGCGCTTCGCGGCGCCACAGCACAGCCTCGTCGGAGGCGCTGCTGCTATAGCGCTGCAACCAGCGCCCGCCGTCGTTGGAAAAACGCAGGCGCAGCGAATCGTGATGTTGTTCGATCAAGCCCAGTGCCTGTTCCAGTGCATCAAGATCCAGCGGTTGACGTGCGCTGAGCAGCAACGACTGGTTGTAGTGATGCGCCTCGGCCATGCCTTCGGCGAAGAACCACTCCTGGATCGGCAGCAAATTGAACACGCCCTCTGCGGCAACCTGAGTCAGGTCCGGCAGCGCTTGCCCGGCGCCCTCCTTCGCCACTTGCTGCTCGAGAATGCCGGCGATGGTCTGATAACGCATCAGATCACGCAGCTTCAGCTCCATCTGCAGCGTCGGGTGGTTTCTCACCCGCGAGATCACTTGCAGGCTGAGGATCGAATCGCCACCCAGTTCAAAGAAGTTATCGCTGATACCGACCTGCCCGACCTGCAACACCTGCGCCCAGATTTCCGCCAACAGGCGTTCCTGCTCGGTGCGCGGGGCAACATATTCGTCGCTTTTGAACTCCGGCTCCGGCAGGGCCTTGCGATCGAGTTTGCCGTTGGGTGTAACCGGGAACGCGCTGAGGCAGACGATCTGCGCCGGCACCATGTATTCCGGCAGCGAAGCACGCAGCCCGGCCTTGAGTTCATCGCCGATATCATCACCCGTGGCGGTGACCACATAACCGATCAGTTGCTTGCCGGAGGCATTGTCGCGGGCAATCACCAGCGCATCGCTGACCGCCGGCAACTGACGCAGGCTGGCCTCGACTTCGCCCAGCTCGATGCGGAAGCCACGCACCTTGACCTGATGGTCGATGCGCCCGACGTAATCGACCACGCCGTCCGCGCGACGACGCACCAGATCGCCGCTGCGGTACAGACGCTCGCCAGGGGCAAACGGGTTGGGCACGAAGCGTTCGCCGGTCAGGTCGGGGCGGCCGTAGTAACCGCGAGCGACGCCGTAACCGCCGATGTACAACTCACCGGCAAAGCCCGGCGGCAGCGGATTCAGATCATCGTCGAGCACGTACAGCGAGCGCGCACCGACCGCGCGGCCGATCGGCGCATACGCCGCTTCGCAGTGCTGGCTGATGGCGACTTTCCAGAGCATCGGCGTGACCACGGTTTCGGTCGGGCCGTAGCCGTTGGTGAAGAACTGCGGACGCAACGCGGCTTTGACCTGTTCGAAGGTCTGCTCCGGCACCGCATCGCCACCGAAGCAGTAGATGCGCACTGGCGGCGGCGCAATGCCGCTGGCGGCGGCGTACTCGGCCAGTTGCTTGAGATAGGCCGGCGGGAAGCAGGCGATGGTCACGCCGTAATCGTGCAGGGCCTGATAGGTCTGCTCCGGCGTCCACAGACATCCGTCGCGGATCACCAGACGCCCGCCGCTGTACAAGGTACTCAGCCAGCGTTCGTGAGCGCCGTCGAAAGCGAACGACATGAAGTGCAACTCGCAACTGCTCGCGTCCATTTCGTACAGCTCGGCGATGGCCTGGCAATGCATGCTCAGCGGTCCCTGCGTCACGGCAACGCCTTTCGGCCGTCCGGTGGAACCGGAGGTGTAAACCAGATAGGCCAGGCCCTGCTCGTGAACATCGCAGACCGGGGCAGCATCGCTGTAAAGACTGCGATCGAGTTGATCGATTTCCAGACGCCGCACGCCTTGTGGTGCAGGCAACGTCGCGCGCAGGCTGGTTTGCGTCAGCAGCAGGGCCATGCGCGAATCTTCGATCATGTACGCCAGACGCTCCGGCGGGTAATCGATGTCCAGCGGCACGTACGCCGCACCGCTCTTGAGCACGGCGAGGAAGCTCACCAGCATTTCCAGCGAACGCGGCAATGCCACGCCGATCACCACTTCCGGACCGGCGCCGTGGGCGGTCAGGCACTGCGCGAGTCGATTGGCCTGCCGCTCCAGTTCGGCATAGCTCAGGCTCTCGCCGGCGCATTGCACCGCGATCGCGTCGGGCTGCTGTTGCGCATGACGACTGATCAACTCCGGCAACAGGCGAGGCTCATGGCGGTGCGCCGGCTCCGCGCTCCAGGCCTGCGCCGCTTGCCATTGTTCGGCGGACAGACGCTGCAAGTTGCCCAGCCGCTCATACGGCGCGGCCATCATCGCCGCGAGGGTGTTTTCCAGGGTCAGGCGAATGCCTTGCACCGCCTCGGCGCTGAAGTGGCTGCGCAGGTACAGGTACTCGATCGACAACTCGTCGCCGAGCATCACCGCAAGGTCCATCGGCACGTTGGTCACACCGTGGCCGATGGATTTGCCGAAGGTCAGCTCGGTGTCGGTTTCTTCCTGCAAGCGCTCGTCGATCGGGAAGTTCTCGAACACCACGATGCTGTCGAACAGCGCCTGACCACCGAGGTTCGACCAGCGCTGCACATCGGCCAGCGGTGCCTGGGAGTAATCGCGGATGTCGAGGTTGTAGGCCTGCACTTCACCCAGCCAGTCGGCCAGACGCTGATCGGCCTGTGGGGTCTGAATGATCGGCAAGGTGTTGATGAACAGGCCGAGCATGTTGCCGACGTTCGGCAGACTTTCCGGGCGCCCCGATACAGTGGCGCCGAAGGTCACCGTCTGCTGACCGGTGTAGCGTTGCAACAGCAGCAGCCACGCGCCCTGGATCAGTGTGTTAGGGGTGATGCGCAGGTCGCGGCAGAACTCCAGCAGGCGTGTGGTTTGCGCCTTGTCCCAATTCGAATAGAGCGCATCGTGACCAGTAACGTCGGCACTATGACGCGGGTGCATCGCCTGACTCAGCGCGGTCGGTTCGTTGACCACCGCCAGACGCGCCTTCCAGAACAGCTCCTGGGCATCCTGATCCTGCGCCTGCAACCAGGCAATGAAGTCGCGATAGCGGCCATTTTCGCCAGTCACCTCGCCCGTGGAGTAGTACTGCAAGACCTCACCGAACAACCGCGAACTGCTCCAGCCGTCCATCAGAATGTGATGGCTGGTCCAGATCATCTGGTACTGCTCGTCGCCCAGCTGCAGCAGGGTCACCCGCTGCAATCGCGCTTCGGCCAAGTCGAAGCCCAGCGCGCGATCAGCGCTGGCGAACTCGGCAATCGCCGCCTCGCTGCAGTCCTGCCCACGCCAATCGAGCACCTGCATCTGCAACGGCGCCTGGCGATGGACGACCTGCAGCGGTTTGGCCAGGCCGTCCTGCCAATGGAAACTGGTGCGCAGGATCGCCTGACGTACAATGATGAACTCCCAGGCCCGGCGGAAACGCTCCACGTCGAGGCCCTTGATCGGCAGGCTGACCTGTTGCACGTAAAGGCTGCTGCCGTTATCCGACAGGGTGTGGAAGAGCATGCCTTCCTGCATCGGCGACAGCGGATAGACGTCTTCGATCAGCTCCGCCGGCACCGGCAAGGCATCGAGCTGTGCCTGATCCAGCTGCGCCAACGGGTAGTCGGCAGCGCTGGCGGATTGCGCGTCTGCAAGCGAAACCACTGCGGCCAGTTTCTGCACCGTCTGCTGCTGGAACAGGTCTTTGGGCGTGAAGCAAATGCCCTGCTGCCGCGCGCGGCTAACCAGTTGGATCGAGATGATCGAATCACCGCCGAGGGCGAAGAAATCGTCGGTCACGCCGACCTGCTCGATCTTCAGAATGTCCTGCCAGACCTCGGCCAGCTGCTGCTCCAGCGGCGTCGACGGCGCGACGTAATCGCGTTGTGCCTGGCTGGCATCCGGTGCCGGCAAAGCCTTGCGATCAAGTTTGCCGTTGGGTGTCAACGGCAACTGTTCGAGGAACAGCCACTGCGCCGGCACCATGTAGTCCGGCAGATGCGCCTTGAGCGCGGCTTGCAACTCAGCACTCAGCGCGTCCAGTTGCGCGGGGCTTTGATCGGCCTCGGCCGGTACCACATAAGCCACCAGTTGCTGGCCGCCAACGCCGTCGACCGCCAGCACCACGCCTTCGCGCACGCTGGCCTGGGCCAGCAGACGCGCTTCGATTTCACCCAGTTCAATACGGAAGCCGCGCACCTTGACCTGATGGTCGATGCGGCCGACGTATTCGATACGGCCGTCGTCCATGAAACGCGTCAGGTCGCCGGTGCGGTACATGCGCTCGCCGTTGCTCGCCAACGGGTTGGGCACGAAGCGCTCGGCGGTCAGGCCCGGGCGCAACAGATAGCCACGCGTGATGCCCTCACCGGCCAGATACAGCTCCGCTGCGATGCCGACTGGCGCTTGCTGCAATTGCTCGTCGAGCAGGTACGCAGTGGTATTGCCCAAAGGCCGGCCGATATTGGCCTGGCCACCGAGTTCGCGACGGGTCCAGGTCGAATACGTGGTGTCTTCGGAAGGCCCGTACAGATCGTAAACGTGGGCGACCGAAGTTTCGCGGTACAAGGTGTCGACCAGCGCCTGCTTGAGCGGCTCGCCGGCCAGATTGATGATGCGCACGCCCGGCGGGATCTGGCCGATGCGTTGTAGCGCGGCAATCGCCGACGGCACGGTGTTGATCAGGCGCACCTGATCACGCTCGGGCAAGTCCGCCAGCTCCAGGGCATTGCGCGCCATGACCATGGACCCGCCGCGCGCCAGGGTGACGAAAATCTCCCACACCGACAAGTCGAAGCACACCGACGTCGACGCCAGCACGCCTTGCAGATCGTCCTCGCTGTAGACCTCGGCGGACCAGTGAATCAGCGCCTGCACGTTGCGATGGGCGATGGCCACGCCTTTCGGTTTGCCGGTGGAACCGGAGGTGTAGATCACGTAGGCCAGATTGGCCGAGTCGGCGCGCGCCGGCAGGTTGTCCGGCGCCTGCGATGCAAACGCCTCGCCGCCGGCCTCGACCAGCACCACGTGTGCTTCGCTGGATGGCAGTTGCGCCAGCAACGCTTGCTGGGTCAGCAGGACTTTCGCCTGGCTGTCATCGAGCATGTAGGCCACGCGGTCTGCCGGGTAGTCCGGGTCCAGCGGCACGTAGGTGCCGCCGGCCTTGAGCACCGCCATCAGGGCGATCACCAGTTCCGCCGAACGCGGCAGCGCCACGCCGACGCGCACTTCGGCGGTGACACCCAGCGTCACCAGATGCCGGGCCAACTGGTTTGCGCGGCGGTTCAGTTCGCCGTAGCTCAGGGCCACGCCGGCATGACTCAACGCCAGTGCCTGCGGATGCGCCGCCACCCGTGCTTCAAAGCTCTGCGAGATCAAGCGCTCGGCCGGATAAGCCGCGTGATTGTCGTTCCACTGCGCCAGCGTCTGCCGTTCGGCCAGCGGCAGCAGACCGATCTCGCCAAGTGCCCGTTGCGGCGCTGCGATAAATTGCTCGAGCACTTCACGCAAATGCGCCGCCAGAGCAAGCACGCTGCGTTCGGCAAAGTGTTCGGTGAGGTAGTTGAAATCGAGGTTGAGCACTTCGCTGGCGCCAGCAATCAGGGTCAGGCCGTAGTTGGTCTGCTCGCGATGCTCCAGACCGGAAAAACGCAGCCCGCCCGGATTGGCCTCCAACGCTTCGGACACCGGGTAGTTCTCGAACACCAGCAAAGTGTCGAACAGCGCTTCGCCACTCAATGCGGCCAGACGCTGAATGTCCTGCAACGGCGTCTGCTCGTAATCGCGCAACAGCAGGTTCTTGTCCTGCACGCTGCGCACCCAATCGCCGACGCTGAGGCTGGCCTGCGGGCTGGCGATCACCGGCAGAGTGTTGATAAACAGCCCTAGCTGTTCTTCGATGCCCGGCAAATCCACCGGACGCCCGGATACCGTAGCGCCAAACGCCACCGTGGCCTGCCCGGTGTAGCGCTGCAACACCAGCAGCCACGCGGCCTGCACCAGGCTGTTGAGGGTCACCTGTTGCTGACGGGAGAAGGCGTTCAGACGCTGGGTCAACGCTTCGTCGAAATGCAGACGATGCATCTGTTTGCCCGGCCCCGGCACGGTGCGTCCGTGGCAGGCCGAGGCCAGTCGGCTCGGCTCGTCGAGTTCGGCCAGTTGCCCGCGCCAGAATTCCTGCGCCCCAGCCTTGTCCTGGCCCTGCAGCCAGACCAGAAAATCGCGATAGCGACCCTGCGCGCTCGGCACCGACTGGCCGGCGTAATCCTGCAGCACTTCGCCGAACATCCGCGAGTTGCTCCAACCATCCATGAGGATGTGGTGACAAGTGAAAATCAGTCGATGGCGATCGTCGGCAGTGCGCAACAGGCACAGACGCAACAGCGGCGGATTCTGCAGATCGAAGCCGCGTTCGCGGTCGGCCTGCGCCCGTGCTTCAAGCACTGCTGGCAGATCGGCGGCATCACGCACATCGACTTCCGGCATTTCCAGGGTCAGTTGGCGATTGATCACCTGCAACGGCGCGTCGAGGCCATCGCGGCCCCAGATGAAACCGGCGCGCAGCACTTCATGGCGATCGACCACCCGCTGCCAGGCTTGCTGAAACCGCGCGACTTCGAGGCCGTCGATGTCCAGCAGCATCTGATAGACGTAGGCGCTGGCGTCGGCGTCGTACAGGCTGTGGAACAGAATGCCCTGCTGCATCGGCGCCAGCGGATAAATGTCCTCGATGCGCTGGGCGGCAATCGGCAGGCTGTCCAGATGCGCCTGAGACAAACCGGCCAGCGGCACATCGGACGGCGTGAGGCCGCCCGCATGGCTGAGGCAGTGGTCGATCAATTCGCTCAGCGCCACTTCGTAGGCGCGGGCCAGCGCGGCAATGGTCGCTTCTTCGAAGACGTCGCTGCTGTAGGTCCAGGTCAGGCTCAACTGGCCCTGATAAACCCGGCCATCGATGGTCAGCCAGTTGGCCATCGGCGCGTTTGCGTCCTGACCGGCGCCCTTGTCCTCAGTGGCCGGCCGCCACAAGGCGTCTTCATCGAAGTTGTTATCGAACTGGCCGAGGTAGTTGAACGTCACCTGCGGTTGCGCCAGTTCATGCAGTGCCGCTTGTGCTTCGGCGGTGCCGAGATAACGCAGCAAGCCATAGCCGATGCCCTTGTTGGGGATCGCGCGCAGTTGCTCCTTGATGCCTTTGATCGAGCTTTCCAGGCTGGCGTTTGGTGTCAGGCGTACCGGGAACATGCTGGTGAACCAGCCCACGGTGCGGCTCAAGTCGATGTCATCGAAGAGGTCTTCGCGGCCATGGCCTTCGAGCTGCACCAACGCGCTGTCGCTAGCGGTCCACTCGCAGAGCACCCGCGCCAGTGCGGTCAGCAGCAGGTCGTTGACCTGAGTGCGGTAGGCCGCCGGGGCCTGTTGCAGCAATTGGCGGGTACGTTCGGCATCCAGTCGCGTGTCGACGCTGCGTTCGAAGCGGTTGTTCAACTGGCCCTGCGGATTATCCAGCGGCAAACCGAGCGGCGCGTCGCGCAACTGCTCGCGCCAGTAGCTCAGTTCGCTGCCCAGCGCCGTGCTGCGCGCATGTTCTTGCAGGCGCACGCCCCAGTCCTTGAACGCGCTGGTCTTGGCCGGCAGATGCACGCTCTGTCCGCTGCTGATCTGCTGATAGGCGCTTTGCAGGTCTTCGAGCAGGATTCGCCAGGACACGCCATCGACCACCAAGTGATGAATCACCAGCAACAGACGCTGACTGGCGTCCGGCAAATCGATCAGCGCCGCGCGGATCAGCGGGCCGTTATGCAGGTCGAGGCTGCGTTGCAGGTCCAGGCACAGCGCTGGCAATGCCGCGCTGTCGTCCAGCGTAAAGCTGCGCAACAAGTCTTGTGGCTGATCCGCCGCACCGTGGCTTTGCTGCCAGCCCTGCTCGGTTTGGCGATAACGCAGACGCAAGGCGTCATGCTGCTTTTGCACCTGCGCCAGGGCCTGTTGCAGCGCCCCGGCTTGCAGGGTTTTCGCCGGGGTCAGCAGGATCGACTGGTTCCAGTGATGCCGCGCCGGGATGTCGCTGTGGAAGAAATACTGCTGGATCGGCGTCAGCGGCGCGTCGCCAAGCACTTCGCCCTGCTCCGTCTGCACCGCGTCGCTCTGCTGCGCAACGGTGGCCAGACGCTGCACGGTCTGATGCTGAAAAATGTCCTTGGGCGTAAAGCGAATGCCGGCCTGCCGCGCGCGACTGACCACTTGAATCGAGATGATCGAGTCGCCGCCCAGCTCGAAGAAATTATCGTGAAGCCCGACCCGTTCGACCTTGAGCACGTCCTGCCAGATCTCCGCCAGACGCTGTTCCAGTTCACTGCGCGGCGCCGCGTAGGCTTCTTGCACCTGCGCAACATCCGGCTGCGGCAGTTGCTTGCGATCGAGCTTGCCGTTGGCGGTCAGCGGCAGCCGGTCGAGGAACGCCCAACTGACCGGGACCATATAATCCGGCAGGGTTTCGCGCAGGTGCAGCTTGATCGAATCGCGCAGCGCGCCCTGCTCGTCCGCATTCAATGTCTCGGCCGGCACGACCCAGGTCGCCAGTTGCTGACCGCTGAGGCCGTCCACCGCCAGCACCACCGCTTCGCGCACCTGTGGATGCTTGAGCAGTTGCGCTTCGATTTCGCCGAGCTCGATACGGAAACCACGGATCTTCACTTGGTGGTCGATACGGCCGATGTACTCGATCACCCCGTCGCCGCGCAGACGTGCGAGGTCGCCGGTACGGTACAGGCGCTGGCCGGCGTTGCGGTTGAACGGGTCCGGCACGAAGCGGGTGGCGCTCATGCCGGCCTGATTCAGATAACCACGGGCCAGACCGGCGCCAGCGATGTACAACTCGCCAATGCAGCCTTGCGGCACCAGGTTGAGCGAACTGTCGAGCAAGTACCACGACAGGTCGACAATCGGCGCGCCGATCGGGCTGCTGTGATTGCTGTGCAGATCCGCCAGCGACAACGGCCGGTAAGTCACGTGCACGGTGGTTTCGGTAATGCCGTACATGTTGATCAGCGTCGGCGCGCGGTCGCCAAAACGCTCGAACCACGGGCGCAGATTCTGTACTTCCAAAGCCTCGCCGCCGAACACCACGTAACGCAAGGCGTTGCTGCGGCTCGACTCGCAGGCGACCTGCATCAGCGGTTTGAATGCCGACGGCGTCTGGTTCAACACCGTGACGTTTTCATCGCACAGCAGCGTGTAGAAATCTTCCGGCGAACGGCTGACATCGTGCGGCACGACCACCAGTTTGCCGCCGTACAACAGCGCGCCGAAAATCTCCCACACCGAAAAGTCGAACGCGTAGGAATGGAACAGCGTCCAGCTGTCCTGCGCGCCGAAATCGAACCAGTGCTCGGTGGCGCTGAACAGGCGCATCACGTTGCCGTGCGGCAGCAAGGCGCCCTTGGGTTTGCCGGTGGAACCGGAGGTGTAGATGACGTAGGCCAGATTGTCCGGCGTGGTCAGGCATGGCGGGTTACTTGCGATGCCATGCTCCGGCGTTTGATTCAGGTCGAGGCAGATCAGCCCCGGCGGCAGCGGCAATTGCCCGAGCAAATGGCCCTGGGTCAACAGCAAGTGAATTCCGCTGTCGTCGATCATGTAGCTCAAGCGGTCATCCGGGTAGCTCGGGTCCAGCGGCACATAGGCGCCGCCGGCCTTCAGCACCGCGAGAATGGCGACGATCATGTCCAGCGAACGCTCCACCGCCACGCCGACGCGCACGTCCGGGCCGACGCCCTGCTCGAGCAGCGTATGCGCCCACAGGTTGGCGCGGTGATTGAGCTCGGCGTAGGTCAGGCGTTGCCCGGCACAGCTCACCGCCACCGCATCGGCATGCCGCTCGGCCTGGGCCTCGATGGCTTGCTGGATGCACGGCGTCAGCGGTTGTTCAATCAGCGACGGATTCCATTGCGCCAACAGCTGTTGCTGCTGACCTGCATCGAGCATTGGCAACTGGCCGATACGCCGGGTCGGCTCGGCGACGATCGCTTGCAACAACGCGGTCCAGTGCTGCGCCAGGCGCTCGATGGTCGCTGCGTCGAACAGGTCAGTGGCGTACTTGAGCACCGCTTCGATGCCGTGGGCCTGTTCGGTGGTGTTGAGGGTCAGGTCGAATTGCGCGGTCTGGCTCTGCCATTCCAGCGGTTCGATGTTCAGGCCGTTGAGGCGTGTGGCGACGCTTGCGCGGCGCTCGGCCTGGTGGTTGAACATCACCTGGAACAGCGGACTGTGGCTGAGGCTGCGGCCCGGTTCCAGCGCTTCGACCAGTTGCTCGAAGGGCAAGTCCTGATGCGCCTGCGCCTCCTGCGCCGTCTGTTTGACCTGACGCAGCAGTTCGATAAACGGCAGCTCTGCGTCGATGTCCGCCTTGAGCACCTGGGTGTTGACGAAGAAGCCGATCAGGCGCTCGATTTCCACCCGGCCACGGTTGGCCACCGGCACGCCGACACGGATGTCGCTTTGCCCGCTGTAGCGATGCAGCAAGGCCTGAAACGAAGCCAGCAGCAACACGAACAGGGTGACGTTTTCCTGCCGGGCAAAGGCCTTGAGGGCATGGCTCAGCGCCGGATCAAGAATCAGGTTGTGGCTGGCGCCGGCGAAGCTCTGCTCGACCGCGCGCGGGCGATCCAGCGGCAGTTCCAGCACCGGTTGTTCGCCGCCGAGTTTTTCCTGCCAGTAGGCCAGTTGTCGCTCCTGCTCACCGGCCTCCATCCAGTGGCGCTGCCACAAGGCGTAATCGGCATATTGAATCGGCAGTGCCGGCAGACCGGCGTCGTGACCGAGGTTGAACCCGGCATAGAGCTGCACCAGTTCCTCGATCATCACTTGCAGCGACCAGCCATCGGAAACGATGTGATGCAGGGTCAGCACCAGCACATGCTCAGCGGGGTTGACCTGTAGCAGCGCGGCACGCAGCAACGGCCCGTGCTGCAGGTCGAAAGTCTTCTGGCTCTGGGTCTGCACGAAAGCCTCGATCGAGTGCTCCGGGTCATGCGCCAGATCAGCGCTCAGGTTGTGAGTATCGAGGGTAAAAGGTCCTGCGGGCAGGACCACTTGCAAGGGTTGCGCGCTGTCTTGAGAGAACACCGTGCGCAGGGTTTCGTGGCGTTCGATCAGCGCCGCAATGCTGCGTTCCAGTGCCGGCACATCCAGCGGCCCTTGCAAGCGCAGGGCCGTCGGAATGTTGTAGGCCGCGCTGTGCGGTGCCCACTGCCACAGGAACCACTGGCGCTGCTGAGCGTAGGACAGCAGCAACGGCTCTTCAGCCGTGCGCTTGAAAACCGGGGCAATGTCAAAGAGGTTGACGCCTTTCTGCTTGAGCAGAACCGCCAGAGCCTTTCTTTGCTTAGCCGAAAGTTGTCCTACCGACTCGATTAACTCTTGCACGCGTTTTTCCCTCTCAAGAAATCAGTTTTTCCAGATCATCGAGGGATAGACGTTTGAGGGCCTCCAGTGATTTAGCCAATTCATCCTGAACGGGCGACATTTCGACGCGCAGGGCTTCGATCCGCGCGCAGAAATCCTTGAGCGTGTCGGTCTCGAACAGCGCCTTGAGCGGCACCTTGTCGCCCAGACGTTCCTGCACCCGGGTCACCACCAGCGTCGCCAGTAACGAATGGCCGCCGAGCTGGAAGAAGTTGTCCGCCAGCCCTACCCGCTCGACTTCCAGCACTTGCTGCCAGATCGTCGCGACCTCCCACTGCAAGTCGCTTTGCGGCGCTAGGTATTGCTCCTGCGTCGGGCTCTCGCCCAACGCCATCAGCGCATTGCGATCGAGCTTGCCGTTGGGCGTCAGCGGGATCGCGTCGATCAGGTGCAGATGCCCCGGCACCATGTGCGCCGGCAAGCGGCTGACCAGCGCATTGCGCACCCGCTCGGCCAGCGTCGACCGCTCGCTGTCCGGTGCGGCGACGAGGTAGGCATGCAGGTGTTTGCCTGCGGCGCCGTCCTGCGCCAGTACCACCGCCTCACGGATATCGTCGAGTTCCAGCAGGCGTGCTTCGATCTCGCTGAGTTCGATGCGGAAGCCGCGAATCTTCACCTGATGGTCGGCGCGACCGATGTACTCGATGTTGCCATCGTCGCCCTGGCGCACCAGATCGCCGGTGCGGTACAGGCGCTCGCCGTTGCTCGCGTAAGGATTCGGCACAAAGCGTTCGGCGGTCAGCGCGGCACGACGCAGATAGCCGCGCGTCACCCCGGCACCCGCCAGATACAGCTCGGCCGCCACGCCCTCGGGCAGCGCCTGCAACTGACTGTCGAGCAGGTACGCCACGGTGTTGTCCAGTGGCCGGCCAATGTTCGCCCGGCCCATTGGCGTGCGCAGGGTGAAGGTCGAATAAGTGGTGTCCTCCGACGGCCCGTAAAGATCGTAGACCTGCTGCACCTGAGTGCTGGCGTAGAGGCTGTCGACCAGACCCTGCTTGAGCGGTTCGCCGGCCAGATTGATGGTGCCGACCGACGACGGAATCTGCCCGGCCCGTTGCAACGCGGCGATCGCCGACGGCACGCTGTTGATCAGCGTTACCTCATCGCGCGCCGGCAAATCCGCCAGCGCCAGGGCGTTGTCGGCCAGCACGAGGCAGCCTCCGCAGGCCAGCGTGACGAAGATTTCCCACACCGAGAGATCGAAGCAGATCGAGGTCGAGGCCAGCACGCCGCGCAATTGTTCTTCGCGATAGACCCCAGCCGACCATTGAATCAGCGCCGATAGATTGCCGTGGCTGATGGCTACGCCTTTCGGTTTGCCGGTGGAGCCGGAGGTGTAGATCACGTACGCCAGATTTTCAGCCGCGAGGTTAACCAGCGGCGCAGTGGCCGGGTATTCGCTGGCTTCGCTCTCGTCCACCAACAGCACCTGCGCACTCAACGACTCGGGCAGCATCGCCAACGCCGCCGGCTCAGTGAGCAGCACCGCCGCGCGGCTGTCGTCGAGCATGTGCAGCAAGCGTTCCTGCGGGTAATCCGGATCAAGCGGCACGTAGGCGCCACCGGCCTTGAGGATCGCCAGCAAGCCGACGAGCATGTCCGGCGTGCGGCGCATGCACACGCCGACGCGCACTTCCGGCCCGACGCCCATGCCTTGCAGCTTGTGCGCCAGACGATTGGCCCGGGTATCGAGGTCTTGGTAAGCGATGGACTGCTCAGCGAACAGCACCGCGTTCGCCTGTGGCTGTCGCTGCACCTGCGCGGCGATGTGCGCCAGCACCGTGCGTTGATCCGGCGTGGTAACCGGCGCCTTGCCCCACTCGATCGCTTGTTGCCTTTGTGGCTCGGCGAGCAGTTGCAGCGCGCCCAGCGGCTGCGTGGCATCGGCAAGGAACTGCTCGAGCAGACCTTGCAACTGCGCACTCAACGCGCGGATCGCTTGAGCGTCGAAGCTGGCCTGATCGTAACTTACGCCCAGACTCAGCTCGCGGCCGGTGACCGCGACCAGCGTCAGCGGATAGTGGGTCTGCTCCTGCCGGCGGATCGCCGAGAACTTCAGGCCCGTCTCAGGGCCCTGCGCCAGCGCTTCGGCCATCGGATAGTTCTCGAACACCAGAATGCTGTCGAACAATGCCCCGACACCCGCCCCGGCCCAGCGCTGAATGTCATACAGCGGCGTGTGTTCGTGCTCGCGCAAGGCCAGGTTGAGAGCCTGCACCTGTTGCAGCCATTGATTCACAGCGATCTCGGCCGACGGCGCAGCCACCACTGGCAGCGTGTTGATGAACAGGCCGATCTGCTGCTCGACGCCCGGCAAATCGGTTGGCCGTCCGGCGACCGTCGCGCCGAACGCCACGTGATCCTGGCCGGTGTAGCGCTGCAACAGCAGCAGCCACGCCGCTTGCACCAGTGTGTTGAGGGTAACTTTCTGCTCGCGGGCGAAGCGGTTCAGTTCGGCGGTCAGCGGTTCGCTGAACACATGCTCGTGATCGGCGTAGCCGCTGGCCGCGTGCCTGACCGGCATGGCACTGGCCAGTCGCGTCGGCTGTTCAAGGTCCGCCAGCGCCGCACTCCAGAACTGTCGACTGGCCTGCTGATCACGCTGGCCGAGCCATTCGATGTAATCGCGATAACGCCCCTGCCCTGCGCTCGGCGCGATGCCGGCGTAGCGTTGCAGCACTTCGCCGAACAACTGCGAAGTGCTCCAGCCGTCCATCAGGATGTGATGGCAGGTGTAGATCAGGTGATGAGTGTGCTCATCGATGCGCACCAACGTCACGCGCAACAGCGGTGCATCGAGCAGATCGAAGCCGTTATGCAGATCTTCAGTGGCGAGATGATCAAGCGCGACATCCAGGCCAGCGCGACCGCGCCAGTCCTGCACCTGCCACGGCATCTGCACGCGGCTGCGCACCACTTGCACCGGCGCGGCGGCATCCTGCGGCCAGACGAATGCCGTGCGCAAAATATCGTGAGCATCGACGGTCTGCTGCCAGGCCTGGCGGAAGCGCTCGGCGTCGAGCTGCTCGACGTCGACGCGCAGCTGATTGGTATAGGCCGGACTGTCCGGCTCGTTGCGGCTGTGGAACAGAATGCCTTGCTGCATCGGCGACAGCGGGTACAGATCGACGATGTCACGCGGCGCCATCGGCAGCGCCGACAGCTGCGCTTGCGTGAGATGGGCGAGGTTGAAGTCCGACGGTGTCACGCCACCTGCGCCGCTCGCGCAGCAATGTTCGATCAGGCGTTCCAGCTCGCGGCGATAAGCCTCGGCCAACGCCTCGATGGTCTCGGCGCGATACATGCCGATGCCGAAAGTCCAGGTCAGTTCCAGCTCACCACCGAGAACCTGTCCGTCGACGCTCAGCCAATTGCCCAGCGGCGCTTGCCCATTCTGATTGGCGCCGGTGCTGTCAGCGCTTGGCACGAACAACGCGCCCTGCTCGGCGCTGAACGCGCCGTCGAACTGACCGAGGTAATTGAAGGTCACCCGTGGTTGCGCCAGCGTCTGCAACTCGGCTGCACGCGTGAGGTAACGCAGCACGCCATAACCGATGCCTTTGCCCGGCACGGCGCGCAGTTGTTCCTTGATCGCACACAGCGATGCAGCGGGACTCGTCTGCGGGGTCAGGCGCACCGGGAACAGGCTGCTGAACCAGCCGACCGTGCGGCTCAGGTCGATGTCGTCGAACAGGTCTTCACGACCATGGCCTTCGAGCTGGATCAACACCGACGGCTGCTCGCTCCAGTCACACAGCACCCGCGCCAAAGCCGTCAGCAACAGATCGTTGATCTGCGTGCGATAAGCCGCCGGGGCGACTTTCAGCAGCTTGTCGGTCAATGTCTGGCTCAGGCGCGTACTGGCACGGGCGGCCTGGGCGCGGGTCTGGCTGTCCACGGCGAAATCTTGTGGCAGTGCCGCGTCTTCCGCCGCCAGGGTCTGGCGCCAATAATCGCGTTCGCCGGCCAGCGCTTCACTCTGTGCATAACGATGCAACTGCTCGGCCCAGTTGTGCAGCGAACTGCTCTGGCCTGGCAACACCGGCGCCGTCCCCGCCGCCAATGCCTGGTAAGACTGCTGCAAGTCCTCAAGCAGAATGCGCCACGACACGCCGTCGACGACCAAGTGATGGATGACCAGCAACAAGCGCTGCTCGGCATTCGGCAGAGTCACCAGCACCGCGCGCAGCAAATGCCCGCGTTGCAGATCAAGGCTGCGCTGCGCCGCGTCGGACACGGCCGGCAAGGCATCGAGACTGTCCAGCTCGCGCAGCCAAAGCAGTTCGGCATCGCGCTGAGTCTGCGGCAACGCCTGCCAGCTATCGCCCGACTGCACAAAGCTCAAGGCCAGCGCTTCGTGCTGTTCGACCAACGTCGCCAGCGCCTTGCGCAAATGCACGGCGTCCAGCGCCAGGGTCGGTTGCAGCATTACCGACTGATTCCAGTGCTGACGCTGGGCAATCGGCGTCTCGAAGAAGCGCACCTGGATCGGCAGCAACGGCAACGGCCCGCGTGCCATTGGTGCGGCGACGGCAGCCGGTTTGGCTTCGATCAGTTTGGCCACAGCAGCCAGTTGGCCGATGGTCTGTTTTTCGAACAACTGCTTGGGGCTGAGCTTGATGCCCTGGCGCTTGGCCCGGGCGATGATCTGCAAGCTGAGGATCGAGTCGCCACCCAGTTCAAAGAAGTTATCGCTGCTGCCGACTGTTTCGAGCTTGAGCACCTCGGCCCAGATCGCGGCGAGTTTCTCCTCGATCTCACCGACCGGCGCGACGAACTGCTGGCTGACCACGCCGGGCACTGGCAAGGCACGCTTGTCGAGCTTGCCGTTGGCAGTCAGCGGCAGCTTATCCAGTAACACTAACTGCGCCGGCACCATGTAATCCGGCAGCCGCGCCTGCAATTGCTCGCGCAGATCCTGCGCCTGCACCTTCACGCCCACTGCCGGCACGCACCACGCCAGCAGTTGCAGGCGCGCCGGATCGTCATCCAGTGGCAGCGCGAGCACGGCGGCTTCGCTGACGCCATCGAGGCTGAGCAACACCCGCGCGACTTCCGCAGGCTCGACACGGTAGCCGCGCACTTTGACCTGATCGTCGGCACGACCGATGAACTCAAGCGCCTGCTCGCGATTGCGCCGGACCCGGTCGCCACTGCGGTACACCCGCGCGCCGGGGTTCCCAAACGGATCAGGCAGGAAACGCTCAGCGGTGAGCCCCGGCTGATTCAGGTAGCCAAGGGCAACGCTGTCGCCACCGATGTACAACTCACCGGCAACCTGATCGGCCACTGGGTTGAGCACATCGTCGAGCACATAGACATGAGCACCGACCAGCGCTGCGCCGATCGGAACACTGCGCGCCTGGGCGGCGAGTTCTTCGACCTCGTGGGTCAGCACGCCCACGGTGGTTTCGCTCGGGCCATAGTGGTTGATCAGACGACAGCCCGGTTTCAGTTGCTGCACACGCTCGACCAGCGCCGGCGAACAGGCTTCGCCGCCGACGATCAGCGCGTGTTCCGGCAACACGTCGGCAGGCTTGGCCGCCTGCAACAGCGCGGCGAGATGCCCGGGGACGATCTTCAGCACGCCGACGCGATGGCGGGCCATGTATTCGGCAAAGCGATCCGGGTCGAAGCCGAGTTCTTCTGGCAGCACATGCAGCAGTCGGCCCGAGCACAACGCGCCGAACAGCACGGTGAAGCCAAGGTCGGCGGCGATGGTCGAGACCAGCGCCATGCTCGCCTCGGGCGCCGGCGCCAGACGTTCGAGTACGCCGCGCACGTAACTGCCCAGCGCGCCGTGGCTAACCAGCACGCCCTTGGGTTGCCCGGTGGAACCGGAGGTGTGAATCACGTAGGCCGGCGACTGCGCATACAGCGTCAGCTCAGGCGCGGACGTCGGCAGCGAGTGCCATTGCCCCGGTGCAAACTCCAGACCCTGACAGCCCTCACCCGCCACTTCGCTGAGCCGTGCGTCGCCTTCAGCACCGATCATCGCCCGCGCCTGCGCAGCACCGAGCATCTGCTTCAGGCGCGCGCTTGGCGCCTTGACGTCGAGCGGCATATACACCGCGCCAGCCTTGAGAATCGCCAACAGGCAAGTCAGCCAGTCCAGCGAACGTTCCAGCAGCACCGCCACCGGGTCGCCGACATCGACGCCCTGCGCACGCAAATAATGGGCGAGACGATTGGCCTCCTCATCCAGCGCCTGGAAAGTCACCGTTTGCTTGAGATCCCGAGCGGCCAACGCCTGCGGCTGCCGCGCCACTTCACGCGCCCAGTGCTGCAACACCGTCAACGCCGGTTCGCGTTGGCTGGCAAGCGCAGCAGGCCGTGGCGTCGCTACCATATGCAATGGCGCCTGCGGCGAGTCGAGCAACTGGGTAAACAGATCCAGCAACATCGGTACAAAACCGGCGACCGTTTCCGCCCGATAGAGATCGCTGGCGTAGGTCATCTGGCCGTGGATCAGCGCGCCGTCGTCGGTGATATCCAAGGCCAGATCGAAGTGCGTGCCGTCCTTGGCCAGCGGATATTCGCTGACGGTCAGGCCGGGCAAGGCCATCGAGCGCTGTTTCTGCATGCCGACGTTCTGGTTGAACTTGGCCTGGAACAGCGGGTTGTGGCCCAGGGTGCGTTCGGCGACCAATTCGTCGACCAGTTGCTCGAACGGCAATTCCTGATGCGCCTGCGCGCCGAACGCCGCTTCACGCACCTGCGCGAGCAAATCGGCGAAACTGCCGCGCTCATCGACCTGGCAACGCAGCACCTGGGTGTTGACGAAGAAACCGATCAGCCCCTCGACTTCGGCGCGGCCACGGTTGGCATTCGGCACGCCGACACGAATGTCGCGCTCGCCGGCCAGACGCGAAAGGAACAGCGAGAACCCCGCCAGCACCAGCATGAACAGGCTGATGCCCTGGCTGCGCGCGAAGACGTTGAGCTGCTGCGAAAGGTCAGCACCGAAATCAAAGCTCAGGGTCTGTCCTGCAAAGCTTTGCGTCAGCGGTCGGGCAAAGTCCGGCGCCACTTCCAGCAGCGGATGTTCGTCGCCCAATTGCTGACGCCAGTAGTCGAGCTGGCGTTCACCCTCGCCGGCCTCCAGCCAGCGCCGCTGCCAGATCGCATAGTCGGCGTACTGCAACGGCAGCGCCGGCAGTTGCGGCTCGCGCTGCAGGCTGAACGCCTGATAGCACTGCACGAATTCCTTGACCATGACGTCCATCGACCAGCCATCGGAGACGATGTGATGCATGCTCACCACCAGCACGAACTCATCGTCGGCCAAGGCAAACAGACTGGCGCGCAACAACGGGCCGTGGCGCAGATCGAACGGTTGCGCGGTGACGTCTTGCACGTGTTGCGCGAGCAGTTCTTCGCGCTCTTGCGCGGCGGTGCCGGTCAGATCGAAGCGTTCCAGCGCAATACTTTGTTGCTCGAGAATCAGCTGATGCGCTTGATCGCCGTCGGTGTGAAACACCGTGCGCAACACTTCATGGCGCGCCAGCAGATGATCGAACGAGCGGCTCAGGGCTGACTCGTCCAGCCGGCCTTTGAGACGCAAGCCAGCGGCCATGTTGTACGCGGCGCTGTGCGGTTCCAGTTGCCAGAGAAACAGCAGGCGTTGCTGGGCGAACGACAGGGGAATCTGCGCGCAGTCGTGGCGGCTGACCGGCAGCGGCAACAGGCTGAATTCCTTGCCCTCCTCGCGCAGCTTGGCGAGAAACAGCCGACGCTGTTCCAGCGGCAGGCCGACGAACCTTTTTGCAATACGTTCCGCCATCGTGCCGCTCATACTTCTTCTCCTTGCAAAGCATTCATGAACTGATCCAGGTCGGACCAGTCGTCGTCGCCGCTCGTCTCGGCCAGTTGCCCGAGCACCTCGGCGAGATCCGCCAGCAGCGGTTTTTCGAACAGGCTGCGCAGCGGCAGCACCACGCCCATCTGCTCCTTGACCCGGACAATCACTTGCGCGGCCAACAACGAATGGCCGCCCAGTTCAAAAAAGTGATCGTCCAGGCCCACACGCGGCACGTGCAGCACCTCGGCCCAGACCTGCGCCAGACATTGTTCGGCCGGTGATTGCGGGGCGCGGTAATCGCCCTGCAACTGCTCCGGATCCGGCGCTGGCAAGGCCTTGCGGTCGAGCTTGCCGCTCGGCGTCAGCGGCAGGTTCGCCAGCAACAGCAGATGCCCCGGCACCATGTAATCCGGCAGGCTGGCTTGCAGCGCAGCGCGGGTCTGCTGACGGAAGGCCGTTTGCGTTGCCGCGCTGGCAAGCACCGCAGGTTCTGTCACCACGTAAGCGACCAGTTGCGCTCCACCCGCGAACGGCACAGCCAGCACCACTGCCTCGCGAACGCCCGGAGATTGCTGCAGGCGCGATTCGATCTCGCCCAGTTCGATGCGGAAGCCGCGAATCTTCACTTGATGATCGACCCGGCCGACATACTCCAGCGCGCCATCGCCGCGCAGCCGCGCACGGTCGCCAGTGCGATACAGGCGCTGGCCGTCGGCAAACGGGTCGGCAATGAAACGCTCGGCGCTGAGGCTCGGTTGGCGCTGATAACCGCGCGCCAGCCCCGGCCCACCGATGTACAACTCGCCCACCGCGCCTTGCGGCAGCAGGTTCAGATCATCGTCGAGCACGTACAGACGCCGTGCTGCCAGTCCGTGGCCGATCGGCATGCCGCGCCACGACACGTCCTGTGCGGTCAGCGCGGTGCAGTCATGAATCGTCGAGACCACCGTGGCCTCGGTCGGGCCGTAGGTGTTGAGCAGGCGCACATGGCCGAGCCCGGCCTGTTGCCACAAGCGCAAACCGTCCACCGCCATGGCTTCACCGCCGACGTGAACCTGCCGCAGCGCGCCGAAACTGGCCGGCGGTTTCGCCGCGTATTCCTGCACCAGCCAATACCAATAAGCCGCCGGCAGGTCGGCCAGAGTGATGCCCTGATCGACGATGACCTGATGCAAAGTCGCGCTGTCCCACAACGGCGCGTCGCGCATGACCACGCTGGCGCCGTGGCACAGCGGTGGGAAAAACTGCTCGACGAAGCCATCGAAACTGCTGGTGGCGAATTGCAGAACCCGGTCGCCTTCGCGCAGATCGCTGTAGTCGATGGCTCGGGCGATGAACTCGCTCAGCGCGCCATGACTGATCGCCACGCCTTTCGGCCGCCCGGTGGAACCCGAGGTGTAGATCACGTACGCGAGATTGTCGGCCTCGACCGTGACCGACAGATTGTCGCTCTGCCCGCTGGCGGGCAATTGCTCCAGACACAGGCACTCGATACCGTCGAGCGGCGGCAGGCTGGCAAGGCTTTGCTGATCACTGAGCAACAGTTGCAAACCACTGTCAGCGAGCACATGGCGCAAGCGTTCGGCTGGGGTCTGTGGATCCAGCGGCACATAGGCACCACCGGCCTTGAGCACGGCAAGCAGCGCCACCGCCAGTTCCAGTGAACGTCCCAGCGCGACGCCGACCAGCACGTCCGGGCCGACACCCTGTGCGCGCAACTGATGGGCCAAGCGATTGCTGCGGCTGTTGAGCTCCTCGTAGCTGAATGCCCGTGAAGGCGCGGTGGCCAACAGCACCGCCGGCATTTGCGCAGTGCGCGCGACCTGCGCTTCGAACAAGCTTTGCACGCTGATAAAGCGAGGCGCTGGCGCTGTGGCCTGGATCAACCCGTGGCGTTCGCTGTCGGCGAGCATCGCCACTTCGCCGATCAACTGCTGCGGATCACGGCACACCGACTGGAGAATGTTGCGCCAATGCCCGGCCAGCGCGGCAATGGTTGCGGCATCAAAAATATCCGTGGCGTAAGTGAAGGCGGCGAACAATTGCTCGCCCTCCTCGCGAGTGTCGAGCATCAGGTCGCTGGTGGCCGCGTGTTGCCGAGCACTGCCGGCCAGTTGTTCCTCGCTCAGATAGCCCACGCGCAAGCCCGAAGCAAGTTGCGCCTGGTGCAAATCGGTGACCAGCGGCTGGTGGTTGAACATCACTTGAAACAGCGGATTGTGGCTCTGGCTGCGCGCCGGTTGCAGGGCTTCGATCAATGCGTCGAACGGCAGATCCTGATGGGCCTGGGCGCCAAGGGCGGCCTGGCGCAGGTTCTGCAGCAACTCGGTGAAGGGTGTTTGTGCGGTGACCACGCTGCGCAGAATCTGGGTGTTGACGAAGAAGCCGATCAGCCCTTCGGTTTCACTGCGGGTGCGGTTGGCAATCAGCCCGCCAACACGAATATCGGTCTGGCCGCTGTAGCGATGCAACAGGGTCTTGAACGCTGCCAGCAACACCACGAACAAGGTCACGCCCTGACGCTGGGCAAGGTTTTTCAGTTCTTCGCGCAGGGCAGCGTCGATCACTGTTTCCAGGCGTGCGCCCTGATGGCTGGCTTGCGCCGGATAAGCGCGGTCGGTGGGCAATTCCAGCACAGGATGTTCGTCGCCCAGTTGCGTGCGCCAGTAGTCCAGTTGCCGCTCGCGCTCACCGGCCTCCAGCCAGCTGCACTGCCACAGCGCATAGTCGCGGTAATGCACGGTCAAGGGCGCCAGCGTCGGTTCACGCCCGGCCACCAGCGCGTCGTAAGTGCGCATGAATTCGTCGATCAGAATGTTCATCGACCAGCCGTCGGCGATGATGTGGTGCAGGGTCAGCAGCAGCACGTGTTCTTGCGCGGCCAGGCGCAACAGCCGCAGACTCAGCAGCGGGCCGTTCTGCAGGTCGAAGGCCTGGGTCGCCTCGGCCATCATGTGCTGCTGCGCCAGCGGCCAGCGCTGGGCTTGGGGCAACTTGCTCAGGTCAGTCACGGGTAGTTTCAGTGGCTTAGGTTCGGCCACACGCTGGAAGGCCCGCTCGCCGTCCTGGCCGAAGGTGGTGCGCAAACATTCGTGGCGCGCCGCCAAACGGCTGAAGGCTTGCTCCAATGCCTCGACTTGCAATTCACCATCCAGACGCACCGCCATCGGCAAGTTATAGGCTGCGCTGGTCGGCTCCAGTTGCCAGAGAAACCACATGCGCTGCTGCGCGTAAGACAGGCCATCACGCTCGGCGATGCCGTCGCAGGCGGTCATTGGAAGCTGCGCAAAATCGATGCCCTCGCGGGCCATGCCAGCGAGGAACAGACGGCGTTTGTCCTGGGGCAATTCGATAAAGCGGCGGGCTAGTTTCTGTGCGTCTGCGGCATTCATGCGTGGAGTCCTTGCTGATCGGCGGCGTGACCTGGAGACCCGGTCGTATCAACAAGAACGAATGGCCCGCGCGATGATTTAGCGCGCCAGCGGCAATCACGGCCCGACGGTACAAAGGCCAGACAGACAAATGCCGAAGCCGGTACAGGCCCGGATTCGGCATTTGAGTTGAAGAGTGGCGAAGCGCCTAACGCACGTCCTGCGAATGCCCCTCGGCCATCGCCACGATGACTTTGCGCGGCCCTTCGAACGGTGAGCGCGCGTGAGCCGAGAGCATGTTGTCGAGCATCAGCACATCGCCCTCCTGCCAAGGGAAACTGATCGCACAGTCGTCGAGCACCGCACGAATCTGCGCCAGCACCTCGTCTTCGATCGGCGAGCCGTCGCCGTAATAGACGTTACGCGGCAGGTCCTCTTCGTCAACGATGTCGAGCAGGCTTTCGCGCACGTCCGCTGGCAGGTTGGAGATGTGAAACAGGTGCGCCTGATTGAACCAGACGTGGTCGCCGGTCACCGGGTGCACCGCCACCGCCTGACAGGTCTGCCGCGTGCGCAGCTCACCGTCGTCCTTCCATTCGCAGACAATGCCGTGGGCCTTGCAGTAGGCCTCGACGACTTCGCGGTCTTCGGTGTTGAACACGTCTTCCCAAGCGACATCGAGGCCATTGCCGAAGTTGCGCACGTACATCAGGCCCTTGCTGACGAACCGCTCGCGGATCGCCACGGGGATGCGCCGGTAGACTTCGCGGCTGTCGGCAATCGGCGTCTCGCCTCCGGACCTGGCAGCGATCATGCTGTAGAACCAGATCTTCATCGGCCAGTCGCGGGAATAGGCCTGCTCGTTGTGCAGCGGAATGCTCTGGTGCGCCGGGTATTCGGTGGAGGTGTACACGCCTTGAGTGACGTTGGTGCGCGGCGTCGAGCCGAACTCGTAGTTCAGCAGCGGATGGCCGAAACTCGCGGCGAACTGGCGGAACTGCTCGGCGCCATCGAGGCGAAAACCGCGAAATAGCACACCACCGTCGCGCAGCAAATGCTCGTCGACCAAGGCCTTCAATTCATCGAATACCGCCAACAGATCAGTGTCGGCATCGCCCGCCTCGACCAACAGCGGCAAACGTCCGCGCTGCGGCAGCAACGGCCGCACGGAAAACCCCAGAGCAACAGCCATGACTGGCCTCCTGAAAATGATAGATGAGGCGCGTCTCAGAACGCCGGTTGCGCCGCCTGCGCAAGGCGTCGGTGATGCACTTCCAGATGGGTCTTGATCGTGCGAATGACCCGCGCCTCGTGCTCATGAATGAAGAAATGCCCGCCGGTCATCATGTCCACCGAGAAACTGCCCAGGGTCTCTTTGCTCCAGCCGATCAGTTGTTCGGTGGTGGCGCGGTCTTCCTTGCCACCGAGCACGTGCACCGGGCAATTGAGCAAGGGCCGCTCGGCAGGCGTAAAGCGCCCGCACATCATGAAATCGGCGCGCAGCACCGGCAGGGTCAGGCTCATCAATTCCTCATTGGCGAGGATTTCTTCGCTGGTGCCCTGAAAGGTGCGCAACTGTTCGATGAGCTCTTCATCGCTGCGCGGTTCGGCAAAGCCGCGGTCGTAATCGCTGCGCATGGACGGCGCAGCGGTGCCGGAGGCGAACAGCGCCAGCGGCTCCGGCACACCCGACTCGCGAAAGGCATGGGCCAGTTCGCAGGCGAGCAACGCACCGAGGCTATGCCCGAACAACGCATACGGGCCTTGCAGCCCCGACTTGTGCTCGCGCGCCAGTTGCCGCGCCAGTGCGCGCATGTCGGTTTGCAGCGGTTCATCGAACCGCGTGCCACGCCCCGGCAGTTCCACCGGTTGCAATTGCAGCCACGTCGGCAGTTGACGCCGCCAGCGGCTGTAAACCATGGCGCTGGCGCCCGAGTAGGGCAGGCACAGCAATGTCAGCTTGGTCACCGCGCTTTCCTTGAAAAATGTGTCTGCAAGAAAGACGGATCACTGGCCGGACAAATTAGTCGCCCGGTCGCTAAATTCCCTCGCCAGCCGCTCGTTGCCTGTTCAGGAAAAAAACAACAATCGCGAGGGAATCACCGTGGACCTGCAGAGCATTCTGGGCAAGTTGTTCGCCAACGCCGGCGCGGTCGGCATCGAGGGGGTTTTCCAGTTCATTTTCAGTGGGCAGCAGGCGTACTGGTACGACATCAAGACCAGCCAGCGCACGGCAGTCGGGCGCCACCCGCGTCCGGACGTGACCATCGAAGTCGCGGAAAAGGATTTTCTCGGGATCATGGCCGGCGTGGTCAACGTCGAGGAACTGTTCGCCAGCGGGCGCCTGAAGATCGGCGGCAACATGGGCCTAGCGACGATGTTGCCGCAGATCATCGACCACGCCCGCCAAGGTGGCGGCACGGTGGCAAAGGTCGACATGAACAAGCGCTACCCGACGCCGCCACGCTTCAGCGAAAAGCTCACTGCCGCGCTGCCTCGCCAGACCAGCGTCGAACGCCGGGCGCGCGAAGGGTTGAGCCGGCACGAATTCGAAACCCGTTATCTGCCCAACGGCATTCCGCTGGTGATCAGCAATGCCCTGCACGACTGGCCGTTGTTCAGCCTGAGCCGTGAGGAATCGCTGGTGCATTTCGCCGAACTGCAGGGCATCACCCGCCACGGCGATTACGTGAAGAAGACCTTTTCCACCGAGCGTGATTTCCGCTCGACCTCGATGGCCGAGTTCATCGCCTCGCTGGACAGCCCGGCAGGCAAAGGCGCGGACGGCGAGCCGCCGGCGTACATGGGCAACAACATTCTGCCCGCGCAGTTGTTGCAGCAGATCCAGTACCCGCCCTACTTCGACACGTCGCTGTTCATTCCGCCACGTATCTGGATCGGCCCCAAGGGCACGCTGACGCCGTTGCACCGCGATGACACCGACAACCTCTTCGCCCAAGTCTGGGGGCAGAAAAAATTCACCCTCGCCGCGCCGCATCACCGCGAAGCGCTGGGCACCTGGTCGACCGCGCCCAAGGGAGGCCTGGATGGCTGCGATTTCAACCCGGACGCGCCGGACTATGAACGTTTCCCGGCAGCGCGGGAGGTGACGTTTTTGCGGGTGACGCTGGAGGCTGGGGATCTGCTGTTTTTGCCAGAGGGCTGGTTCCATCAGGTGGAGTCGGTGTCGACGTCGCTATCCGTCAACTTCTGGGTCAACTCAGGACGCGGCTGGTAACACCGCAAAATAACTGTGGGAGCGAGCCTGCTCGCGAAGGCGGTGTGTCAGTAAATATCTTCATACCTGATACAACGCCTTCGCGAGCAGGCTCCCACAGTGGAATTTCATTTCAAGTGACGGAAACTTTGGAACGCTGAAATCAGCACCACCGCCCCCGCCGCAATCGCCAGCCAGAAGCCGCTACGTGCGCCAAACGCATCCACCAGCGCGCCGGAACCGGCGGCGCCTATCGCCACGCCGATGCTCAGCCCGGTCACCAGCCAGGTCAGGCCTTCGGTGAGTTTTGCAGGTGGCACGATGCGTTCGATCAACGCCATCGCGACAATCAGCGTCGGTGAAAAGAACAGCCCGGCGATAAATACCGCGATCGACAAGCCAAGGATGTTGCTCGCCAAAAGCAGCGGCAGCGTGGTCACCGCCGTCGCCACGCCGCCGTAGAGAAACAGGCGCGGCAACGGCAGTTTCGAACGCATCGCACCGAAGGCGATGCCGGCCAGGCATGAGCCGATCGCGTATACCGACAAAACAATACTCGCCGCTGCCGGCTGGCCCTGATGTTGAGCGAAAGCGACGCTGACCACATCGATGACCCCGACGATCACGCCCATCGCCAGCATCAACGCCAGCAGCCATTGCACGTCAGTCGAGCGAATGATCGAACCCTGATGCTGCGACTCCTGCGCGTGCACGGGCGGCTCGGTGCTGCGCTGGGCGACAAACGCCGTCACGCCGATGGCCAGGGCCAACAGCGCCGCCAGCGGCCCGGCCTCGGGAAACACCGCAACGGACAGCCCCACCGACAGCGGCGGCCCGACGATAAAACACACCTCGTCGAGCACCGACTCCAGCGCATACGCCGTCTGCAATTGCGGCTGGCCCCGGTAGATTTCGGTCCAGCGCGCCCGCACCATCGCCGACATGCTCGGCATGCACCCGGCCAGCGCGGCGAAGACGAACAACGTCCAGTCCGGCGCCTGCAAACGCGTGCACAGCAGCAACATCAATAACCCGCCGCCACCGGTCAGCGCTGAGATTGGCAGCACCCGCCCCTGCCCATAACGGTCCACCAGCCGCGATACCTGCGGCGCGCAAAACGCCGTGGCCAAGGCAAACGTCGCCGCCACCGCACCCGCCAGCGCATAACCGCGGTTCAACTGCGCAAGCATGGTGATCAGGCCGATGCCGGTCATCGAAATCGGCATGCGCGCCAGCATCCCGGCCAGTACAAAAGCACGGGCGCCGGGGGCGGTGAACAATTCGCGGTAGGGATTTGCCATCGATTGCAGCCTCATCAGGGGCGGCCAAGTTGCCATAGCCTTGAATGCCGTGGAAGCGCGCAATTGTTAGCGGTCTGTGAAGGCCACTGAGCTTTCCAGCGCTGAACGACGATGACCATTGGTCGAAAACCCACGCTGACCTGTCAGACCTGACAGGTGTGGTCCCTTGCCTTTTGCGCTCTGATGAGGCCGTGGACCTTCATGTGTCACCGTGAACCCTGCAAACGCACTCAGGAGTCTCGCCATGGACGAATCGTCAATGTTCGTCTCACCCGAAGCGGAAAAAGTGCCCTGGGCCGTCCCCGCCCTGTATGGCCTGGCGCCCTTTCGCAACAACGCCGCGCTGGCAGACGAGGTGGATGATCGGCTGATGCCGTGGATCGAGCAGGTGGGGATTTTCCCGGGTCGGCACGACAAGGTCCGCGCCATGGGTTTCGGGCGCTTCGCCATGCTGTGTCATACCGACACCGATGAGCCCGATCGGCTGTTGCTCGCGGCGCAATGTTTCGCCGCATTGTTCGCCGTGGACGACTACTACTGCGACGATGAGCGAACCGGGTCCGAACCCAGAATGGTCGGGCCGCGCCTTTCCCTGGCGCTGGCGGCGCTGGAACCGGTTTACCTGAGCGCACGGTTCCGCCCTGAGCTCGAGCAGGCCTTGAGCGGCGATCCGGTGCTGGTCGCGCTGCGTGCCTATCTGAGGCGGGTCGAGACTTTCGCGACCGCGGCGCAGGTTGCCCGCGTACGCCATGAAATCATTGCCATGTTCGTCACCATGACCGCCGAAGCGGCCTGGCGTATCGAAGGGCTCACGCCCGCGCTCTGGGAATATCTGGCTCAGCGTCAGGTCAACAGTTTCCTGCCGTGCCTGTCGCTGATCGACATCATCGGCGGGTATGAATTGCCCGCCAACGAATACAGCGCACCTGAGGTGCGGCGCGTCACGGCGCTGGCCGCCAGCGCCACGATCATTGCCAATGATCTGTTTTCCGCGCTGAAGGAACAGCAGGCCGGTATCGGCGATTTCAACCTGCCTTTGTTGCTGATCCAAGAACAGGGCTGCTCCCCCGCGCAGGCCATGGCGCAAAGTGCTGCCGTTCACGATGACATCATGCATCTGTATGAGGCGGCAGAACGGGCGGTATTGCCGCACGCCTCGCAGCTACTCCAACGCTACCTGCGCGGACTCAAGAGCTGGCTGGCCGGCAACGTCGAATGGCACCGCAGCAGTGGCCGCTATCAGGTCTGAAGCTGGCGAACTTTTCATGGTTGCAGATGAACTCTCGCCACGGGCCATCAGTCAGCTACTTAAGTCTCTGGAACCAAGGCGCGAATCGTCATGCAGATTTCCCTCGCTCATCAGGTGGCGCTGGTCACGGGTGCCAGCTCCGGCATCGGCCATGCCGCCGCTAAAGCACTGGCCGCCGCCGGCGCTGCGGTCGTGATCAACTACAACAGCAGCGCCAAACCCGCCGAAGAACTGGCTGCACAGATCAACGCCGAAGGCGGCAAGGCCCTCGCCATCGGCGCCGATGTCTCGAAGGAAGAAGAGGTCGAAAGGCTGTTCGCCAAGACCGTCGAAGCCTTCGGCTCGCTGGACATTCTCGTCGCCAATTCCGGCCTGCAAAAAGACGCTGCCGCCGTGGACATGACCCTCGACGACTGGAACACGGTAATCGGCGTCAACCTCACCGGGCAGTTCCTCTGCGCGCGGGCGGCGTTGCGGATTTTCCAGCGTCAGGGCGTGCGCGAAGGCGTGTCGCGCGCGGCGGGCAAGATCATTCACATGAGTTCGGTGCATCAGCGCATTCCATGGGCCGGGCATGTCAATTACGCGGCATCGAAGGGCGGCGTCGATCAGTTGATGCAGAGCCTCGCCCAGGAAGTCAGCCACCAGCGCATCCGTATCAACAGCATTGCGCCCGGTGCGATCAGCACGGCCATCAACACAGAAGCCACTGAAGGCGCGGCCGGCGAAAAACTTCTTGAGCTGATTCCCTATGGACGCATTGGCGATGTCGAGGATGTTGCCAACGCAGTGGTTTTCCTCGCTTCCGACCTGTCCGATTACATCGTCGGCACCACCCTGTTCATCGATGGCGGGATGAGCCTCTATCCGGAGTTTCGCGGCAATGGCTGAGCCTGAAATGGAACAACAAAGTCCCATCGGTGCCCACGGCATCATCGGCGACATGCGCAGCGCCGCACTGGTCAACGACAAGGGGAGCGTGGATTTTTTCTGCTGGCCGGAGTTCGACAGCCCGACGATCTTCTGCTCGCTGCTCGACACCCCTGAAGCAGGGATTTTCCAGCTCGCGCCGGACTTGCCGGATGCACGCCGGGAACAGATTTATCTGCCCGACACCAACGTCTTGCAGACCCGTTGGCTGAGCGAACACGCGGTGGTGGAAATCACCGATCTGCTGCCCATCGGTGACGATGTCGACGCCCTGCCCCTGCTGATGCGCCGGGTGCGCGTGGTCAGCGGCTCGGCGACGTTCAACCTGCGTTGCGCGGTGCGCCACGACTATGGTCGCGCCGACACCCGGGCAGAGATGGACGCACAGGACGTGACGTTCCACGCCGCTGGCCAGCCGTCGATACGCCTGGCTTCAGATCAGGCACTGCAGATCGACGCGCAAGCGGCCGTCGCGCAATTCACCCTCGAGCACAATGAAACCGCCGCATTCATGCTCGGTGGCAGCGACGACCCACGCTTTGCCGAAGGCGCCGCCGAATTGTGCATGGAGCGCACCCTCAAATACTGGCGTGGCTGGATCGGCCAATCCAACTATCGCGGGCGCTGGCGGGAAATCGTCAATCGCTCCGCCCTCGCCCTGAAACTGCTGACCTCACGCCGCCACGGTGCAATCCTCGCCGCTGCCACTTTCGGCCTGCCGGAAACTCCCGGCGGCGAGCGCAATTGGGATTACCGCTACACGTGGATCCGCGATGCTTCGTTCACCGTTTACGCGTTCATGCGCCTGGGCTTCGTCGATGAGGCCAACCACTACATGCAATGGCTGCGCGGACGGGTCAGCGATTGCTGTGGCAAACCGATGAAACTCAACATCCTCTATGCCATCGACGGCCAGCAGGAATTGCCGGAAACCGAACTCGCGCACCTGTCCGGCCACGGCGGCGCGCAACCGGTGCGCATTGGCAACGGCGCTTATGATCAGATCCAGCTGGATATCTTCGGCGAGCTGATGGATGCGGTGTATCTGGTCAACAAATACGGTGACGCCATTTCCCACGAAGGCTGGCGGCACGTTGGCGAGGTGGTCGATCAGGTCTGCGAGACGTGGCAGAGCGAAGATGTCGGCATCTGGGAAATGCGCGGCGAGACTCATCACTTCCTGCACTCGCGGCTGATGTGCTGGGTGGCGCTGGACCGGGCGATCCGCCTGGCTTCCAAGCGTTCGCTGCCGGCACCGTTCGCCCGTTGGGACCAGACCCGACAAGCGATCTACACCGACATCTGGGACAACTTCTGGGATGAAGAACGCGGGCACTTCGTCCAGTACAAGGGCGGCACCGCGCTGGACGGCTCGATGCTGCTGATGCCGCTGGTGCGCTTCGTCAGCGCCAAGGATCCGCGCTGGCTGTCGACTCTGGAAGCGATCGAAAAAACCCTGGTGCGCGACGGCATGGTCTATCGCTATCGCAACGAAGACGCCAACATCGATGGCCTCAGCGGCACCGAAGGCGCGTTCGCCGCGTGCTCGTTCTGGTATGTCGAATGCCTGGCCCGCGCCGGGCAGGTGGAAAAAGCCCACTTGGAGTTCGAGCAATTGCTGCGATATGCCAATCCGCTTGGGCTGTACGCCGAAGAGTTCGACAGCCATGGCCGGCATCTGGGCAACACGCCGCAAGCGCTGACGCATCTGGCGTTGATCAGTGCGGCGAGTTTTCTTGACCGCAAGCTGAGTGGCGAGAAGAGTTCCTGGCAGCCGTAGCGATGTTTTTTCGTCAGCGCATGTCAGACCGATCCCTGACTGGACGGGATTTTTCCACAACGGGCCTGCCCGCCAGCCAACGGCAACAGGCCCATACCCAACGTGAAACCTGCACGGCGGTTATGTCTGGCGACAGTCTGTGTAAAAACTGCTCCTACAAACGCCACACACGTTATGTTGAAACGCTTCCCGCAACGTACGCTTACACGCCGAAATACCTTGTTGCCAGCCGTTACATCCACACCTACCATCCAACGCAACGGGCACAGCGGAGCTGTCCAACCACCCCCGAATTCAAGGAACCGGAATGCCTCACCACATCCAGCGCAGCATCGACTCCCCCCTTCGCACCGGGCTGAGCCGCACCCAGCTCTGGGAAGCCGCCGACCAAGGCCTGATCAAATGCTGGGAAATCGGCCGCCAGCGCGCCGAACGCTTTCCCGAACTGGCCCAGCGCTGCCTGGCCGGTGAATTGCCGGTGCTTGGCTGGAAGGGTGGCGTGAGTCGCAGCCTGAAGAAAAACGAGAAGTACGGCTCACTGAAATATCTGGCGCAGTGGCAGGGTCTGCGCGGTGAGGATCTGGATATTGATCTGGCGCAGGAGCGTTCGCTGATGTGTTCGCGGACGAAGATGAAGGTGACGTTTACGCCGGATCGGACGAAGTATTTCAATCAGATCGCGGAGCTTGAGGCTTAGCCGTGCGGAAGTCCGGGCGGTAGCAATCCGGGTACAGGGCACAGACGCCGTACTGGGCGTCCAGATCGGCCATGTGCTGGTAGAACTGCTCGATTTCCCAAAACGTTTCATCCGCAACGGTCATCAGGTAGAAGTAACTGAGCTGATGGTCATTGGGCAGCACCAATGCAAACTCTGCCAGCGCGTCCATCCTCGGGGCATTGGCCAGCGCCGCGAGCATTGGCGTCGGTGCCAGGGATAATTGCTCGAAGTACTTCTGCTTGTATGCCGCCAGACCGATGGCTTCACCTTTTGCTCTGGCATCGATAAGTTGCGCAAGGTTTGCACGGCGCTGCTCCCAGTACGCCGCCGGCAGGTCTACATTCATTTGTTGCTTATGGCTGGCCAATGCCTCATCGGCGCTGAGCTGGCGTTGCGGTTCGCCCGGCACGGTGGCGGATCGTGCGTCCAACTCCTTGAAGGACAGCATGATCGTCGACTTGGCAAACATGCGCTCCATCAGTTCACGGCGCTGCGGGGTGTCCGGCAATGCCGGTGGCGGCGATGCGCAACCGGTCAGCATCACGACAAGTGCCAACATAACAAGCAGCGTTTTGAGTGACATGTATCGTCCTTGAAGCCAGTCGACAGAATGAGCTGCGCAGTCTATCCGATGGTCTAGGGTTTGGAAGACGTTTGCACGGAGTTGACAGTCATGATTCAGTCAGTCCTTACGCCTTTTCTGACCATTGCCTACGAACAGCATGGCCCGAACAACGGCGCCCCGGTGATTCTGCTCCACGGCTTCCCCTATTCCCCGCGCACCTTCGACGAAGTCGCCCCGGCGCTGGCCGCGCGAGGCTACCGCGTCATCGTGCCGTACTTGCGCGGTTACGGGCCGACCCGGTTCAACAGTGCGCAAACCCTGCGCTCCGGCCAGCAAGCTGCGATGGCGCAGGACTTGCTCGATCTGATGGATGCGCTGGGTATCGAACAGGCCATGCTTTGCGGGTATGACTGGGGCGGTCGGGCGGCGTGTATTGTCGCGGCGTTGTTTCCGGCGCGAGTGCGCGGGCTGGTCAGCGGCGACGGCTACCTCGTGCAGGACATCGCCCATGCGAAACAGCCGTTGGACCCCGAAGACGAGCATCGGCTCTGGTATCAGTACTACTTCCACACGCCCCGTGGCATCGAGGGCCTTAAGCAGAATCGCCGGGAGTTGTGTCAGTTGCTTTGGCGGCTGTGGTCACCGACATGGGCGCGAAAGGATGAACGCTACCCGCTGACCGCTGGCGCTTTTGATAATCCTGATTTTGTCGACGTGGTGATTCATTCCTATCGGCATCGCTTCGGCTACGCCCCGGGCGATCCAGCCCTGGAGTGGATGGAAGAAGCGCTGGCCACACAGCCGGTGATCAGCGTGCCGAGCATTTCGCTGTGCGGTGGCGATGATGGCGTCGGCCCGCCTTCGCTGATTGATGAAGATGCCGAGCATTTCAGCGGCTTTTATGAGCGGCGCGTGCTGGCGGGTGTCGGCCACAACATTCCCGAAGAAGCGCCGCAGGAAACCCTCAAGGCGATACTGGATCTGCTGCAACGCTGACCGAAAACCGCTCGCGATAAGCCTGCGGTGTCACGCCAATGGCACGGAGAAAACTGCGCCGCAACGTCTCTTCGCTGCCAAAGCCGCAATTGGCGGCGATGCGTTTCACCGGCAGGCCGGTATCGCTGAGCAGTCGTCGAGCGGTTTCCACGCGGATCAATTCGATCGCCCGCGCCGGGGTCTGGCCGGTGTCGGCGCGGTAGTGGCGGATGAAGCTGCGTTCGCTCATACCGGCCTGTTCGGCGAGGGTCGGGATGCCGAGGTCGCAGGTCAGGTTTTCGGCGATCCAGGCGTGCAGTTCATCGAAGCGGTTGCCCTGTTGTTGCAGCGCCAGCGTCACGCTGAATTGCGACTGCCCGCCCGGGCGTTTCAGGAAGACGACCAGGTGCCGGGCGACGTCGAGGGCGATGTCGCGGCCGAGGTCTTCTTCGACCATGGCCAACGCCAGATCGATACCGGCCGTGACCCCGGCGGAAGTCCACACCGGGCCGTCGTTGATGAAAATCGGATTGGCTTCCACGTGCAGATTCGGATGCTGCGCGGCCAGTTGCTCGCAGCGCGTCCAGTGGGTGACCACGCGGCGGCCATCGAGCCAGCCGCTGGCGGCGAGCAGAAAGGCCCCGGTGCACACCGAAGCCACACGCCGGCAATGAGTGCCGTGCTCGCGCACCCAGTCGACCAGTTGCGAGTCTTCGGCGGCGGGATAAATGCCCCAGCCGCCGGCGATGATCAAGGTGTCGCTGGGCGTTTGTGGCAACGGTTCGGCGAGCACCGCCAACCCCGCCGATGACATCACCGCCCCGCCGCCGCTGGCGATCACGCTCGGCGCATAGGGCGTCGGCAAACCACGCTGGCGGGCCAGATCGTTGGCCGAGGCGAACACCTGCAACGGCCCGGTGACATCAAGAATCTGCATATTGGCAAACGCGAGGACGTGAATGGCTTTAGGCATTTGGCGTAATTCGTGGGGTGATTGGCGTATGCGCCAGAACCTACGCGCCTACAGTGCAGTCGTCCACTTCTTTCAACGGAGCAAGAACGATGACGCTGCAGATCGGTTTTCTGTTATTCCCGCAGGTTCAGCAACTCGACCTGACCGGCCCTTACGACGTACTCGCCTCGTTGCCCGGCGTGCAGGTGCACCTGATCTGGAAGGACCTGATGCCGGTGACGGCCAGCACCGGCCTGCTGCTGAAACCGACTACGACCTTTGAGGATTGCCCGGATCTGGACGTAATCTGCGTGCCCGGCGGCAGTGGCGTCGGACCGCTGATGGAAGATCAGCAGACGCTGGATTTCATCAAACGCCAGGCCGCGCAGGCACGTTACGTGACCTCGGTGTGCACCGGCTCGCTGGTGCTCGGCGCGGCGGGTCTGTTGCAGGGCAAGCGCGCGACCACGCATTGGGCGTATCACCAGTTGCTGCCGACCCTGGGCGCGGTTGCGGTGAAGGATCGGGTGGTACGCGACGGCAATCTGTTTACCGGTGGCGGAATCACCGCTGGCATCGATTTCGCCTTGGTGCTGGCAGCGGAACTGGTCGATGCCGATACGGCGCAACTGGTGCAGTTGCAACTGGAATATGCCCCGGCACCGCCGTTCAACGCCGGCAGTCCGGAGGTGGCGCCAAGTGCGGTGGTCGAAGAGGCGCGGTTGCGCGCGGCGCCTTCGTTGAAATTGCGTACGGAGATTACCGAGCGCGCGGCGGCCAAACTGGGCCTGCGCTGATCTCCCAGCCAATCACAACCCTTGTAGGAGCTGCCGCAGGCTGCGATCTTTTGATCTGATCGTTCCCATGCTCTGCGTGGGAATGCAGCCGGGGACGCTCCGCGTCCCACAGCCTCAAGATCGCAGCCTTCGGCAGCTCCTACACGTCGATCCCAAGTTATTCGCCGCGCTTCTCACTCTCCTTCACTTGTCCCACCTCCCTCGCCCGTGTAGAAAGCCCCTTCCAGAAATCTCGCACAAGGACTTTCGATGAAGGCGCTGCCCTGGCTCTATCTCGCGCTGCTCGGCCTCGGCTACGGACTGGCCCTGAGCTACGGCCAGCTCGGTTGGCTGGCATTGATCTCCGTGGGGCTTTTGCTGTTCGCCGCGTTCGCCGTGCGTCAGCAAGAGGTGCCGTTCGCGCGTTGGCTCGGCCATGGCCTGTTCATCGTTCTGGCCGTGGCACTGGCGCTGCACTGGCTGCCGGGCTTCGCCAACGGCCGGGTGATCAATTCGCAACGTTTCACTGACAACGCCGTGCCGTTCGCGATGTACCTCAATCTCGACAAACCGCTGGTGGGCTTCTGGCTGCTGCTGGTCTGTCCATGGATTGTCGCGCGGCGTTCGTTGCGCCTGACGGTCTATGCCACTGCCCTCGCCCTGACGCTGTGCGCGATTCTCGCCCTTGGCGGCGCATTGTTGCTCGGCGTAATCGCCTGGGCGCCGAAGTGGCCGGATCAGGCTTGGCTGTGGGTACTGAACAACCTGCTGCTGGTGACGCTGGTCGAAGAAGCGCTGTTTCGCGGCTATATACAGGGCGGGCTGAGCCGTCGCTTCAAGCACCTGCCCTATGGCGACAACCTCGCGCTGCTGTTGGCCTCGCTGTTGTTTGGTCTGGTGCATGCCGGTGCTGGCTGGACCTGGGTGTTGCTGGCGGGACTGGCCGGGGTCGGCTATGGTCTGGCCTACCGTTTCGGCGGACTGGGCGCGGCGATCGCCACCCATTTCGGCCTGAATCTGTTGCACTTCGGCCTGTTCACCTATCCGATGCTGGCCAGTTGACGCAAGCGCGGTTTTGCGACGCCATACTTAAATCTGAAAAAAAACTTCAATAAAAACCTGTCGGCGCCGACAACCATTCAAAGCCTTGCGGATTGAAAAACCATGCGTAACAACCAGCCCATTACACAACGCGAGCGGACCTTTCCAGCTCAGCAACGGTTGATTTCCACCACCGATGCCAAGGGCGTGATCACCTATTGCAACGACGACTTTGTCGAGATCAGCGGGTTTTCGCGGGAGGAACTGATCCGGGCGCCGCACAATCTGGTCCGTCACCCTGACGTGCCGTCGGCGGTGTTCTCGCACATGTGGGGCACACTGAAACAAGGCTTGCCATGGATGGGCATCGTCAAGAATCGCTGCAAATCCGGTGACCACTATTGGGTTAACGCCTATGTAACACCGGTGTTCGAAGGCAATCAGGTGATCGGTTACGAGTCGGTGCGCGTCAAGCCCACCGCCGAACAGGTCCGCCGCGCCGAAGCGCTCTATCAACGCATCAACCAGGGCAAGTCGGCGATTCCTTCGACGGACAAATGGCTGCCGCTACTGCAGGACTGGCTGCCGTTCATTCTGGTCAGCCAGCTGAGCTTCATGATCGGCGCGACGCTGAACTCGCATTGGGGCTTCGCCCTCGCCGCCGGTCTCTCGGTGCCGCTGGGCCTGATGGGCCTGCAATGGCAGCAACGCGGGCTCAAGCGCCTGCTGCGCCTGGCCGAACAGACCACCTCCGACCCGCTGATCGCGCAGATGTACACCGACAGCCGTGGCGCGCAGGCGCGTCTGGAAATGTCGATCCTCAGCCAGGAAGCACGCCTGAAAACCTGCCTGACCCGCTTGCAGGACACCGCCGAGCACCTGACCGATCAGGCCAAGCAGTCCGACGCCCTGGCGCACAACAGCTCGACCGGCCTGGAACGCCAGCGCGTGGAAACCGAACAGGTCGCCACCGCCGTCAACCAGATGGCCGCCACCACCCAGGAAGTCGCCAGCCACGTACAGCGCACCGCTGACGCCACCCAGGAAGCCAACCGCCTGACCGGCCGCGGCCGCGACATCGCCGGCGAAACCCGCGAAGCGATCCAGCGCCTGTCGGTGGTCGTCGGCGAAACCGGCCTGACCGTGACGCAACTGGCCAAGGACAGCGACGAAATCGGCGGCGTGGTCGACGTGATCAAAGGCATCGCCGACCAGACCAACCTGCTCGCCCTCAACGCTGCGATTGAAGCGGCGCGTGCCGGCGAAATGGGCCGTGGTTTTGCGGTCGTGGCTGACGAAGTCCGCCAACTGGCGCAACGCACCAGCGAATCCACCGGGCAGATTCACGCCCTGATCGCCAAGTTGCAACAGACCGCCTCCAGCGCCGTGCAAACCATGGAAGCCGGGCATCGCCAGGCCGAAGAAGGCGTTGCACGGGTCTTGGAAGCGGATCAGGCACTGGTCGGCATCAGCGAAGCAGTGGCCAACATCACCGACATGACCACCCAGATCGCCGCCGCGACCGAAGAGCAAAGTGCCGTGGCTGAAGAGATCAGCCGTAACATCAGCAATATTTCGGAGTTGGCGGATCAGACGTCCGAGCAAGCGCATAACTCGGCGTTGTTGAGTGAAGAGCTGACGAAGACGGCAAACACCCAGTATTCGTTGGTGGCGCGGTTTAACCGCTGATTGCTCTAGCAGGATAAAAAAACCGGACAGCTAAAGCTTCCGGTTTTTTTATTACCTGAAACAAAGAAATAAGCGAAAAGCACATTCTGCGAACTATGTCTAGCTGACAACTCTGACAGTAGACAACATTTTAGAAACTGAATATCTATGAATTACCGTCCGATCAATCGACGGGATCCCCCTACGAGACAGAAGGATTTCATCGTGAACTTCAGAGATTTTTATAACAAAAATAACGTCCTGCAGATAAATAACTTCGAAACAGAGGACAACGAATTTCAGTGGCAGATCGATTCTTTATCAACCGAAGCTCAAAGAACATTATTCTTTAAATCAAGCACGACAACTGATAACTCATGGATATTTTACGGCTCCGTAGGCACCGTTGATTCAGAGGATCTTTTTGGTTTTATGCTCGCAGTGCCGTATATCAACGAGGACATCCTGGAAGGCACTTATACGCTTGCAGCGGGCTTGTACTGTGACCACAGACATTCAATAAAGAAGGGCGAACTTAAAGGCTGGCGAGTTATCGCGGCGGGTGATGCGACACTGAACATTAAGCTGGATCCTGTAAAAGGGACTATTGAAGGCGAATTCGAAGCGACATTTGCAAAAACAAAACCCGACGAAACCCCCGAACAAATAAGACCCAAAGGTACTTTCAATTTAAAAAGAGATGATCTGAAAGCCAAACAATATTTTGAGGCATTGCCGGATATTGTTTGATATACCGCAAAGAAATAGCGGGAAGTTGGCCTGTGATTTTGGTGTCGTCTGGGATGCCGCTTTCGCGAGCAAGCTCGCCCCCCCCCATTTGGACCGGGTGCATCAGTAAGAGGCCGGTTGATCGTCAGGCCAACATCGCGAGCAGGCTCACCCTACATCCGATATGCGGTGACCACAGATATGTGCCAGACGACGATCCCCTGTGGGAGCGAGCCTGCTCGCGAAGAGGCCATAAAAGCCAGCGAACTTATTGAGGCAGCTTCAGTTTGTCCAGTAACCGATTGACCAACAGTTCGTTCAGCATGATCACCTGTTGCAGCGCCAGCAGCGGTTTGCGCTCCGGGCCGCCTATCGAGTTGGCGATGTTACCGGCCATGGCATGGGCGTATGAAAGCGACTCGCAGGCCTCGACCAACAGGGTTTCGTCATCCAGCGTGGGGTCGACAACGTAGATCGGGCGATATTTCGGTGAACTTGGCGGGGCTGCCAGATCTTCGGGTTTGAGGTAGTAATCGAGGGCGCGGTCGGTGGCTTCCTGGATTTTTTGCGGGTCGAGTGCGCGGTCGTGGGAGGGTGGCGGGTTGGGGGTGACTTTGAACATGATGAAACTCCTATTGCAGATTCAAGGAGCCATCACCTTCGCTACCAAACGAGGGTGGCGGCCATACGCGGGTTGGTAGACCGGCTGCAATAGGAACCCGGCGCCCGCGAACGAGCCCCACGCATGACCACCATATAAACCGAGCCCCCAAAAAAAGGACGGTCTGAAGGCGTAGACATACGGCCATTACAGACGGGCTACCAAACCCGATCACTGCTTTTTGTCAGTGACCGAGAAACGATATAGCCAACCTCATGGCGCGTAAGCCGGCGGATTCTGGCGTAGGCGTAGGCAATGGCGCAAGGAGTTGTAGCCGGGATGGCGTAACGGATCGTGTAGTTTAAACGTGGCTATTTGATGATGTTTAAGTGCAGGGATTGCCTCTGACAGGCAGGTGGCTTGATGTCGTCTGGAAGGGAGCTTTCGCGAGCAGGCTCGCTCCCACATTTGGATCGGGTACATCAGTGGGGGATTGGTCGACTTGGAGGCTGCCATCGCTGGCAAGCCAGCTCCCACAGGGATTGAGTCCGGCCGGTAGATAGTGGTCGGCTGTCAGGCCGCCTTCGCGAGCAAGCTCGCTCCCACAGAAAAGCAAAACAGCGCAGCTGCCCCCGGCAAAGCCGCACCACTCAACAATGAGCGTTAGCTCGCGTGCTCTCCCACAGGGATTGAGTCCGGCCGGTGGATAATGGCCGGTTGTCAGGGCGTCATCGCGAGCAGGCTCACTCCTACAGTTGGACTGGGTACAACCACAAGAATCAGGTCGGCTGTCAGGCCGCCTTCGCGAGCAAGCTCTCTCCCACAGAAAAGCAAAGCAGCGCAGCTGCCCGCGGCGAAGCCGCCCCACTCAACAATGAGCGCAAGCTCGAGTACCGCTTTTGATCTTGATCCACCGGCGACGTCGGAAGGCTGAGCGGAGGGATTGATCCGGGCGTGGGAGCGTAGCGACCGTCTGGCGCAGCCAGACACAGCGGAAGGAGGTGCAGCGAAGCAAACCGGAGCCGCTGCGCCCGGATCGGTCCCGGAGCGAAGGGACCCGAGCCTGCGAGGGCCGAACGTAGGAGCTAGCGTTTTTTGCTTACTTTTTTAGGCGCTTGTAAAAAAGTAAGTCGCCATCAGGCGAAACCGCCAGCCGCAGCTCCCGAAGCAACGGATATGCCCCCAAGAGCAAGATCAAAAGCTACCCCCCCCCCAGCCCTCTCCCCCAAGGGGTCGAGGGGGAAAGGGAGCCGATCTCCATGGAAAACAGAATCTCGGTTAACCCTTGAGAAACTCGGATACTTTCTGCGCGGCGCTGGCCAAATGCTGTTCATGCGTAAACCCAGAAACCTTCAACGGCTTCAAATCATGATCCCCCGCCACCAACCAAAACACCTCAATTCCCGGCGCTAACGAATACCCCTCAACCGCCTCGCGATTCCCCAGAGCATCCCGCTCCCCCTGCACAATCAACGTCCGAGTCTTCAAACCAGCCAAATGCTCAACCCGAGGCTTCTCCGGCTTCCCCACCGCATAAAACGGATACCCCAGACATACCAACGCATCCACCCCCAACTCATCCGCCACCAGACTCGCCATCCGCCCGCCCATCGACTTGCCGCCAACAGCCAAAACCCCAGCGACATGACGCCGCACAAGCGCAAACACCTCCCGCCAACATTCCTTCAACTTGCCAGCAGGATTCGGCGGCCGCTTCACCCCATCCACCCGCCGCTGCGCCATATACGGAAACTCAAAGCGCAACACGTTGACCCCAAGCCCGGCAAGGCGCCCAGCCATGTCGTTCATCCACTCGCTATCCATCGGCGCACCCGCACCGTGGGCCAGAATAAGCGTTGCCGAAGCCTCACCAACAGCGGCATCCCAAAGCCACCCATGATCGAGCACACACTGCGCCCATTGATCCCCGTCAATACTGGCCTTGTGCTGTTTGTCCATGCTTGCCTCGCTTTTAGTCTGCCTATAACTCCAGGCGAAGGATTCGCGTCGTTTGCGCGCGCTCACTTCGGCTGAACCGTGGATGGGGAACCATGAACACTTCTATCAGTACCGCCTACAACTACAAGGTGGTCCGCCAATTCGCCATTATGACGGTGGTGTGGGGCATCGTCGGCATGGGCCTCGGGGTTTTTCTCGCGGCGCAATTGGTCTGGCCGGAACTCAACTTCAATTTGCCCTGGACCAGTTTCGGCCGTCTGCGCCCGCTGCACACCAACGCGGTGATCTTCGCCTTCGGTGGCTGCGCGCTGTTCGCCAGCTCTTTTTATTCGGTGCAACGCACCTGCCAGACGCAATTGTTCGCGCCGCAAATCGCCGCGTTCTGCTTCTGGGGCTGGCAGCTGGTGATCCTGTTGGCGGCGATCAGCCTGCCGCTGGGTTACACCAGTTCCAAGGAATACGCCGAACTGGAATGGCCGATCGACATCCTGATCACCATCGTCTGGGTCGCCTACGCGATCGTGTTCTTCGGCACGATCATGCAGCGCAAGACCAAGCACATCTACGTGGGCAACTGGTTCTTCGGCGCGTTCATCATCACCGTGGCGATTCTGCACATCGTCAACAACCTCGAGTTGCCGGTGAGTTTCACCAAGTCCTACTCGGTGTACGCCGGTGCAACCGACGCCATGGTGCAATGGTGGTATGGCCACAACGCCGTGGGCTTTTTCCTCACCGCCGGCTTCCTCGGCATGATGTATTACTTCGTGCCGAAACAGGCCGAGCGTCCGGTGTATTCGTATCGCCTGTCGATCGTGCACTTCTGGGCCTTGATCACCCTGTACATCTGGGCCGGCCCGCACCACTTGCACTACACCGCGCTGCCGGACTGGGCGCAATCGCTGGGCATGGTGATGTCGCTGATCCTGCTGGCACCGAGCTGGGGCGGCATGATCAACGGCATGATGACCCTCTCGGGCGCCTGGCATAAGTTGCGCAGCGACCCGATCCTGCGCTTCCTCGTGGTGTCGCTGGCGTTCTACGGCATGTCGACCTTCGAAGGTCCGATGATGGCCATCAAGACGGTAAACGCCCTCTCCCACTACACCGACTGGACCATCGGCCACGTACACGCCGGCGCCCTCGGCTGGGTGGCGATGATCTCGATCGGCGCGCTGTACCACATGATCCCGAAAATCTTCGGCAAGGCGCAGATGCACAGCGTTGGCCTGATCAACGCGCATTTCTGGCTGGCGACCATCGGCACCGTGCTCTACATCGCCTCGATGTGGGTCAACGGCATCGCCCAGGGCCTGATGTGGCGCGCAGTCAACGAGGACGGCACGCTGACCTATTCCTTCGTCGAAACCCTGGTGGCCAGCCATCCGGGCTTTGTCGTGCGGCTGATCGGCGGGGCGATTTTCTTAAGCGGCATGTTGCTGATGGCTTACAACACCTGGCGCACCGTGCGGGCCTCGCAGCCTGCCGACGTCGTCGCTGCCGCGCAGATGGCCTGAGGAGTCCGCCATGAAACACGAAACGATTGAAAAGAACGTCGGCCTGCTGATGCTGCTGATGGTGTTCGCCGTGAGCATCGGCGGCCTGACCCAGATCGTCCCGCTGTTCTTCCAGGACGTCACCAACAAACCGGTGGAAGGCATGAAGCCCTACACCGCGCTGCAACTGGAAGGCCGCGACATCTACATCCGCGAAGGCTGCGTCGGTTGCCACTCGCAGATGATCCGCCCGTTCCGCGCCGAAACCGAACGCTACGGGCACTACTCGGTTGCGGGCGAAAGCGTTTGGGATCACCCGTTCCTGTGGGGCTCGAAACGTACCGGTCCGGACCTCGCCCGGGTCGGCGCGCGTTACTCGGATGACTGGCACCGCGCGCACTTGTACAACCCGCGCAACGTTGTGCCGGAATCAAAGATGCCGGCCTATCCGTGGCTGGTCACCCAAGCGGTCGACAGCAGCCACACCGAAACCAAGCTGAAAACCATGCGCACCCTCGGCGTGCCGTACACCGACGACGACATCAGCGGCGCGGTCGCCAGCCTCAAGGGCAAGACCGAAATGGACGCCCTCGTTTCCTATCTGCAAGTGCTCGGCACTGCGATCAAGAGCAAGAGGTGAGCCATGGTCATTGAAATGAGTGCAGGCCTGATCCGCGGCCTCGGCACGGTCGTGGTGTTCGTCGCCTTCATCGGTTTGACCTTGTGGGTGTTCAACCGCAAGCGCACCCCGGAATTTGCCGAAGCGCGCCTGCTGCCATTCGCCGACGAACCTTTACCCGAAACAATTTCAGCCCCTGAAACAAGGAGTACCCGGCCATGACCACCTTCTGGAGTACGTGGATCTGCGTACTGACCATTGGCAGCCTGATCGGCCTGACCTGGCTGCTGATCGGCACCCGTCGGGGCGAGACCAAGGGCAGCGTCGACCAGACCATGGGCCACAGCTTCGACGGCATCGAGGAATACGACAATCCGCTGCCGCAGTGGTGGTTCATGCTGTTCGCCGGCACGCTGGTGTTCTCGGTGGGCTATCTGGTTCTGTATCCAGGCCTGGGCAACTGGAAAGGCATCCTGCCCGGTTACGAGGATGGCTGGACCGGCGTGCACGAATGGGAAAAGGAAATGAACAAGGCCGACGCCCGGTTCGGGCCGATCTTCGCCAAATTCGCAGCGATGCCCCTGGAAGAAGTGGCCAAGGATCCGCAGGCGCTGAAAATGGGTGGTCGTCTGTTCGCCTCCAATTGCTCGGTGTGCCACGGCTCGGATGCCAAGGGCGCGTTCGGCTTCCCTAACCTTGCTGACAGCGACTGGCGCTGGGGCGGCGGTGCCGAGACGATCAAGACCACCATCATGGGTGGCCGCATGGCGGCGATGCCGGCCTGGGGCGAAGTGCTCGGTGAGGCTGGGGTGAAAAACGTTGCCGCTTATGTGCGCCACGAACTGGCCGGCCTGCCGCTACCTGCCGACAGCAAGGCGGATCTGCAAGCCGGGCAGCAAGCGTTCAGCACCACTTGCGTTGCCTGTCATGGCGCCACCGGCCAGGGCACTGCGGCGATGGGCGCGCCAAACCTGACCCATCCGGCCGGCTTCATTTATGGCACCAGCCTGACCCAACTGGAACAGACCATTCGCCATGGTCGTCAGGGGCATATGCCAGCGCAGAACGAATTGCTGGGCAACGATAAAGTGCAACTGCTTGCCGCTTATGTGTACAGCCTTTCGAAAAATGATGAGCAATTGAGCGGCAAGCTTCAAGCTGAAAGCTCCAAGTAAAAGCAACATCTATGTATACAAATCTGTAAGCGACTTGTACCCACTTGTCGCTTGCAGCTTGCAGCTCGTAGCTGCTTCTTTTTGTCGCACCCCTCACGCCCTCTCCTTTCGGAACCCCGGATTCGGGTCTACGCTTCATCGAAGCGGACCGGCTGAAGTCGGTTTCCAGTTCAATCCCGAACAATGCGCACCATGAACCGGCTGATGGATTCGCCGCAAACGCAGGTAGATAACGGCTGTTGCGCCGATTGCCCTCAATCCCCCGATCACGACCTGTGAACGGGCACCGTTGACGGCGATCCGGATTGCGAGCTTTTTACGCGCACTGCGACATTTTGTCAGAGGCCATTTTTGACCCTACGCGGCGCATGGAAAGGCCGCAGAATCAGCGTTGGAAAGCATTGACCCAGGTCATGGCGCGTTGCAATGACCCCCTGCTTTATACATACTTGCGGCCGATTTTATCCCTATAAAAATACCCAAACCGTGGAACCTTAGAATGAGCACAGCAATCAGTCCGACTGCTTATAACTATAAGGTAGTCCGCCAGTTCGCCATCATGACGGTGGTCTGGGGGATCCTTGGCATGGGGCTCGGTGTCTTCATCGCCTCGCAACTGGTCTGGCCGGAACTGAACTTCGGTCTGCCGTGGACGAGCTTTGGACGCTTGCGCCCGTTGCACACAAACCTGGTGATTTTCGCCTTCGGCGGTTGTGCACTGTTTGCCACTTCCTACTATGTCGTGCAGCGAACCTGCCAGACGCGACTGATTTCCGACAGCCTCGCTGCCTTCACCTTCTGGGGCTGGCAAGCGGTCATCGTCGGCGCAATCATTACCTTGCCGCTGGGTTACACCACTACCAAGGAATACGCCGAACTGGAATGGCCGATCGCGATTCTGCTGGCGATTGTCTGGGTCACTTACGGTCTGGTGTTCTTCGGCACCATCACCAAGCGCAAAACCAAGCACATCTATGTCGGCAACTGGTTCTACGGCGCGTTCATCGTCGTCACCGCGATGCTGCACATCGTCAACCACATGTCGCTGCCGGTCAGCCTGTTCAAGTCGTATTCGGCTTACTCCGGTGCCACTGACGCGATGATCCAGTGGTGGTACGGCCACAACGCGGTGGGTTTCTTCCTGACCACCGGTTTCCTCGGGATGATGTACTACTTCGTGCCGAAACAGGCCGAACGTCCGATCTACTCCTATCGTCTGTCGATCGTTCACTTCTGGGCGCTGATCACCCTGTACATCTGGGCCGGCCCGCACCACCTGCACTACACCGCCCTGCCGGACTGGGCACAATCGCTGGGCATGGCGATGTCGATCATCCTCCTGGCGCCAAGCTGGGGCGGCATGATCAACGGCATGATGACCTTGTCGGGCGCCTGGCATAAGTTGCGCACCGACCCGATCCTGCGCTTCCTCGTGGTATCGCTGGCGTTCTACGGCATGTCGACCTTCGAAGGGCCGATGATGGCGATCAAGACCGTCAACTCGCTCTCGCATTACACCGACTGGACCATCGGCCACGTACACGCCGGCGCCCTCGGTTGGGTAGCGATGATCTCGATCGGCGCGATCTACCACATGATCCCGAAACTGTTCGGCCGGGCGCAGATGCACAGCACTGGGCTGATCAATGCGCACTTCTGGCTTGCGACCATCGGTACCGTGCTCTACATCGCGTCGATGTGGGTCAACGGCATCACCCAGGGCCTGATGTGGCGTGCAATCAACGATGACGGCACCCTCACCTACTCGTTCGTCGAAGCGCTGCAGGCCAGCCACCCGGGCTTCATCGTCCGTGCGCTGGGCGGTGCTTTCTTTGCCAGCGGCATGCTGCTGATGGCTTACAACGTGTACCGCACCGTTCGTGCGTCGGATCCGGTTGAAGCCGAAGCCGCCGCCAAGATTGCCGTCGTTGGAGCTCACTGATGAAGCATGAAGCTGTCGAGAAGAATATTGGCCTGCTGGCCTTCTTCATGGTCATCGCCGTCAGCGTCGGTGGCCTGACCCAAATCGTTCCGCTGTTCTTCCAGGACGTCACCAACAAGCCGGTCGAGGGCATGAAGCCGCGCTCGGCGCTGGAACTGGAAGGCCGCGACGTGTACATCGCCAACGGTTGTGTCGGCTGCCACTCGCAGATGATCCGCCCGTTCCGCGCTGAAACCGAACGCTATGGCCACTATTCGGTTGCCGGTGAAAGCGTCTGGGATCACCCGTTCCTGTGGGGTTCCAAACGTACCGGTCCGGACCTGGCCCGTGTGGGCGGTCGTTACTCCGATGACTGGCAACGTGCGCACTTGTACAACCCGCGCAACGTGGTCCCCGAGTCGAAAATGCCGGCTTACCCGTTCCTCGTGGAAAACAAGCTCGACGGCAAGGAAACCGCGAAAAAAATGGAAGTCTTGCGCACCCTCGGCGTGCCTTACACCGACGAAGACATCGCCGGTGCACAGGATGCCGTGAAGGGCAAAACCGAAATGGACGCGCTGGTGGCCTATCTGCAAGGCCTGGGCACCATCATCAAAAGCAAACGGTGAATCTGATGGATATCGGGATGATTCGAGGCCTGGGCACCGTGGTAGTGATGGTGGCCTTCATCGGTCTGGCCTTGTGGGTGTTCAGCCCCAAGCGCAAGTCGGAATTCGACGACGCGACCATGCTGCCTTTTGCCGATGATCCCGAAGCCATCAAGCACGTCGAGCAAGCTTCTAGGAGTAACAAAGAATGACTACATTCTGGAGTCTGTACGTCACAGTCCTCAGTCTCGGTACGATCTTCGCCCTGACCTGGCTGTTGCTGTCGACCCGCAAGGGCCAGCGCAGCGAACAGACGGACGAGACGGTCGGCCACTCCTTCGACGGGATCGAGGAGTACGACAACCCGCTGCCGAAATGGTGGTTCATGCTGTTCGTCGGCACCATCATTTTTGCCCTGGGTTATCTGGTGCTGTACCCGGGCCTGGGCAACTGGAAAGGTCTGCTGCCGGGCTACAACTATCTGGATACCGAGAAGCAGACCGCGTTCGCCAACGGCCAGACCGGCTGGACCGGCGTCCACGAGTGGGAAAAGGAAATGGCCCGTTCGGACGCTCGCTTCGGTCCGATTTTCGCCAAGTTCGCGGCGATGCCGATCGAAGAAGTCGCCAAGGATCCGCAAGCACTGAAGATGGGCGGCCGTCTGTTCGCCTCCAACTGCTCGGTGTGCCACGGATCCGACGCCAAGGGCGCCTACGGCTTTCCCAACCTGACCGACGCCGACTGGCGCTGGGGCGGTGAGCCGGAAACCATCAAGACCACCATCATGGGCGGCCGCCACGCGGTGATGCCGGCATGGGCGGAAGTGATCGGCGAGCAAGGCGTGGCTGACGTAGCGGCCTTCGTGGTGACCAACCTCGACGGGCGCAAACTGCCGGAAGGCACCAAGGCCGACCCGGCCAACGGCCAGAAACTCTTCGCCGCCAACTGCGTGGCTTGCCACGGCCCTGCCGGTAAAGGCACCCCGGCCATGGGCGCGCCTGACCTGACACATCCGGGCGCATTCATCTACGGCTCGAGCTTCGCGCAACTGCAGCAGACCATCCGCTACGGCCGTCAGGGCCAGATGCCGGCGCAGGAACAACTGCAGGGCAATGACAAGGTGCACCTGCTGGCGGCGTATGTTTACAGCCTGTCTCACGGTGAAAAAGCACCGGAGGCAAAGGCTGAGTAAAGCCAACGCTTGAAGCAAAAAAGGCCCCGCCAATGGGAATTGGCGGGGCCTTTTTTCATGCTGGCATTCACGATTCGAAACGGTTGCTCGATGGACCTGAGCTGAGATGCACGGTAGTTTTTTTTTCGCCCCGATAGCCATATCGGCTCCACTTCAAGGATGAAGCCCCAATGTCGAAAGATCACCAAAGCACACTGCAAAATCAGCCTCAACCCGGCTCTACCCATAGGGTAGGGTTCGAACGAACATCTGTGAAACCGTTACTTGAGGTATCGCAGCAAACCATGAACAGCCCCGGTAACGGTGGCGGACTCGACGGCCTCGGCGGCGGTAGATTGCTCTGACAAGGGCAGCTAAAACACCGAATTTACCCCCTATATCCAGCGCCTCGCGTCTTGGCGGGAGGCATTTTCGCCGGTGCCCTTATGAAAGTGACAAACCGATCGTCCTCTACCCGCCTTTCCGATTGCAGGGGAAATCTCAAGGTAGTAACGTTCCTACATCAGAATTTCTGGAGGCCAAACATGATGGCCATCACCACTATTTCCAGCCGCGAGTTCAACCAGGACACCAGTGCAGCCAAAAAAGCCACGCATCAAGGTCCAGTGATCATTACTGACCGAGGCAGGCCTGCCCACGTGTTGCTCAGCATCGAGGAGTACCAGAAACTGACGGGTTGCCAGACCAGCATCGTTGAGCTACTGGCGATGCCGGATGCGCTTGAAATCGAATTCGAACCCGAGCGCGCCGTCATCACTCCTCGCAGCGTGGACCTTTCCTGATGTTTCTGCTGGATACCAATGTAGTTTCCGAGCTGCGGAAAAACCAAGCCGACAGGCATGTGGTGAAATGGGCAAACAGCATTTCCCCAGCCAGCCTGTATCTATCCGCAATCACTGTGCTGGAACTGGAAACGGGCGTCCTGCGTATCGAACGTCGTGACCCTTCACAAGGCCAGCTGCTGCGCAACTGGCTGGAACATCATGTCAAACCGGCATTCTCTGGCAGAATCCTGCCGGTCGATACCAGCGTCGCCATCCGGTGCGCACGATTGCATGTTCCCGACCGCAGCAATGAATGCGACGCCTTGATCGCCGCCACCGCGCTTGTACACGGGCTTACGCTGGTAACTCGCAACATTGCGGACTTCCAACACAGCGGCGTAAATCTGATCAACCCATGGATCGCTGCCAACACCTGATTGATGAATACCCCGCCCTATGAGCGGCGGGGCTTTTGTCAGGGGCGTTGGGCGAAGATTGAATGCACCACAGTGGTGTCGATCAACGTTCGATTGCGCCATTGGTTGTTCTTCACCAGGTACACCTGGAGTTGCTTGCGATCCTCAGTGAAACTGGCAATCAGATAGGTTTGCTGAGAGGTACTGCCACTCAGGTACATGGGCACGTTACCTTCCTGGTAGGCATCACCTCCGTCCTCGTGCAAATGGCCGGCAAAAATCGCCGTCACTCGATATTTGTTAACCATGTCGTAGAAGCGTTTCTGTTGCGCCTGGGTTCCCATGTGGTTCAACGGCTTATGCATGTTGATGATGATGGCGTAGCCCGACGCTCGCGCCAGCCTGAGATCCGTCTCGAGCCAGTCCAGAGCATCGTTGATTTCGAACGTCGTCGGGTTCAATGGATGAGCAATCCGGGCGGTATAGGTCGGTTCGTTGTTGAGCTGAACCATATGCACTTCACCGATATTTTTCGAATAGGCGAGACTGCCCGAATAGGTCTTGCTCAGAAAGCCACTGGTAATCTTCAGATCAAAGTTATCGACCTTACCTTCATGATGCTCTTTGAACTCGACGATACTTCCTGCCGCACAGCTATTGCTAAAGCAATCATCGACATTGTTTTCATAGTCGTGATTACCAAGCCCGTAGAGATATTCGCCCTTGAAATGTTTATCCAGCAGATCCTTCATGAACGAGCGCTGCCAGCCATGCCCGAATGCGGTTATATCACCATTGATCATCAAGGGAACCTGCGCTTGAGAGCCGTGCAGATTTCTGAATTCTGCAATGCTCGCAAGTTGGGTTTCCACCAGCCATTTCGACCGCTCCTTGAATTCGGAATCGGATTCGGGTATGCGGCGATCGGTCTTGTCCGTCCACGGATATTGAGTATCCGAAGCAAACACCATGTGTTTCGGCATGTCAGTAGTGGCCTGAGCGGTAATAGCCGAAGCTAACATCCAGGCACCCACAAAGATGCTCTTGAGATTATTCAAATTCATGCTTTTAAATTCCATTTAAGTTAACTATCAATACGCAAAAGAATTTCGCGAGAGCAAAACTTATGCGAACACAGCTAAAACTTCAAAGCATTCATGAACAACAATCAAGTTTATATGTTTCAGCCCCGATAACTTGCGACATGCAGCCCAATTCAAATCTGCGGCCTCTTGTAGCCGCAGTGGCAATAACGGACGGTTTATCGTTCAACTTGCGACATCGACGGTTGTTGCTTGAACAAGCGATTGAAAAGATGAACTAGCCGCTTCGGCAAAACCGTCCATACTCAACAAGTCAATTGATCTGCGTCAGGCTTTTGCGCAATCGCTACACCATCCGCATTTTTTACCCAACGCGACCAAAGGTCGCACCCTTGAGCCAGAGCGGCAGGCGTATCATCACGCTACTGCAACAGCCCTTTTTGACTTCGGTTGGCACGTATCGACCGAGGCATTTTTCCACTGCCGTGGGATGCAATGATGAGCAATCAGATTCCGGTACACGACGTCACGCCGCCGAGCAAGAACGCGAACAACAGCGTCGACCTTTATGCCTCACGAGAAAAAATCTACACCCGTGCCTTCACCGGCCTGTTCCGCAATCTGCGGATGCTCGGCGGTGCGGCGTTGTTTCTGCTGTATTTTGGCACGGTATGGCTGAACTGGGGCGGTCACCAGGCAGTGTGGTGGAACCTGCCGGAGCGCAAATTCTTCATCTTCGGCGCGACTTTCTGGCCACAGGATTTCATCCTGCTCTCGGGGCTGTTGATCATTGCCGCGTTCGGCCTGTTCTTCATCACCGTGTACGCCGGGCGCGTCTGGTGCGGTTATACCTGCCCGCAGAGCGTGTGGACGTGGATTTTCATGTGGTGCGAAAAGGTCACCGAAGGCGACCGCAACCAGCGCATCAAGCTCGACAAGGCGCCGATGAGCACCAACAAATTCCTGCGCAAACTGGCCAAGCATTCGCTGTGGCTGTTGATCGGTTTTGTCACCGGCATGACCTTTGTCGGCTACTTCTCGCCGATCCGCGAACTGGTCATCGAGTTCTTCACCGGCCAGGCCGATGGCTGGTCGTATTTCTGGGTCGGTTTTTTCACCCTCGCCACGTACGGCAATGCCGGTTGGTTGCGTGAGCAGGTTTGCATCTACATGTGCCCGTATGCGCGCTTCCAGAGCGTGATGTTCGACAAGGACACGCTCATCGTTTCCTACGACCCGCGCCGTGGCGAAAGCCGTGGCCCACGCAAGAAAGGCATCGACTACAAGGCGCTGGGGCTGGGTGACTGCATCGACTGCACGATGTGCGTGCAGGTCTGCCCAACCGGCATCGACATCCGCGATGGCCTGCAGATCGAGTGCATCGGCTGCGCTGCGTGCATCGATGCCTGCGACAGCATCATGGACAAGATGGATTACCCACGCGGGCTGATCAGCTACACCACCGAACACAACCTCTCCGGGCAGAAAACCCATAAACTGCGACCGCGCCTGATCGGCTATGCCGTAGTGCTGCTGGCGATGATCAGCCTGTTGGTCGCCGCGTTCTTCATGCGCTCACTGGTCGGTTTCGACGTCAGCAAAGACCGCGTGCTGTACCGCGAAAACGCTGAAGGCCGGATCGAAAACGTCTACAGCCTGAAGATCATGAACAAGGATCAGCGCGACCACACTTACCTGCTGGAAGCCGAGGGGCTGCCGGACCTGCGCCTGCAAGGCAAGCGCGAGATCAAGGTTGCCGCCGGCGATATCGTCAGCATGCCGGTCGAGTTGTCGAGCGCGCCGGAACAACTGCCATCGAGCACCAACGAGGTGAAATTCATCCTCAAGGACGCCGATGACGAAAGCGTCCACGTTGAAGCCAAGAGCCGATTCATCGGCCCACAAATCCGTTGAGAGAATTTTGAACATGCCCGCTGCAAACGCCGCAAGTCCCTGGTACAAGCACCTCTGGCCGTGGATCATCATCGCGATTCTGGCCTGCTCGGTGGCCTTGACCCTGTCGATGGTGACCATCGCGGTGAACAACCCGGACAACCTGGTCAACGACAACTATTACGAAGCGGGCAAAGGCATCAACCGTTCACTGGATCGCGAACTGCTGGCGCAAACCCTGAAGCTGCGTGCAGCGGTGCATCTGGATGACGTGACCGGGGAAGTCGATCTGCGCTTGAACGGTGACAGCCAGCCGCAAACCCTGGAACTGAACCTGATCTCGCCGACCCAGCCGGAGAAGGATCGCAAGATTGTTTTGACCCGCAGTGGCAGCGAGAGCGGGCGCTACATCGGCCAGTTGAGCGACAAGGTTGAAGGTCGGCGGTTTGTCGAATTGCTCGGAAGTCAGGATGAGCACGTGTGGCGCATGTTCGAAGAAGAGCTGGTCAGCCATGACAAGGAACTGCTGCTGGGTGATGAGCCATTGCAGGGTGCCGAAGACCTGAAAAACTAAGCCTTACTCTGATCGTTCCCACGCTCTGCGTGGGAACGCAGCCAGGGACGCTCCGCGTCCCAGCCGAAGCGGACGCGGAGCGTCCGGGGAGGCATTCCCACGCGGAGCGTGGGAACGATCATCGGAACGCGCACCATGACCAGCCCAACCCCCTGCTACCACTGCGCCCTGCCCGTCCCGTCCGGCAGCCGCTTCACCGCCGTCGTCCTCGGGCAGGCCCGGGAGTTCTGCTGCCCGGGCTGCCAGGCGGTGGCCGAAGCCATTGTCGCCGGTGGTCTGGAAAGCTATTACCAGCATCGCAGCGAAGCGTCGGCCAATCCCGAAGCGCTGCCGGTGCAACTGACGGATGAACTGGCGCTGTACGACCGCGCCGACGTGCAGCAACCCTTCGTGCGCCACGAAGGCGATCTGGCCGAAACCACCTTGTTGATGGAAGGCATCAGTTGCGCCGCTTGCGGCTGGCTGATCGAGAAACACCTGCGCACCCTGCCCGCCGTCGCCGAAGCGCGGTTGAACCTGTCCAACCATCGCCTGCACGTACGCTGGGCCGACGCGCAATTGCCGCTGAGCCAGATCCTCGCCGAGCTGCGCCACATCGGTTACGCCGCCCACCCGTACCAGGCCGACCGCGCCAGCGAACAACTGGCCAGTGAGAATCGCCTGGCCCTGCGCCAACTCGGCGTCGCCGGTCTGCTGTGGTTTCAGGCGATGATGGCGACCATGGCCACCTGGCCGGAATTCAACATCGACCTCAGTCCCGAGCTGCACACGATCCTGCGCTGGGTCGCGCTGTTTCTGACCACACCCATCGTGTTCTACAGCTGCGCGCCGTTCTTCAAAGGCGCAATGCGCGATTTGCGTACGCGCCACCTGACCATGGACGTCTCGGTGTCGCTGGCGATCGGCAGCGCTTACATCGCAGGGATCTGGACGTCCATCACCGGGGTCGGCGAGCTGTACTTCGATGCGGTCGGTATGTTCGCGCTGTTTTTGCTCGCCGGACGCTATCTGGAACGCCGCGCCCGCGAACGCACCGCTGCCGCCACCGCGCAATTGGTCAACCTGTTACCGGCCTCGTGCCTGCGCCTGGATAGCGATGGCCAGAGCGAACGCATCCTGCTCAGCGAGTTGCGTGTGGGCGAGCGGATTCTGGTGCAGCCGGGCTCGATTCTGCCGGCTGACGGCAAGATCATCGACGGTCAGTCGAGCATCGACGAATCGCTGCTGACTGGCGAATACCTGCCGCAGCCACGTACGCTCGGCGATGCAGTAACTGCGGGCACGCTCAATGTCGAAGGCGCATTGACCGTCGAAGTGCAGGCGCTGGGACAGGACACGCGTCTCTCCGCGATCGTGCGCCTGCTCGATCGCGCTCAGGCGGAGAAGCCGCGTCTGGCAGAAATCGCCGACCGCGCCGCGCAATGGTTCCTGCTGCTTTCGCTGATTGCGGCGGCAGTGATCGGCGTGCTGTGGTGGCAACTGGATTCCTCACGGGCGTTCTGGATCGTCCTTGCCATGCTGGTGGCGACCTGCCCGTGCGCGCTGTCACTGGCGACGCCGACCGCCCTCACCGCCGCCACCGGCACCCTGCACAAACTCGGCCTGCTGCTGACACGCGGCCATGTGCTGGAAGGCTTGAACCAGATCGACACGGTGATTTTCGACAAGACCGGCACGCTCACCGAAGGCCGCTTGGTGCTGCGCTCGATTCGCCCGCTCGGCAGGCTCGACAGCGAGCAATGCCTGAGCCTTGCCGCTGCGCTGGAAAACCGTTCGGAACACCCGATCGCCCGCGCTTTCGGTCGCGCGCCGCTGGCCGCCGAGGACGTTCACAGTACACCAGGCTTGGGCCTGGAAGGCGTGGTCGGTGAGCAACGCTTGCGCATCGGTCAGGCGCCGTTCGCCTGTGCCCTGAGCGGCGCGGCACTGCCGTCAATGCCTGATGAGGCCGGACAATGGTTGCTGCTCGCCGACACGCACGGACCACTGGCGTGGCTGGTGCTCGATGATCGCCTGCGTGACGATGCCCCCGCTCTGCTCGCGGCCTGCAAGGCGCGGGGCTGGCGCACCTTGTTGTTGTCCGGCGACAGTTCGCCGATGGTCGCCAGTGTCGCCGCCGAACTGGGCATCGACGAGGCCCGTGGCGGCTTGCGCCCCGATGACAAACTGCAAGTGCTGCAACAACTGCACAAGGAAGGGCGCAAGGTGCTGATGCTCGGCGACGGCGTCAACGACGTGCCGGTGCTGGCTGCGGCCGATATCAGCGTGGCCATGGGCTCGGCCACCGATCTGGCGAAAACCAGCGCCGATGCAGTGTTGCTGTCCAATCGCCTCGACGCCCTGGTGCAAGCCTTCACACTGGCGCGACGCACGCGCCGGGTAATCATCGAAAACCTGCTGTGGGCAGCGCTGTACAATGGCCTCATGTTGCCGTTCGCCGCCCTCGGCTGGATCACTCCGGTGTGGGCGGCGGTCGGCATGTCGATCAGTTCGCTGACCGTGGTGCTCAACGCCCTGCGCCTGACTCGCCTGCCGAGCGCGCCGGCCGCCGGCAGCCCGACCCAAACCCGTCCGCTGCCGGCCTGAGCCGCGCGGGCCTGGAGTTACCGATGCCAGCTCTCTATGTGATGATTCCCGCTGCCTTGCTCATCGTCGCCATCGCCGTGTACATCTTCTTCTGGGCGGTGGACAGCGGTCAGTACGACGACCTCGACGGCCCGGCGCACAGCATCCTTTTTGACGATCAGGATCCCAACCACACCGCTGCGGTGGACGAAGCCAACGCCGGCAAACCGGACGACAAGGCGCCGCCCCATGCTTGAACTGGCGCCCCTGCTGGTCTCGGCGCTGATCCTCGGCCTGCTCGGTGGCGGCCACTGTCTGGGCATGTGCGGCGGCCTGATGGGCGCGCTGACCCTGGCGATCCCCAAGGAGCAGCGCAGCCGGCGCTTTCGCCTGTTACTGGCGTACAACCTCGGGCGGATTCTCAGTTATGCCACGGCGGGACTGCTCATCGGTCTGGCCGGCTGGGCAGTCGCCAACAGCCCGGCGGCGCTGTTCATGCGTGTGCTGGCCGGGTTGCTGCTGATCGCCATGGGTTTGTACCTCGCCGGTTGGTGGAGCGGGCTCACCCGTATCGAAGCGCTCGGGCGTGGCTTGTGGCGTTTTATTCAACCCGTGGCGAATCGCTTGCTGCCGGTTTCCAGCCTGCCCCGCGCCTTGCTGTTCGGTGCGCTGTGGGGGTGGCTGCCGTGCGGGCTGGTTTACAGCACCTTGCTGTGGAGCGCGAGTCAGGGCAATGCGCTGGACAGTGCGTTGCTGATGCTCGCTTTCGGCCTCGGCACCTGGCCGGTGCTGCTCGCCACCGGGCTGGCGGCTGAGCGGGTCACGGCGATCCTGCGCAAACGCAGCGTGCGCGTGGCGGGAGGCTTGCTGGTGATTGTGTTTGGCCTGTGGACCTTGCCCGGGCCGCATCAGCATTGGCTTATGGGCCATTAAATGTGTGGCGCGGTCTTCGCGAGCAGGCTCGCTCCCACAGGTCTTGAGTACGCTGCAAATCCAATGTGGGAGCGAGCCTGCTCGCGAAGACGCCCGCACGAACAACACAAATCCTCGCCGTTGATGCAAATCAAGATGCCCTGTAACGCCCTCCCCTAGACTCGCCACACTGCCAGCCTATCCGGGGGAATGCCCGCATGCTCGACGCCATTCGTTGGGACTCTGATCTGATCCGCCGCTACGATCTGGCGGGGCCACGCTACACCTCGTACCCGACCGCCGTGCAATTTCACGGTCAGGTCGGCACTTTCGACCTGTTCCATGCCCTGCGCGACAGCCGCAAGGCGCAGCGGCCGTTGTCGCTGTACGTGCATGTGCCGTTCTGCGCGAACATTTGCTACTACTGCGCCTGCAACAAGGTCATCACCAAGGATCGCGGCCGTGCGCAGCCGTATCTGCAACGGCTTGAGCAGGAAATCCAGTTGATCGCCTGCCACCTCGACCCGGCGCAAACCGTCGAGCAGCTGCATTTCGGTGGCGGCACACCGACCTTTCTCAGCCACGACGAATTGCGCCAGCTGATGGCGCACCTGCGCAAGCATTTCAATCTGCTCAACGATGACTCGGGCGATTACGGCATCGAAATCGACCCGCGCGAAGCCGACTGGTCGACCATGGGCCTGCTGCGCGAACTGGGTTTCAACCGGGTCAGCATTGGCCTGCAAGACCTTGACCCGGCGGTGCAGCGCGCAGTCAATCGCCTGCAAAGCCTGGAAGAAACCCGCGCAGTGATCGATGCGGCGCGAACCCTGCAATTTCGCTCGATCAACATCGATCTGATTTATGGCCTGCCAAAGCAGACACCGGACAACTTCGCTCGCACCGTCGAGGAAGTGATCAGTCTGCAACCGGATCGCCTCTCGGTATTCAACTACGCGCACCTGCCGGAACGCTTCATGCCGCAACGGCGGATCAACAGCAGCGACTTGCCGAGCCCGGCGCACAAGCTGGAAATGCTCCAGCGCACCATCGAGCAACTGACCGCTGCCGGCTACCGCTACATCGGCATGGACCACTTCGCCCTGCCTGATGACGAACTGGCGATTGCCCAGGAAGAGCACACCCTGCAACGCAACTTCCAGGGCTACACCACCCACGGCCATTGCGACCTGATTGGCCTGGGCGTGTCGGCGATCAGCCAGATCGGCGATCTGTACTGCCAGAACAGCAGCGACCTCAACGCGTATCAGAACAGCCTGGCCAGCGCGCAGCTGGCGACCAGTCGCGGCCTGTTGTGCAACGCTGACGACCGCTTGCGCCGCGCAGTGATCCAGCAACTGATCTGCAATTTCAAACTTGAGTTCGCCGAGATCGAGCAGCAGTTCAACATCGATTTTCAAGGCTACTTCGGCGCGCTCTGGCCGCAGTTGCAAGGTATGGCCGAGGATGGCCTGATCAGGTTCGAGCGCGAGCGCATCGAGGTGCTGCCGGCGGGCCGATTGCTGGTGCGCTCGGTGTGCATGGTCTTCGATGCGTACCTGGAGCAGCAGAACCGCCAGCGTTTCTCCCGAGTGATTTAAGGCTTGGTCAGCAACGAGCCGACCTTGAGGTTCTGATCAGGGTTGAGCGCCGACTGGTTCATGACTTTCGACAAGGAAAGGTTGGCGGTGATCAGGCCGCTGTTGAGGGCGGCGATGGCGCCACGTAATGCGGCGAGCTTGTTGATCTTTTCCTCGTTGGAGAGGGTTCTGTCTGACATGACCGCCGCCATGCGGGCTTTTTTCTCGATGATTTCTTTTTGGATCTTGCGAATCATCTTCAGCAACTGTTGGATGTTCTCCGGTAAGCCACTGTTGTCGATGTCACTGTTTTCGCCGCCGACAGCGGCGGATTTGGCGATGGCCGCGCCGGACAGCGACACTTTGACGCCCTCGACCAAGGTCGGGGTTGCCGCATTCGACAAGGCGTCGTCGCGGTCGATTGCAGCGTCGGGACCGGTTACCTCCGGCGAAGCAGCAATGCCGCTGCTACCGGGGCTTAGCGTGCCAATGGCGGTCATCGGGGCCTTCCTTGGATGAGTACTGATAGTGGGTTATCGGCCGCAGCTGCTGCGGCTTTATGTCTGTAGGACAACGCCGCCGCGTGCTGGCCTGAATGTCCTTCCGTGGGTTACCCTTACGGCTTATGTGTGTTTTCCCACAAGGATTGAAGAAATGTCCGAGCCAGTCAAACTGCGCGCTCACAACCAGGCCCACTGCAAGGATTGCAGCCTGGCCCCGCTCTGCCTGCCACTTTCTCTGAATCTGGAAGACATGGATGCGCTCGACGAAATCGTTAAACGCGGCCGCCCGCTGAAGAAGGGCGAATTCCTGTTCCGCCAGGGCGACACCTTTGATTCCGTTTATGCAGTCCGCTCCGGCGCCCTGAAGACCTTCAGCCTGAGCGATGCCGGCGAAGAACAGCTGACCGGCTTCCACCTGCCGAGCGAACTGGTTGGCCTGTCGGGCATGGACACCGAAAAACACCCGGTCTCGGCCCAGGCGCTGGAAACCACTTCGGTCTGCGAAATTCCCTTCGAACGCCTCGACGAACTCGCGCTGCAATTACCACAACTGCGCCGCCAGTTGATGCGGGTGATGAGCCGCGAGATTCGCGACGATCAGCAAATGATGCTGCTGCTGTCGAAGAAGACCGCCGACGAGCGCATCGCTACTTTTCTGGTCAACCTGTCGGCACGTTTCCGTGCTCGCGGCTTCTCGGCCAACCAGTTCCGGCTGAGCATGTCGCGCAATGAAATCGGCAATTACCTGGGCCTGGCGGTGGAAACCGTGTCGCGGGTGTTCACCCGTTTCCAGCAGAACGAGCTGATTGCCGCCGAGGGCAAGGAGATCCACATCCTCGACCCGATCCAGTTGTGCGCGCTGGCTGGCGGGTCGATCGAAGGCTGATCACGACCCGCGGTTGAGCGAATCGTTTCAGCCGCGGGTATACTGCGCCGTTTGCAGCCCTGCCAGGACACCCCGATGGTCTTCGACTCCTTCGACATCAAATCCCTGATCCGCCCCGTGATCGACTTTCCGAAACCGGGCGTGATCTTTCGCGACATCACCCCGCTGTTCCAGTCGCCGACGGCCCTGCGCCTGGTGATGGACAGCTTCGCCCACCGCTATGTCGAAGCCGACTTCACCCACATCGGCGCCATGGATGCCCGTGGTTTTCTGATCGGTTCGGTACTGGCCTATCAGTTGAACAAGCCACTGGTGCTATTCCGCAAGCAAGGTAAATTGCCGGCGGACGTGCTCGCCGAAGGTTATGCGACCGAATACGGCGAAGCGTTCCTGGAAGTGCACGCCGACAGCCTGTGCGAAGGCGATTCGGTGGTGATGTTCGATGACCTGATCGCTACCGGCGGCACGCTGATCGCAGCGGCCAACCTGATTCGCCGCATGGGCGCGCGGGTGCATGAAGCGGCGGCCATCATTGATCTGCCAGAGCTGCAAGGCTCGCAGCGCTTGCAGGATATGGGTATTCCGACGTTTTGCCTGACGCAGTTTGCTTTGACCGATAAATAATCAAGATCTAAAGATTGATCGTTCCCACGCTCCGCGTGGGAGTGCCTCAAGGGACGCTCTGCGTTCCAGCTTGCGATAGGGACGCGGAGCGTCCCGGGCTGCATTCCCACGCAGAGCGTGGGAACGATCATGCATCGGACGATCTTTTGCTTTTAGAGCCCCATCTGCTTGCTGATGATTTCATTCATCACTTCCCGCGTTCCGCCGCCAATCGACAGAATGCGGTTATCCCGATACAGCCGCTCCACCAGGCTTTCACGCATGTAACCGAGCCCGCCAAGAATCTGCACCGCTTCGGTGGTGATCCGGTCCGAGGTGTCGGTGGCGAAGTTCTTCGCCATGGAAATTTCCTTGATTACGCTGTGCCCCGCCGCCATTTTCGCCGCTTGCCGGTAAGTGAACTCGCGCGACACTTCCAGCGCCGTGGCCATTTCGGCGAGGCGATGTTTGATCACTTGAAATTTGCCGATGGGTTTGCCGAACGCCTCACGCTCGCGCGCCCACTTCAGGCTCTCCTCCAGCGCCAATTGCGCAGTCATGTTGGCCATCAGCGCCAGCGCCAGCCGTTCGCTCTGGAAATTGCCCATGATGCAGGCGAAGCCCATGTTCTCTCCGCCAATGATGTTTCCTACAGGCACGCGGCAATCGTCGAAGAACAATTCAGCGGTGTCCGACGCCCACCAGCCCATTTTCTTCAATTGCCGACCGACACTGAAACCCGGCGTGCCCTTCTCGATCAGCAACAGACTGATACCGCCGAACCCCGGCGCACCGGTACGCACCGCGACGGTGTAGAAATCCGCGCGCACACCGCTGGTGATGAAAGTTTTGCTGCCACTGACCCGGTAGCAGTCACCGTCACGCACGGCGCGGGTTTGCAAGTTGGCGACGTCGGAGCCGCCGCCGGGCTCGGTGACTGCCAGCGCGCTGATTTTTTCGCCGCTGAGCACCAGCGGTACCACCCGCTCGCGAACTTCAGGCCGCGCCCATTTGACGATCGGCGGCAGGCCGATATCCAGCGAACCCAACCCCGCCACCAGGCCACCAGACCCACAGCGCATCAGCTCTTCACTGGCGGCGACCTTGGCGAACAGATCGCCTTCATGGCTGCCGCCGAGCGCCTCGGGATAGCCGATACCGAGAATGCCCGCCGCACCGGCCTTGAGGTACAGCTCACGGGGAAAGCTTTCGGCTTCTTCCCACTGATTAATGTCCGGCAGGATCTCGCGTTCGACGAAACGTCTGACGCTGTCGCGGACCAATTGATGGCTGGGGTCGAAGTATTCCTGAAAGGCAGGCATGGGCGAGCTCCACGGAAGGGTTCGCCGACGTTAACCGAGCGCTTGCTTGGTTATCAATGAAATTGTGTGAATCAGATGGACCGCGGCGCGCCATTCGCGAGCAGGCTCGCTCCCACAGGGGATTTGTGAACGACACACAACCAATGTGGGAGCGAGCTTGCTCGCGAAGGCGTCAGTTCAGACGCCGCAAATTCAGAGGGAAATCGGTTTACGCCCGGCAAACGAATGCGCCAGCGTGCCGCCGTCGACCAGCTCCAGCTCACCGCCCAGCGGCACGCCGTGGGCAATCCGCGAGGCGACCAGGCCTTTGTTGTTGAGCAACTGCGCGATGTAGTGCGCCGTCGCCTCGCCTTCCACGGTCGGGTTGGTGGCGAGGATGACTTCGGCAAAGGTCCCCGCCTCTTCAATCCGCGCCATCAATTGCGGAATCCCGATCGCTTCCGGCCCCAGGCCATCCAGCGGCGACAAGTGCCCCTTGAGCACGAAATAACGGCCACGGAAGCCGGTCTGCTCCACCGCATAAACGTCCATCGGCCCTTCGACTACGCACAGCAGCGTGTCATCGCGGCGCGGGTCGGCGCATTGCGGGCACAGATCGTCTTCGGTCAACGTGCGGCATTGGCGGCAATGGCCGACGCCTTCCATGGCCTGGCTCAAGGCCTGGGCCAGACGCGTACCGCCGCTGCGATCACGTTCGAGCAACTGCAACGCCATGCGCTGAGCGGTTTTCTGACCCACGCCTGGCAAGGTGCGCAGAGCGTCGATCAGTTGGCGAATCAAGGGGCTGAAGCTCATGGGTAAACAGTCCGACTAAACAACGAGACGCGGTTTATACCCGCGCCTCTGGCCAGCGTCAAATCCTCAGTCCTGGGCGACCCGAACCACCAGTTTGCCGAAGTTGCGCCCTTCCAGCAGACCGATGAACGCCTCGGGCGCCTGCTCCAGGCCTTCGACCACGTCCTCGCGGAATTTCACCTTGCCGTCGCGTACCCACGGCACCATGTGGCTGATGAATTCCGGCTGACGATCACCGTAATCGTCGAAGACGATGAAACCCTGAATACGCACACGCTTGGTGAGCAAAGTGCGTTGCAGCATCGGCAGGCGATCCGGGCCGGTCGGCGCTTCGGCGGCGTTGTAGCCGGCGATCAGGCCGCACAACGGAATGCGCGCCTTGGGATTGAGCAACGGCAAGACTGCGTCGAAGACATGGCCGCCGACGTTCTCATAATAAATGTCGATGCCGTTGGGACAGGCCTTGGCCAATTGCTCGGCGAAGTCGTCGGCCTTGTGGTCGATGCAGGCATCAAAACCCAGCTCCTCAACGACGTATTTGCACTTCTCGGCCCCACCGGCCACACCGACCGCGCGCAGACCTTTGATCTTCGCCACTTGCCCGACCACCGAGCCGACGGCGCCGGACGCCGCAGCCACCACCAGGGTTTCGCCTTCTTTCGGCTGGCCGATGTCCATCAGGCCCATGTACGCGGTCATGCCCGGCATGCCCAGGACGCCAAGGGCCATCGACGGGCTCGGCAGGCCGGCTGGGATCGGCATGATGTTGCGACCGTCGCTGATGCTGTGGCTCTGCCAACCGGTGGCGCCAACCACCAGATCACCGGTGTGGAATTTCGGGTGATTGGACTGCTCGACCCGGCTGACCGCGCCGCCAGTCATGACTTCGCCGATTTGCACTGGCGCAGCGTAGGACGGAGCGTCGCTCATACGCCCGCGCATGTACGGGTCAAGCGACAGGTACAGGGTTTTCAGCAATACCTGACCGTCCTGCAGATCCGGCAGCGCCTCGCGCTCGAGACGAAAGTTCTCCGGGGTCGGCGCGCCGCTCGGGCGCGAGGCGAGGACGAAGCGTTGATTGAGAGTGAGAGGGTCGGACATGTCAGCGTCTCCTGTGAATGGGGAATTCGGTGTATAGGGAGCAGACCTTGGTAGCGGTGGTGTGTTCGATGTTTCTGCAGTTTTGACCGAGGCGCGCTCCCACTGATCGTTCCCACGCAGAGCGCAGGAACGATCCGCGCCGCGCAGAAACAAAAATGCCAGGCGCGATGCCTGGCATTTTGTGTAGCTCATCTGCCGCCCAAAGGCGAATCAGAATGGCAGTTTCATACCCGCTGGCAGGTTCATGCCGGCGGTCATGCTGCCCATTTTTTCCTGGCTGTTGGCTTCGATCTTGCGCACGGCGTCGTTGACGGCGGCGGCGACCACGGCTTCCAGCATCTCTTTGTCGTCTTCGCTCAGGCCTTCGACCAGGCTTGGGTCGATGCTCACGCTTTTGACGTCGTGACGACCGGTCATCACCACGGTGACCATGTCGCCGCCGGCCTTGCCGGTGACTTCGGCGTTGGCCAGTTCTTCCTGCATCTTGGCCATTTTTTCCTGCATCTGCTGCGCCTGCTTCATCAGGCCGGCCATGCCACCTTTCATCATGGGAATCACCTCAAACGTACTTGGATAAAACAGCGCCCGGCCATCTTGGCCGAGCACCTTCAGTTATTAGCCTTGGGTGACCAAGGCGTCGACAGGTTCAATAGTATCGCTTCGCACCACCGCGCCGAACTGCTGAACCATCTGCTGGATGAACGGATCACCATGGATCGATTCCTCGGCCTCACGCTGGCGATTGGCGCGGCGGCGGGAGGCGGCCTGGGCCGGGGTTTCCTGCTCAGGCTTGATCAGCTCGATGGTCAGGGTCAGCGTGCGCCCGTGGAACTGGTTCAACGCGTCGTTGAGACGACGCTGTTGCGTGGCGTTGAAGAGCGCGCTGTGGGCCGGATCAAGGTGCATCAGCCAGTGGTCGCCGTCGACCGCAATCAACGTGCAGTTGGCGGCGATGCTGCCGGTCATGCCGGAAATCGGCAGTTTCGGGAACAGCTCCAGCCATTGCAGGGCCAGGCCGGTGGCCGGTGCGGCGGCAGGTTCCGGCTCGGGCTCAGGCTCGGGATCGGCGGCGTGTTCGCTGGCCAGTTCGTCGAGGTAGCTGTAGGCCGAATCCATGTCCGGCTCGATGTAGTCTTCATCCAGCGGCGGTTCGTCGTCCATGTCCATGCCCGGCGTAGCGGCATCGACGTCGGCGACGGACGGCTCGGGAATTGGCGCAGCGGCCCACTCCGGCGCATCCGGGACCACGCTGTCCGGGGTCGGCAGCGGCATCGGCGGCAGCTCGGGCTGCTCGCCGGCAGTTTCCAGCACTGGTTCGACAGCGGGTTGCTGAACGGGCGCAGGCTCGGCCTCGGCTTCCACCGGGTCGTTCCACGGCAGGTCGACCACGGCTTCGACGGCGACTGGCTCAGGCTCCGGTTGTGCTTCGACAACCGGCGCCACAGGTTCTGGCTCGGCAACCGGCGCCGCTACCGGTGCGGGCGCAGGTGTGGGCGCAACAGCCGCAGCGACCACCGGCGCAGGCTTCGGCGCGGCAGCCACTGAGTTTGCGGAATCAACTGTGGCCTGGCTGATCCCCACTGGCTTTAGCGGTTGCCTCGGCGCGTCCGCCGTATCCGCCGGGCGGAACGCGAGCATTCGCAGCAAGACCATTTCGAAACCGCCGCGCGGGTCCGGCGCCAGCGGCAAATCGCGGCGCCCAATCAGGCCCATCTGGTAATAGAACTGCACGTCTTCGGCCGGCAACGCCTGGGCCAGGGCCAATACGCGATCACGGTCGCCGTGGCCATTGTCGACGCCTTCCGGCAACGCCTGAGCGATGGCCACGCGGTGCAGCACGTTAAGAATTTCCGAGAGCACGCCGTTCCAGTCCGGGCCTTGCTCGGCCAAGTGACGCACGGCTTCGAGCAGCGCCTTGGCATCGCCTTCGATCAGCGCATGCAGCACGTCATAGACCTGACCGTGATCCAGCGTGCCGAGCATCGCGCGCACGTCGGTAGCGAGCACTTTGCCTTCACCGAACGCGATGGCCTGATCGGTCAGGCTCATGGCGTCACGCATCGAGCCATCAGCAGCGCGGCCGAGCAGCCACAGTGCATCGTCTTCGAACGGTACGTTTTCTGCAGTCAGCACGTGGGTCAAATGCTCGACCACACGCTCCGGCGTCATGTTCTTCAGTGAGAACTGCAGGCAACGCGAAAGAATCGTTGCTGGAAGTTTCTGCGGATCGGTGGTCGCCAGGATGAACTTGACGTAGGGCGGCGGCTCTTCGAGGGTTTTCAACAGCGCATTGAAGGAATGGCTGGAAAGCATGTGCACTTCGTCGATCAGGTAGACCTTGAAGCGCCCACGACTTGGCGCGTACTGCACGTTATCGAGCAGTTCGCGGGTGTCTTCGACCTTGGTGCGGCTGGCGGCGTCGATCTCGATCAGGTCGACAAAACGCCCCTCATCGATCTCGCGGCACACCGAGCACTCGCCGCAGGGACTGGAGGTGATACCTGTCTCGCAGTTCAGGCACTTGGCAATGATCCGCGCGATGGTGGTCTTGCCGACCCCGCGCGTCCCGGTGAACAGGTAGGCGTGGTGCAGCCGTTGGCTGTCCAAGGCATTGATCAGAGCCTTGAGCACATGGGTCTGGCCGACCATTTCGCGGAACGAGCGTGGACGCCATTTACGTGCAAGAACCTGATAACTCATCGAAAACCGTCGCAGCGAAGGAAGCAGAAGCGGCTAATGCTAGCGGAGCAAGGGCAAAATTGCATCCGGTGTCCTCGTCTAATATGGCTAAGCTGCATCAGCAGAGGCTTTTATCAGCTCGGGATGGGGAATTACCGGAGCGTCTATGCGGTGGGCCGTGGTGGCATTGCTGGGTATCAGCCTCAACGCGATGGCAGCGCAAGCGCCGTTGCGCTTCGCCGTGCCGGACAGTTGGGCGATGCCGATGGTGCAACTGCAAGGCGGCAGACCGACCCAGGGCATTCTGCATGACGTCCTGCTGAGCCTGGCGACCCAGGTCGGCGCGCCAGCGCAATTCGTCGTCCTGCCGCGCGCGCGGGTACAGAGCGCCATGGAGCACGGCGACATCGACGTGCGCTGCTATGCCGCACTGTCGTGGCTGCCGAATCAGTCCGGCGATTACATCTGGAGCGTGCCGTTGTGGTTTCAGCGCGACCTGCTGATCAGCCGCAAGGAACAACTGGCGCAGATCGATCCCGCCCAGCTGCCGCGCCAGGCCATCGGCACCGTTCTCGGCTACAGCTACCCTACCCTGCAACCGCTGTTCGACGCCGACCAGTTGCAACGCGAAGACGCGCGCAATCAGGAACAGGTACTGGAAAAGCTCCTCGCCGGGCGATACCGCTATGCGGTGAGCAATCAGTGGACGCTGGACTGGATCAATCAGCGCCTGCTGCCGGAGCAGCAGCTGCAAGGGGTCGCGGTGCTGCAGGAACAGAATATCGGCTGCTACGTGAGGAACGATCCGAACGTGCCGGTGCAGCGGATCCTGCGCACGCTGCTGCGGATGAAAATGTCCGGCGAGATCGACGACATAATCCGGTTGTACACCGGCGCCTCTTCAACCACACCCTAACCCCATGTGGGCCGGGTCAATAACCGTGCGATTCGCGGAATTTCGGCTCACGGCTGTGGTGATAATCGATCCACTCGACCACGTCGTAAGGCAGATAGAGCTGCTGCCGGGCACGGGACACGGCGATGTACACCGCGCAGATGCGCTGATCGAACTCGTAGGCATCCTTGAATTTCTCGTTACTGAGCAACGTCCGAGTCAACAGCACGCGCCGGAACTCCATGCCGCCAGCCCGCTCGGCCATCATCAACAGACAGGCCTTGCCCGGCTCGATGATCTTTTGGCTCAGTCGCGTCAGGTCGGCAATCATGAAGCCGTTTTGCAACTGCGCCTCGATCCACAAGAAAGCTTCATCGAACTGGTTGGCGGCGCGCACCTGCTGCCAATCAGCCATGTCGCTGAAATACGGGTGCGGTCCTTTCTCGCTGGACCCAGCGTTGTAGAAATCGCGGCGGAACAGCTCGATGGCGGTGGTCATGAAATGCTTGATGTCGTCCTGCGCTTCCCGGTCGGGGAAACTGAAGGCGCAACTGGAGTCGTGCAGATGGATGGCCCACATCATCGTGTCCCACGGTGAAGCGGTCAGCACCACGCAACCTTCGGGCGGCACGAAAGCTTGCGGGTAGTACTCGATATCGACGTCGGCGTGACGAGCGCCTTCGAACGGCACTTTGCTCTTGTGCGTATGGCGCGAGATCAGCGGATTGACCAGGCGCTCGACATTGCGCCCCGAGCGCACCGAATAGCAGATATCGCTCTGACGAACTTCACGCTTGCGTTTGGGCGCCTCGCCCGTGGCCTGCTGATACTCATCGCCGAGGGTGATCAGCACCTGCTGCCCGCGCTCGATGATTTGCAGCAACGACGCCGGCACATCCTGGCTTTCGTCGATGATCACATGGGTGTAGCGCGGCGGGACGCGGCAACCGGCGAGACTGGCGCGTTTGATCATGAGCAACGTGGGAAAACCGCTCTGGCTGGCCCAGGCCGGATTGGCTTCCAGATACACCCACAGGCGACTGGAATATTCCAGCAGCGCCTGCGAGTCAGCGCCGGTCAAGGGCTGCTGAAAATGCGGCAGGTGCCTGGCGGACAGCGTGTGATCTCTTGAGGCGCAGTACAACTTGAGCACGCGCAGACAAACTTCGAGGGTGCCCGGCCCGTCGTGGTGGCGAAAGCCGAAGATATTCAGTTCCTGCGCCAGCGCCTGCTTGCTCGGGAGACGCGCCGGCGTCCTGGCCATAGGCAACCGGGGACCAAGCAGCTGAGCCTGGGCGAAATCGAAAAAGGTCTGGCCAATTTCAGTGTCGTGGACCTGCACGATGTGCTTGCGCAGCGTCGCCAGTTTCGCCGGGGTGCGCGCCAGTACCAGGGTGCGTTTCGAGCGCAGGCATTCGATCAGCGCGCTGAGCATGTAGCTCTTGCCGATGCCCGCATAACCCTGCACGTGCAGGTCTTCGTCGAGGTTGGCTCGGAAGGTTCGCAGCAGTTTGTCCTGCGCCGCGCTTAACCAGTGTTCACGCTCGCGTGGCGTGACCATTTGCTGGCGAAACGGGTTGTTATGTTGCTGATGGCGGATCTTGTAGTCCACATCCCACTGCCCGCCGGGCAACAGAAATGCCTGCGCGGCGACTTCATCGGCCATGAGAAAGCGCAGGTTCAGGCCTTTGAGCGCATTGAGGCCGAAATACAATTTGCGCGAATCGAACAGACGCCGCGCCTCTGCAAGCAGTCCCGCTGATCCGGAGCGCCGAGAGGTGACAGACCAGTCAATGAGTCTGGCGAGGATCTTCTCCGCTGCGCTGGCGCTCAAATCCTGTTCGGTGGCCTGGGCGAGGTTCTGAATGACCAGCACTGCCGCCAGTTCCGGGTCGCTCAGGCTGGCCAGTGTCGCGTCACCCTCGGGCTGCAACAGCGCCGTACACGCATCATGGGTGATGGGCAGAAATACCGGGGTGGCCAAATCAAAATGTTCCGGGTGCATACAACCTCGCCGCCTGGGCTTTAATACAACACCAGATCAGTCCTGGTCATTCTCGTCGTGCATTTCATGGGACTGCGGCAAGTTTCTCTCACTGCCGGACTCGCGGCTGATCCGCAGCTCGAAGGAGTAACCGCCGAGCGTGCCGGACATGCCGCGTCGATCTGCGCCGCCAGCCAGCGGCCCTGCTTCAATCTGCGCCTGCACTTCGTAGAGGGCCATTTCCAGCAGTTTGCGCAGGTGTTCAGGGTTTTGCGCGCTGGCGTGCAGTTGCAGGTCGTAATGGCCGGCCACCGATTCAGCGAGGGCGGGCTGGTCCTGCACCGCGAGCGGCTGCGCAGTTTCTTCAGCCGCGTTGAACACGGTCGAAGCCGCCAGAATCGCAGCGTGCTCCTCATCCATCAGGTCGAGCACTCGCGACAACTCCAGCGTGCGCTCGGGCTGATCCTGCATCTGCGTTTTGACTTCCAGACGCCGCATCTGCCATTCGCGCAGTTTTTCACGAGTCAGATCGTCAATTTCACCCACTTGCCTTACCTCTCAATGCCAGGCGGGGGAGTATGCCACTGTTCGCCGTCGACGGCCGCACGGGCACCGGGACGTTGCGCGGCTGATCCGCACGTTTCCGATGGCGGGTCAACGCCACTAGCCAAATCGCAGGCATAAAAAAACCGCAGTGGGCGAAACCCATGCAGTTCTCTTTGAATTCTCGGTAGGTTCGTTAAGGTGGTGCCCCCACCAGCCACACCCCGGCACACAATGTTCCCGCTGTGGCTGCTTCCTTCCGGATCTGACCAGGTTCACGGGTAATCGTTGCGGGGGGACCGATGGGGTCACCATAACGACGCTTGCCTGTCGGCGAGCCGCGCCATTGTACCTGTCTGAGATGAACTTACAACCGTTGGTTGCAGATAAAAAACCTGAACGGCGTCAAGGACATAAACATCGCAGCCTGCGACACCTACAAGGCCAGCACCTCATCCGCCCTGCCGCCGGCCTGCTGGATCACCAGATGAATGAAGTGCAGCTTGGCGATCGCCGCCGCCGGCAGTACGAACGGATAGAAATCCGGCTGGCCCATGCTGCGCGACAGTTCGTTGAGCATGCCCGCCAGTTCGATCCACGCATTGACGAACGACAGGAATGCCGTGCCGCCGGTGTGCTCCGGGTCGTACAGGGTGCTAGTCGGAAACGGCTGATAATCGAAGTCCATTTCCCGCGCGCTCATGCCGAAGCCCAGCGCCGTGTCGACCGCATCCATCATGTGCAGGTAATGCGCCCAGGTTTCCGCCCAGTCTTCCCATGGGTGCATGGTCGCGTAGGCACTGACGTAGTGCTGCGGCCAGTCCAGCGGTGCGCCTTGCTGGTAATGCCGGTCCAGCGCCTCGGCGTAACTGGCGCGCTCGTCGCCGAACAGGTTACGGAACGCGTCCAGCCAAGGGCCGTTGGCGATGAGGCGATCCCAGTAGTAGTGGCCGACCTCATGGCGAAAATGCCCGAGCAGCGTGCGGTAAGGTTCGTGCATCGCCGCCCTGACCTGCTCACGGTGAGCGTCGTCGGCCTCTTTGATGTCGAGGGTGATCAGGCCATTGGCGTGGCCGGTCATCGGCGCGTTGCCTTCCAGGTCGACACCGATGAAGTCGAACGCCAGCCCGGTTTCTTCATCGGTGGTTTTCGGGATGACCGGCAAGCCGAGGGTGATCAGTTGCGCGACCAGTCGACGCTTGGCGATTTCGACCTTGCGCCAGCGTTCAGGATTTTCCGCGACGGACAGGTCGGGAATGGTGCGGTTGAGGCTGCAAGCGATGCACAAGGTGTCGTGATCGTTGGCCGGCAGCAGCCAGTTGCACGCGGCGGGCATGTCGAGGTTGGCGCAGCGGCGGAACAGACCGGCGTCGGGATCGGCGTCGAGCGTCCAGGTACCCTCTTCCGGCCCCGGCTGCAGCGACGTCAGGCGACTTTGTTCGGGCTGATAGCCGAGCAAGGCGCTACAGGCCAGGCACTGACTGTTGCGAAAGAACAGCGACTGGCCACAACGGCACGGCCAGACTTTGCTGTTGCGCGAGGATCCGGCCACGAACGGCGCGATGATGCGGGAACTGAGCTGCTCGAAGAAGCGGTGCATGGCGATCTCTCCCTGGGACTGGCCAAGACTAGATCATCCTGGCGCGAAGATCGTTCCCGCACTTTCTTGACTGATCGTTCCCACGCTCCGCGTGGGAATGCCGCCCCGGACGCTCCGCGTCCGCTGTGACGCAGAGCGTCACGGGATGCGTTACCACGCGGAGCGTGGGAACGATCAGTTGAGGGGGCGTGAGAAAAAGGTCATACGGAAATACCGTGGGTTTTGAGGAAAGCGATAAACGTCTCTTCATCCATGACCTTCACCCCCAGTTCATTGGCCTTGGTCAGTTTCGAGCCGGCACCCGGGCCTGCGACCACGCAATGGGTTTTCGCCGACACCGAACCGGCGACCTTGGCGCCCAGGCTTTCCAGGTGCTCCTTGGCCACATCCCGGCTCATCAACTCGACCTTGCCGGTCAGCACCCAGGTTTCGCCGGACAGCGGCAGACCTTCGACGACTTTTTTCTCGCTCTGCCAATGCATGCCGAAATCGCGCAGCTGCTGCTCGGCCCGCTCGGCCAGTTGCCGATGCTCAGGCGAGGCGAAGAACTCGCGCACCGAGTTGGCCTGCTTCTCCGGCAATGCCTGGCGCATGTCCAGCCAGTCAGCGTTCATCACTGCTTCCAGCGAGCCAAAGCGGTCGGCCAGTTTCTGCGCACCACCGGGGCCGACGAAGGGAATGTGCAGTTTGTCGAGCAAGCCGCCCAGGGTGGTACTGGCGGCGAATTCGGCGCCCAATTCGCCTTGATCCTGAATCTGCAAACCATGGCCGAGCAATTCGCTGATGACCTGCTGGTTGTGCGCATCCTCAAAGAAACTGTGGATCTCGTGCGCCACTTCCAGGCCGACATCCGGCAGGTAGGTCAGCACATGCGGCAAGGCCTGTTGCACGCGCTCCAGCGAACCCAGCGAACGCGCCAGCACCTTGGCCGTTTCTTCGCCGACATCGGGAATGCCGAGGGCGTAGATGAAACGTGCCAGGCTCGGCTGCTTGCTGTCCTCAATGGCTTTGAGAAGCTTGTTGCTCGATACCTCGGCGAAGCCTTCCAGATCGACGATGTCGTCGAACTTCAGCGCATACAGATCGGCTGGCGAGCTGACCAGGCCTTCGTCGACCAGTTGCTCGACGCTCTTGTCGCCCAAGCCTTCGATGTCCATGGCCCGACGCGAGACGAAGTGAATGATCGCCTGCTTCAATTGCGCGCCACAGGCCAGTCGGCCGACGCAGCGATACACCGCACCTTCGCTGAAGGTTTCCTTGCCCTTGCTGCGCTTGACCAGTTGCGTGCGTTCAACGTGGGAGCCGCACACCGGGCAGCTTTCAGGAATGGCCACCGGGCGCGCGTCATCGGGGCGACGCTCGATGACTACCTGCACCACTTGCGGAATCACATCACCGGCGCGGCGAATGATCACCGTGTCGCCGATCATCAGGCCCAGCCGCGCGACTTCGTCCATGTTGTGCAACGTGGCGTTGGCCACGGTGACGCCGGCGACCTTCACCGGTTTCAGACGCGCCACCGGAGTCACCGCACCGGTGCGGCCGACCTGGAATTCCACGTCGAGCAGCTCGGTGAGTTCTTCCATCGCCGGGAATTTGTGTGCGATCGCCCAGCGCGGCTCGCGGGCACGGAAGCCCAGTTCACGCTGGTCGGCAATGCTGTTGACCTTGAACACCACGCCATCGATTTCATAGGCCAGCGAGTTACGGCGCTCGCCGATGTCGCGGTAGTACTCCAGGCACTCATCAATCCCCTTGGCCAGCTTCAGTTCGTGACTGATCGGCATGCCCCACTTCTGCAACTGCTTGAGGTTGCCGATGTGGGTGTCGGCGATATCGTGAGACACCTGACCGATGCCATAGCAGCAGAATTCCAGTGGCCGGTTGGCGGTGATCTTCGAGTCGAGCTGGCGCAGGCTGCCTGCTGCCGCGTTGCGCGGGTTGGCGAAGGTCTTGCCGCCGATTTCCAGTTGCGAAGCATTGAGGCGCTCGAAACCGGCCTTGGACATGAACACTTCACCGCGCACTTCCAGCGTCGCCGGCCAGCCTTCGCCGTGCAGCTTCAGCGGAATATTGCGCACGGTACGCACGTTGACGCTGATGTCCTCGCCGGTGGTGCCATCGCCACGGGTGGCGCCGCGCACCAGCAAACCATCCTGATACAGCAGGCTGACCGCCAGGCCATCGAGCTTCGGCTCGCAGCTGTATTCCACCGCCGCGCCGCCACCAAACAGATCGCCGGCCGGCACGTCGAGGCCTTCGTTGACGCGGCGATCGAACTCGCGCATGTCGGATTCTTCGAAAGCGTTGCCGAGGCTGAGCATCGGAATTTCGTGACGCACCTGAGTGAACGCGGTCAACGCCATGCTGCCGACGCGCTGGGTCGGCGAGTCGCTGGTGATCAGTTCCGGGTTGGCCGCTTCCAGCGCCTTGAGCTCGTGGAACAAGCGGTCGTACTCGGCATCGGGAATGCTCGGCTCGTCGAGAACGTGATAGCGATAGTTGTGCTGATCCAGCTCAGCGCGCAGCTCTAGAATGCGGGTTTTGGCGGCGGTCATGGGTGTTCTCTCATAAAGCAAAAGAGCAGCCGAGGCTGCTCCAGTTTTATTCCATTATCGGCGGCGGTGCCAGAAGATCGCAGCCTCGTTGCACTCGTCAGCTCCTACAGTATCGCGATCCTCTGTAGGAGCTGCCGAAGGCTGCGATCTTTTGATTTGGCCTTAGCGCTTCTGGGTCAGGGCGCGGCGTTCGAATTCGACGATGCGCTGACGGTAGTGCTCAATCGTCTGCGCAGTCAGTACGCTGCGCTGGTCGTCTTTCAGTTCGCCGTTCAGTTCCTGGGACAGCTTGCGGGCTGCCGCGACCATCACGTCGAAGGCCTGCTTCGGATGACGCGGGCCTGGCAGACCGAGGAAGAAGCTCACCGCCGGAGTGCTGAAGTGGTCGATGTCGTCCAGATCAAAGATGCCCGGCTTGACCGCATTGGCCATGGAGAACAGCACTTCGCCGTTGCCGGCCATGCTTTCGTGGCGGTGGAAAATGTCCATCTCGCCGAAACGCAGACCGCTTTCGAGAATGTTCTGCAGCAGCGCCGGGCCTTTGAAGCCGGCCGGGTCGCGGCAGATCACGCTGATCACCAGGACTTCTTCGGCTTGTGGCTGATCTTTTTCCGCCACGGCCGCTGCAGGCTTGCTGTCTTCGGCGAAATCGTCATCGCGGCTGCTGAAGCTCGGGCCGCCGTCCAGATCGAGGTCGAGGTTCAAGTCGCCCTGCGCCGGGCCGTTGCTGCCGCGCTTGCCACGTTTCGAACCGGATTCACGCGGCTCGCGGGCTTCGCGGTTAGGCATGCTCACCGACGGCAGATCGTGCTCGTCCAGTTGCGGCTCTTTGTGCGTATCCAGGACGCGGGCCGGGCCCAACAGCTCGGCGCTGGTGTCCTCGTCCGGCAGATTGGACAGGCTCCGGTCGAGACGGAATTTCAGCTTTCCCTTGCCGCCGCGCATACGGCGCCAGCCATCGAAAAGAATACCGGCTATCACAATGATGCCGATGACGATCAGCCACTCGCGCAGACCGATTTCCATGTAATCCCGTGCCTCTATAAAAAATGCTGAAAAATAAGGGGTTTACACTGCGTAAACCGCTTTAAAACGTGGCGCCAACTCTATGTTCTGACAGGCGTTTTGCCCACGTATACGAAAAATTGACATTAAACTAGCACGATCAAAGGCTTCGCAGCTACAAGCTTTGAGCTCCAAGCCACAAGCCGTCCACTTGCAGCCTGGAGCTTGTAACCTGCAGCCGCGCCGCTAGGCGTCCACCATCGCCATCGCCTCCTCGACATCCACCGCCACCAGTCGCGAACAGCCCGGTTCATGCATCGTCACACCCATCAACTGCTCGGCCATTTCCATGGCGATCTTGTTGTGGGTGATGTAAATGAACTGCACGGTCTGCGACATCTCTTTGACCAGGCGTGCGTAGCGTCCAACGTTAGCGTCATCCAGTGGCGCGTCAACCTCATCGAGCATGCAGAACGGCGCCGGGTTCAACTTGAAGATGGCAAAAACCAGGGCCAGTGCAGTCAGGGCTTTTTCGCCGCCGGAGAGCAAATGGATGGTGCTGTTCTTCTTCCCGGGCGGCTGCGCCATGATCGTCACCCCTGTATCGAGTAGATCTTCGCCCGTCAGTTCCAAATACGCGCGCCCGCCACCGAAAACTTTCGGGAAAAGTGCCTGCAAACCACCGTTGATCTGATCAAAGGTATCTTTGAAACGGTTGCGGGTTTCCTTATCGATTTTGCGGATGACGTTTTCCAGGGTCTCCAGCGCCTCGACCAGATCGGCGTCCTGCGCATCCAGATAACGTTTACGCTCCGATTGTTGCGTGTATTCATCGATGGCCGCGAGGTTGATCGCACCCAGGCGCTGAATCCGCGCGTTGATGCGTTCGAGTTCTTCTTCGGCTTCGCGTTCACTGGCTTGTGCGGTCAATGTGGCGAGCACGCCGTTGAGATCGTAGCCATCTTCGAGCAATTGATCCTGCAAAGCCTTGCGCCGTACGGTCAGCGCCTGCCATTCCATGCGTTGCTGTTCGAGCTGGCCGCGAATCAACTGCGATTGCTGCTCGGCCTGGGTGCGGCGTTTTTCCGCGTCGCGCAATTCACGATCGGCGTCTTCCATGGCGATCTGCGCGGTCTTGAGCTCTTCATCGACGGTCATGCGCTTGTCGAGCAACTCTTCGAGCTTGAGGCGCAGCTCTTCCAGCGGCGCCTCGCCCTCCTCCAGATTCAGACTCAACTGTTCGCGCTTTTCAGTCAGGCGTTCGGCCTGCATTTCCAGACGCTCCAGCGCCTGGCGCGTGGAGTCATGCTGGGCGCGCAACGAGCCGAGACGCACGGCCAATTGATGGGCGTGATCCTTGTGCTGCCGCGCTTCCTGACGCACGCGATCAAGGCGCTCGCGCAGGCTGTCGCGTTGGGCCAGCAGCAACTCGCGCTGCTCGGTGTCGAGCGCCATGGCGTCCAGCGCTTCCTGCAATTGCATGCGCGCTTCGCCGACCTGTTCGTGCTCAAGCTCGCGCTGTTCGGCGAGTTCGACCAGTTCTTCATCGAGACGGGTGCGGCGCAATGTCAGCTGTTCGGCTTTGGCCTTGCCGGCGGACAACTGCGCTTTCAGTTCGCCTTGCTGGCGCGCTTCGTCCTGCAGCAAGCGGCGCAGGTGTTCGCGGCCGTTTTCCTGCTGGCGCTGTTGCGCGCGCAGGGTTTGCAGGCGGGTTTCCATGGCCTCGACGGTGGCTTCGCGCTCTTCACGCTCCAGTTGCAGGTCTTCGATTTCCTGGCCACGGGCGAGCATGCCGCTTTCCGCTTCGCTGGCGCGACGCACGCGTAAAAAGTGTCGACCGACCCAGTAGCCATCGCGACTGATCAGGCTCTGCCCGGCGCTCAACTGGCCACGCAAGGCCAGCGCCTGTTCAAGGCTGTCGACCGGTTTGACCTGACCAAGCCACGGCGACAGATCGATCTGCGCCTCGACTTTGTCCAGCAGGCTGCCCGCCACCCGCACGCCATCGCTGGCCGGGCTGAGCAGGCGCAAATCGCCTTGGGTGAAACCGGACAGATCGAAGCCGCTGAAATCGTCGACCAGCACCGCTTGCAGATCGGCGCCGAGCACGGTTTCCACCGCCAATTCCCAACCGGCCTCAACCTTCAGACCTTCGGCCAGACGCGGGCGCTCGGCGAGGTTGTGTTCCTTCAACCATTCGGCGGTGCCGGTGCCCGGATCCAGCGCGGCTTGCTGCAAGGCTTCCAGCGACGCCAAACGACCGTTGAGCCGCTGCAGATCGCCCTGCGCCTGCTGCTGTGCGGTCAACGCTTGCTGTAATTCCTGACGCAGTTGTTCGAGCTTTTCGACCTGCGCTTCTTCGCTGGTCTGTAAATCTTCGAGAGTCGCTTCGGACTCGGCGAGCTGCTCGTTGAGCGCCATGATCGCCGCGTCTTCCGGGTCGGCGGACAGCAACGCACGCTCTTCAGCGAGGCGCTTCTGTCGGTCAGCCAGACGCTCCATGCTGCTTTCCAGCTGCTGGATCCGCGACTGCTGCACTTCAGCCTGACGGCGCGGTTCGGCAGCGGTCAGGTTGAAAGCATCCCACTGCTCCTGCCAGCCGTGCATGGTGGTTTCGGCTTCTTCGAGGGCCGCAGCGGCTTCCTCGGCGGCAGCGCTGGTGACTTCCTGCTCGGGGGTGAGCATGTCCAGTTCTTCGCCGAGGGTCAGCAGCAACGTGCGGTCGTGGCCCAGGTGCGACTCGGTTTCCAGACGCGCGCGCTCGGCTTCTTTCAGATCGTCCTGCAACTGGCGCAACCGCTGCTGGCCATGCTGAATGCTCTGCTCGACCCGGGCGATGTCGCCGCCGACCGAATAGAAGCGGCCCTGCACCAGATTGAAGCGCTCGGACAGGTCGTGGTGACCGTCGCGCAGGCGTTCGATGGCCGCATCAGCATTACGCTGTTCAGCGACCAACGCTTCGAAGCTGACTTCCTGGTTGCCGATGATCGACTCACGCTGGCCGACCTGCTCGTTGAGATCCTGCCACCGCAGGGCCGACAGTTGCGCCTTGAGCTGACGCTCTTCGGCCTTGAGTTCCTGATACTTTTTCGCCGCCTCGGCCTGACGGTGCAGACGTTCTAGCTGGCGCTCCAGCTCTTCGCGCAGGTCAGTCAGGCGGGCGAGGTTCTCGTGAGTGCGGCGGATGCGGTTCTCGGTCTCGCGGCGGCGCTCTTTATATTTCGAGATGCCGGCGGCTTCTTCGATGAAGTTACGCAGGTCTTCGGGCTTGGATTCGATCAGCTTGGAGATCATCCCCTGTTCGATGATCGAGTAGCTGCGCGGGCCGAGGCCGGTGCCGAGGAAGATATCGGTGATGTCGCGCCGACGGCATTTGGTGCCGTTGAGGTAATAAGTGGTCTGGCTGTCACGGGTGACTTTGCGGCGGATGGAAATCTCCGCGTAGGCGGCGTATTCGCCGAGCAGCGTGCCGTCGGAGTTGTCGAACACCAGTTCGATGCTCGCCTGGCTCACCGGTTTGCGGCTGGTCGAGCCGTTGAAGATGACGTCGGTCATCGACTCGCCACGGAGGTTCTTCGCCGAACTTTCGCCCATCACCCAGCGCACGGCGTCGATGATGTTCGACTTGCCGCAACCGTTCGGCCCGACGACCGCCGCCATGTTACTGGGGAAGTTCACCGTGGTCGGGTCGACGAAGGATTTGAACCCCGCCAGTTTGATGCACTTCAGCCGCACGCTCAGGCAACCGTCAGCGCAGACACCACCAGATCGCAGCTGCGCTGGGCATACGCCGTGAGCACGATGCGGATCTGCGGCAAATCACGGGCGAGTACGGCGGCGAGCAAGCGTTCGAACAGTTCGAGGAATTCGCTCATTTCCGCCTTGCGCTGTTCGAGGGCGAGGAAATACGCGCGGCTCATCGCCGGCTGGAGGTTCTCGACGGTTTCTTGCAGGTACGGATTGTTGGCGAACGGATAGGCGGCGCGCATCACCGCAAAGCTGTCATCGACGAAGCTGCGGATATCGCCGCGCTCGTAATTGGCGGTCAGGCGCTGCTGGATCTGCACGAACGGCGCCATGTCCGACTGCACTTGCCAGCCATTGGCCACCGAATTGCCGAGCAGGATATACAGCTCGCTCATCAGCGTGCACAGGCTCTGCACTTTGTGCGGCGTCAGCTCGGTAACGTGGGCGCCACGACGCGGCAGGATCGCGATCAGGTGACGGCGCTCGAGGATCAGCAAGGCTTCGCGGACCGAACCGCGGCTGACGTTGAGCGCCAGCGTGACCTTCTGTTCCTGGATGCGCTCTCCTGGCTTCATTTCGCCACGAATGATGCGTTCGGCGAGGTGGTGAGCGATTTGCTCGGCGAGGCTGTCCGGCGCCTTGAACGTCATGGTTGTCCTTCAAACTCTATCGATCTGCACAAGCGGCGCAGTGTAGCGCAAATGCGCGGTCATGGCGGAGTGCCCACTCAGCGGTTTTTGGCACGAATCCCGCAAAAAAGCGCAGTGACCGATGAAGGTCAATACTGAATAGACACGCTGTTGATCGACGAAACGGATTTTCCTGACCTTTAAGTCAGAAAACCATTGACCGAAAAGTCAGACCTGCTAAATTCGGTTCACGTCGGTTAACAACAATAATGAGTCTGCGAGGCCTTCCGTGATCCAGTTTTTACTTAACCAGGAACTCCGTAGCGAGCACGCCCTGGACCCGAATCTGACTGTGCTCAATTACCTGCGCGAACACGTAGGCAAGCCCGGCACCAAAGAAGGTTGCGCCAGTGGCGACTGCGGCGCCTGCACCGTGGTGGTTGGCGAGTTGCAGACCGATGATACGGGGCGTGAACATATTCGCTATCGCAGCCTCAATTCGTGCCTTACTTTCGTCTCGTCCTTGCACGGCAAACAACTGATCAGCGTTGAAGACCTCAAGCACAAAGGCGAACTGCACAGCGTGCAGAAAGCCATGGTCGAGTGCCACGGTTCGCAGTGCGGCTTCTGCACCCCCGGTTTCGTCATGTCGTTGTTCGCCCTGCAAAAGAACAGCGATGCGCCGGATCAGGCCAAGGCTCACGAAGCGCTGGCCGGCAACCTCTGCCGCTGCACTGGCTACCGGCCGATTCTCGCCGCTGCCGAACAATCCTGCTGCGCCAAGCCAGCGGATCAGTTCGACGCCCGCGAAGCCGAAACCATTGCCCGCCTCAAGGCCATCGCGCCGACCGATATCGGCGAACTCAACAGCGGCGACAAGCGCTGCCTGGTGCCGCTGACCGTCGCTGACCTGGCCGATCTCTACGACGCTTATCCACAAGCGCGGCTGCTCGCCGGCGGCACTGACCTGGCACTGGAGGTCACCCAGTTCCACCGCACCCTGCCGGTGATGATCTACGTCGGCAACGTCGCCGAAATGAAGCGCATCGAAACCTTCGATGACCGCATCGAAATCGGCGCCGCCACGGCCCTCTCCGACTGCTACGAAGCGTTGAATGCCGAGTACCCGGACTTCGGCGAACTGCTGCACCGCTTCGCCTCGTTGCAGATCCGCAATCAAGGCACCCTCGGCGGCAACATCGGCAACGCCTCGCCGATCGGTGACTCGCCACCGCTGCTGATCGCCCTCGGCGCGCAGATCGTGCTGTGCAAAGGCGAAACCCGCCGCACCTTGAACCTGGAAGACTACTTCATCGACTACCGCGTCACCGCGCGCCAGGAAAGCGAGTTCATCGAAAAAATCATCGTCCCGCGCGCCAGCGCCGAGCAGTTGTTCCGTGCCTATAAAGTGTCAAAGCGCCTGGACGACGACATCTCCGCCGTCTGCGCTGCCTTCAATCTGCGCGTGGAAAATGGCGTGATCAGCGACGCGCGCGTGGCCTTCGGCGGCATGGCGGCGATTCCGAAACGCGCTGCGTACTGCGAAGCCGTGCTGCAAGGTGCACCGTTCAACAACGCCGTGATCGAGCGCGCCTGCGCCGCGCTGGCCGAAGATTTCACACCGCTCTCGGACTTCCGCGCCAGCAAGGAATATCGACTGCTCAGCGCGCAGAACCTGCTGCGCAAATACTTCATCGAACTGCAAACACCGCACATCGAGACTCGGGTGACCGCTTATGTCTAATCATCACGCCGTAGAGAAGACCCAGGCTGAATTGGCCGAATTGTTCGCCAAGGATCTGACCACCGGTGTCGGTCGCAGCGTCAAACACGACAGCGCCGCCAAGCATGTGTCCGGTGAAGCGCAGTACATCGATGATCGCCTGGAATTCCCCAACCAATTGCACCTGTATGCACGCCTGTCGGACCGCGCCCACGCGAAAATCCTCAGCATCGACACGCAGCCGTGCTACGCCTTCGAAGGCGTGCGCATCGTCATTACCCACGAAGACGTGCCGGGCCTGAAGGACATCGGCCCGCTGATGCCGGGCGACCCACTGCTGGCCATCGATGACGTGCAGTTTGTCGGCCAGCCGGTGCTGGCGGTCGCGGCGAAAGACCTGGAAACCGCACGCAAAGCAGCAATGGCGGCGATCATCGAATACCAAGATCTGGAACCGGTGCTCGACGTCGTCGAAGCCCTGCGCAAGCGCCATTTCGTGCTCGACAGCCACACCCACCAGCGCGGCGACTCGGCCTCTGCACTGGCCACGGCGAAACACCGCATTCAGGGCACGCTGCACATCGGCGGCCAGGAGCACTTCTATCTGGAGACACAAATCTCCTCTGTGATGCCTACTGAAGATGGCGGCATGATCGTCTACTGCTCGACGCAGAACCCGACTGAAGTGCAGAAACTGGTCGCCGAAGTGCTCGACGTGTCGATGAACAAGATCGTCGTCGACATGCGCCGCATGGGCGGTGGTTTCGGTGGCAAGGAAACCCAGGCTGCGAGCCCGGCGTGCCTGTGCGCGGTGGTCGCGCACCTCACCGGCCAACCGACCAAGATGCGCCTGCCGCGCGTCGAAGACATGCTGATGACCGGCAAGCGCCACCCGTTCTACGTCGAGTACGACGTCGGCTTCGACAGCAGCGGCCGTCTGCACGGGATCAACATGGAGTTGGCCGGAAACTGCGGTTGCTCGCCGGACTTGTCCGCCTCGATCGTTGACCGCGCGATGTTCCACTCGGACAACTCCTACTATCTCGGCGATGCCACCATCAACGGTCACCGTTGCAAGACCAACACCGCCTCGAACACTGCTTATCGCGGCTTCGGCGGCCCGCAAGGCATGGTCGCCATCGAAGAAGTGATGGACGCGATTGCCCGGCACTTGAAGCTCGACCCGCTGGCGGTGCGCAAAGCCAACTACTACGGCAAGACCGAGCGCAACGTCACCCACTACTACCAGACCGTCGAGCACAACATGCTCGAAGAGATGACCGCCGAACTGGAAGAAAGCAGCCAGTACGCCGAGCGCCGCGAAGCGATCCGCCGCTACAACGCCAACAGCCCGATCCTCAAAAAAGGCTTGGCGCTGACTCCGGTGAAATTCGGTATTTCCTTCACCGCGAGCTTCTTGAACCAGGCCGGTGCGCTGATTCACATCTACACCGACGGCAGCATCCACTTGAACCACGGCGGTACGGAAATGGGTCAGGGCCTGAATACCAAAGTAGCCCAGGTCGTGGCGGAAGTGTTCCAGGTCGAAATCGATCGTGTGCAGATCACTGCGACCAACACCGACAAAGTGCCGAACACCTCTCCGACCGCTGCTTCCAGCGGCGCCGACCTGAACGGCAAAGCCGCGCAGAACGCAGCACAGACCATCAAGCAACGCCTGGTCGAATTCGCCGCGCGGCACTACAAAGTCAGCGAAGAAGACGTCGAATTCCGCAACGGCCACGTGCGGGTGCGCGAGCAGATTCTGACCTTCGAAGCGCTGATCCAACAGGCATATTTCAATCAGGTCTCGCTGTCGAGCACTGGCTTCTACAAGACCCCGAAAATCTATTACGACCGCAGTCAGGCCCGTGGGCGTCCGTTCTATTACTTCGCTTTCGGCGCAGCCTGCTGCGAAGTGATCGTCGATACCCTGACCGGCGAGTACAAGATGCTGCGCACCGACATCCTGCATGACGTCGGCGCCTCGCTGAACCCGTCGATCGACATCGGTCAGGTCGAGGGCGGTTTCGTCCAGGGCATGGGCTGGCTGACCATGGAAGAGCTGGTCTGGAACAACAAGGGCAAGCTGATGACCAACGGCCCGGCCAGCTACAAGATCCCGGCGGTGGCGGACATGCCGCTGGATCTGCGGGTGAAACTGGTGGAAAACCGCAAGAACCCGGAAGACACGGTGTTCCATTCCAAAGCCGTCGGTGAACCGCCGTTCATGCTCGGCATCGCCGCGTGGTGCGCAATCAAGGACGCGGTGGCGAGCCTCGGCGATTATCAGCATCAGCCGAAGATCGATGCGCCGGCCACGCCGGAGCGGGTGTTGTGGGGCTGCGAGCAGATGCGCCAGCTCAAAGCGGTGAAAGCTGTCGAAGCTGAAACCGCGGTTGTTTGATGATCGTTCCCACGCTCTGCGTGGGAATGCAGCCCGCGACGCTCTGCGTCGCATCCTGAACAGCGGACGCGGAGCGTCCAGTGATGCATTCCCACGCAGAGCGTGGGAACGATCTGAGAGGTGTGTATGTACAACTGGATCGACGCCCTCGCCGACCTGCAGAATCAGGGCGAGCCCTGTGTGCTGGTGACGATCATCGAAGAACTCGGCTCGACGCCACGCAACGCCGGCTCGAAAATGGTCGTCAGCGCTGACCGCATGTTCGACACCATCGGTGGCGGGCATTTGGAATTCAAAGCCATGCAGATCGCCCGCGAGATGCTCGCCAGCGGCAAGCAGGACACCCATCTGGAGCGCTTCAGCCTCGGCGCCAGTCTCGGCCAGTGCTGCGGTGGCGCTACGGTGTTGCTGTTCGAACCGATGGGCCAGGTGCAGGCGCAGATTGCCGTGTTCGGTGCCGGCCACGTCGGTCGCGCCCTAGTGCCCCTGCTGGCCAGCCTGCCCTGCCGGGTGCGCTGGATCGATTCGCGCGAGGCCGAGTTCCCTGAACACATCCCCCACGGCGTGCGTAAAATCGTCAGCGAAGAGCCGGTGGACGAAGTCGATGATCTGCCCGCCGGCAGCTACTGCATCGTCATGACCCACAACCATCAGCTCGATCTGGAGCTGACCGCGGCGATTCTCAAGCGTAACGATTTCACTTGGTTCGGCCTGATCGGCTCGAAAACCAAACGCGCCAAATTCGAACACCGTCTGCGTGATCGTGGTTTCGACCCGAGCGTGGTGCAGCGCATGCGCTGCCCGATGGGCATCGGCGAAGTCAAAGGCAAACTGCCTGTGGAAATCGCCATCTCCATCGCCGGTGAAATCATCGCCACCTATAACGCCAATTTCGGCCAGCACAGCGCCCGCGCCGAACCGATTGCCCGATTGCTGCCCGCCTCGCGCCGCAGCCAGTCCGCCAAACTCAAAGCCTCAAACTGATTAGAGAACCCTCATGCCTCTGACTCGCAAAGCCTACCGCGCCGCCATTCTGCACAGCATCGCCGACCCTGCCGAAGTCGGCATCGAAGCCTCCTATGAATATTTCGAGGACGGCCTGCTGGTGATCGATGACGGCAAAATCAGCGCCCTCGGCCACGCCAGCGAACTGCTGCCGACCCTGCCGGCGGATATCGAGATCAACCATTATCAGGATGCGCTGATCACCCCGGGCTTTATCGACACACACATTCACCTGCCGCAGACAGGCATGGTCGGCTCCTACGGCGAGCAACTGCTCGACTGGCTGAACACCTACACCTTTCCCTGCGAAAGCCAGTTTAGTGATAAGGCTCACGCCGACGAAGTGGCCGATATTTTCATCAAGGAACTGCTGCGCAACGGCACCACCACGGCGCTGGTGTTCGGCAGCGTGCATCCGCAATCGGTGAATTCGTTTTTCGAGGCCGCCGAGAAGCTTGATCTGCGCATGATCGCCGGCAAGGTGATGATGGACCGCAATGCCCCGGATTATCTGGTCGATACCGCCGAATCCAGCTACGTCGACAGCAAGGCGCTGATCGAGCGCTGGCACGGCAAGGGTCGCTTGCACTATGCGGTGACGCCGCGCTTCGCCCCCACCAGCACCCCGGAACAACTGGCCCTGGCCGGGCAATTGCTGACGGAATATCCGGATCTGTACATGCAGACCCACATCAGCGAAAACCTCAAGGAAATCGAGTGGGTCAAAGAGCTGTTCCCGGAGCGCAAGGGTTACCTCGACGTCTACGATCACTACCAGTTGCTTGGCGAACGCTCGGTATTCGCCCACGGCGTGCACCTGTGTGACGAAGAATGCGCGCGACTGGCGGAAACCGGCTCGGCAATCTCGTTCTGCCCGACCTCGAACCTGTTCCTCGGCAGCGGCCTGTTCAACCTGCCGATGGCCGAGAAACACAAGCTCAATGTCGGCCTCGGCACCGACGTCGGCGGCGGTACCAGTTTCTCACTGCTGCAGACGCTGAACGAAGCGTACAAGGTGATGCAACTGCAAGGCGCGCGCCTGAGTCCGTTCAAATCGTTGTATCTGGCGACGTTGGGTGGCGCGCGGGCGCTGCGTCTGGAAGACAAGATCGGCAACCTGCAACCGGGCAGTGATGCCGACTTCCTGGTACTGGATTACAACGCCACGCCGCTGCTGAGCTACCGCTTGAAACAGTCGGATAACATCGCCGAGACGTTGTTTGTGCTGATGACCCTGGGCGATGACCGCACCGTGGCGCAGACGTATGCAGCGGGGGCGCTGGTGCATCAGCGCTAGGTTTTCCTGCACTGATCGTTCCCACGCTCTGCGTGGGAATGCAGCCCGTGACGCTCCGCGTCACTGGACGCGGAGCGTCCCTAGAGACATTCCCACGCGGAGCGTGGGAACGATCATCCCCGGTGGTGTTTACCCCGGGGGATTTTTGTTGCCGGTCAGATTGGCTTCGCGAGCAGGCTCGCTCCCACCTTTGAAACGCATTCCCCTGTGGGAGCGAGCCTGCTCGCGAAAGCCGCGACTCGGTTTCAGATCAGAGCTTGGCCGCTGGACGCCCCGGCTTCTTGGTCTGCAACAAATGCGAGAACACCGCATGCAGATCATCCGACGCGCCTTCCTCGTCGAGGTTGAGCTTGCTGTCGATGTGATCCATGTGATGCATCATCAGGTTCACCGCCAGTTCGCCGTCGCGCTTTTCAATGGCGTCGATCAACTGCGTGTGTTCGTCGTACGAACAATGCGAGCGGTTGCCGCTTTCGTACTGGGCGATGATCAGCGAGGTCTGCGACACCAGGCTGCGCTGGAAGCTGATCAACGGTGCGTTCATTGCCGCTTCCGCCAGCTTCAGGTGGAATTCGCCCGACAGTCGAATACCGGCGCCGCGATCGCCGCGGGAGAAACTATCGCGCTCATCGTTGACCATCTGCCGCAGTTCGGCGATCTGCTCGGCAGTGGCATGTTGCACCGCCAGTTCAGTGATCGCCCGCTCGACCAGACGCCGGGCGAGAAACACCTGACGCGCCTCTTCAACGCTCGGGCTGGCAACCACGGCGCCACGATTGGGCCGCAACAGCACCACGCCTTCATGGGCCAGACGCGACAGCGCGCGACGAATGATGGTGCGGCTGACCCCGAAGATTTCCCCCAGCGCTTCTTCGCTCAACTTGGTACCGGGCGCCAGACGCTGTTCGAGGATGGCCTCGAAGATATGCGCGTAGACAATATCGTCCTGGGTTCCGCTGCGGCCGGCTTTGCCTGCTCGCGGTTGTTTCTTGAGGGGTTGCAACTGTTCGTTCATGGGCACTCGAGTCGGGAAAACTGCGGCGAATAGACCGTGACTGTAATACGGCACAGTAGGTCGCTGGCAAGTATCGCGTAAAAAACAGCGCGATTGTACACAATGAATGGTGGCAACACGACTGTACGGCTGTTTGCGCCTGCGGCTGTATTGCAACGCTGAGTTACGTTTGAGTTTAGGCTTGATCGCAGAATCCGCTGCATGACCGCAATCCCCTCGTGGGAGCGAGCCTGCTCGCGAAAGCCATTCCACATTCACTATGAATGTTGACTGACCTACCGCTTTCGCGAGCAGGCTCGCTCCCACAGAGGTTCTGTGTTGTGGCGGACATCTCCATTGGTATAAGGAACACCGCCGTCATGACCGACGCCACCCACGCCCGCCTGCGCCCTCTGGCCGACACTTCGCCTTCCGCCATCGTCGCCGGTTTCATCGCGATGATGACCGGTTACACCAGTTCGCTGGTGCTGATGTTCCAGGCCGGGCAAGCGGCCGGGCTGACCAGCGGACAAATTTCCTCGTGGATCTGGGCGATTTCGATCGGCATGGCCGTATGTTCGATCGGCCTGTCGCTGCGCTATCGCACGCCGATCACCATCGCCTGGTCGACCCCCGGCGCGGCGTTGCTGATCACCAGCCTGGGCGGCGTCAGTTACGGCGAGGCGATCGGCGCCTACATCACGTGCGCGGTGCTGGTGACGATCTGCGGCCTGACCGGCAGCTTCGAACGGCTGGTAAAAAAGATCCCGGCCTCTTTGGCGGCGGCCTTGCTGGCAGGGATTCTGTTCAAGATCGGCAGCGAAATCTTCGTCGCCGCGCAACACCGTACCGGGCTGGTGCTGGGGATGTTCTTCACCTATCTGCTGGTCAAGCGCCTTTCACCACGCTATGCGGTGCTCGCAGCGCTGCTCATTGGCACCGCGCTGTCGGGCTTCATGGGGCTGCTGGATTTCAGCGGCTTTCACCTGGAAGTGGCCACCCCGGTGTGGACCACGCCGCACTTCTCCCTGGCCGCTACCATCAGCATCGGCATTCCGCTGTTCGTGGTGGCGATGACCTCGCAGAACATGCCCGGCATCGCCGTGCTGCGCGCCGATGGCTACAACGTCCCGGCCTCGCCACTGATCACCACCACCGGCATCGCCTCGCTGCTGTTGGCGCCGTTCGGCTCCCACGGCATCAACCTCGCAGCGATCAGCGCGGCGATCTGCACCGGCCCGCATGCCCATGAAGATCGCAACAAGCGCTACACCGCAGCGGTCTGGTGCGGGGTGTTCTACGGGATTGCCGGGGTGTTCGGCGCGACGTTGGCGGCATTGTTTGCGGCGTTGCCCAAGGAACTGGTGCTGTCGATTGCCGCGCTGGCGCTGTTCGGCTCGATCATCAATGGCTTGAGCATTGCCATGAGCGAGGTGAAGGAACGGGAAGCGGCGTTGATAACCTTCATGGTCACGGCGTCGGGGCTGACACTGTTTTCCATTGGTTCGGCGTTCTGGGGGATTGTTGCGGGGGTGGTGACGTTGGTGATTTTGAATTGGCGTAAAGCCTAGAAGCAAAGATCGCAGCCTCGTTGCACTCGACAGCTCCTACAGGGGATCGGGAACAGGTAGGAGCTGACGAGTGAAACGAGGCTGCGATCTTTTGATCCACGAAAAAAAACGGCGACCCGAAGGTCGCCGTTTTTTTCAGTATCACTTGGCCGCGTTGATCGGCTTTTCCGGATACCACACGTCCAGCAGCGGGCTGACTTCGTACTTGGTCAGCTCGGAGCGGTTTTTCAGCCAGGCTTCAACGGCAGCGCGCTGCTCTTCGTTGACCGAGCCACGCTTCTGCAGGCACACCAGACCGAAGTCGTCGCCGCCAACATAACCCAGACCGTTGGCTTCCATGGCTTCTTTGATGAATGCTTCGAGGAAAGCGTCAATGGCTTCTTCGGACAAGTCTTCTTTGAAGTCCAGGTTCAGTTCGAAACCCAGCTCTTGAAATTCATCAACGCACAGTTTTTTGCGCAGACGCTGGGAACGGTTAGTCGCCATTGGAACAATCCTCTTAAGTAATAACGGCCGGCACTTTACCAGTTTAAGCCGGCGATTGCCCGACTCTCTGGTCGCTGCGGCTGACCGCCTGTAAAAAAATAAGCGATTGGCCGGTCGCGACACGGCACAAGCTGTTACAGCTTGGGGCATAATGCCGACACTTTCATGACCACTGAGGGCCTTTTCATCCATGTCCTCGTCTTTTTTCCCCTCTTTTGCAGGGTTTTATTGCATATGATCAAATCGTTGCGTCCACTGTTTCTCGCCGGCCTTCTTCTGCCTCTGGCCCTGCCTGTCTCCGCTGCCACCATCAACACTTCCCTCACCCCGAACGTCGAAAAAGCCCTCAAGGCCAGCAAGTTGCAGCCCACTGCGCTGTCGCTGGTGATGGTGCCGCTCGACGGTCCGGGCACGCCGACGGTGTTCAACGCCGACGTCTCGGTCAATCCGGCGTCTACGATGAAACTGGTCACCACCTACGCGGCGCTGGAAATGCTCGGCCCCAACCATCAGTGGAAAACCGAGTTCTACACCGATGGCGACCTGAGCGGCGGCATTCTCAACGGCAACCTCTACCTCAAGGGTGGCGGTGACCCGAAGCTGAACATGGAAAAACTCTGGCTGCTGATGCGCGACCTGCGCGCCAACGGCGTGACCCAGATCACCGGCGACCTGATCCTCGACCGCAACTTCTTCGTGCAGCCGCAATTGCCGGAATTCAACGATGACGGCAACGACGACAACAAGCCGTTCCTGGTCAAGCCCGACTCGCTGCTGGTCAACCTCAAGGCCCTGCGCTTCGTCGCACGCAATGACGGTGGCCGCGTACTGATTTCGGTTGAGCCGCCGATTGCCAGCATTCGTATCGAAAACACTGTCAAGGCGCTGCCGTCCAAGCAATGCACCGGCGGCGTGCGCTATAACCCGGTGCCGCAGGCCGATGGCAGCGTGACCGTAAACGTCGGCGGCCAGTTGGGCGAAGGCTGCAGTTCGCAGACCTACCTGTCGTTGCTCGACCACGCGACCTACACCGCCGGCGCCGTGCGGGCGATCTGGAAGGAGCTGGGTGGCAGCATCCAGGGCAAGGATCGTCTGGCACCGACGCCGAGCGGCGCCAAACTGCTCGCCCGCGCGTACTCGCCGGATCTGGCCGAGATCATCCGCGACATCAACAAATACAGTAACAACACCATGGCCCAGCAGCTGTTCCTCAGCCTTGGTCAGCGTTTCCGCAACGATGCCGACGGTGACGACGCCCGGGCTGCGCAGCGCGTGGTGCGGCAGTGGCTGGCGAAGAAAGGCATCACCGCGCCGCATCTGGTGATGGAGAACGGCTCCGGTCTGTCGCGGGCCGAGCGGGTCAGCGCACGTGAGATGGCCAACATGCTGCAGGCCGCCTGGCACAGTCCGTACGCCGCCGAGTACATCAGCTCGCTGCCGATTGCCGGCACCGACGGCACCATGCGCAAACGCCTGAAAACCACAGCGATGCGCGGTGAAGCCCACGTCAAGACCGGCACCCTGAATACCGTGCGCGCGATCGCCGGTTTCAGCCGTGACGTGAACGGCAATACCTGGGCGGTAGTGGCGATCCTCAACGACAAGGCCCCGTTCGGCGCCTCGTCGGTGCTCGATCAGGTGCTGCTGGATCTGTACAAACAGCCGAAACTGCCGCAGACCGCTTCGGTGCTGTAACCCAATCCAAGCCACACCACAAAACCCTGTGGGAGCTGGCTTGCCAGCGATAGCGGACTGTCAGTCACCGAATATGCTGACTGGAATAACCCTATCGCTGGCAAGCCAGCTCCCACAGGTTTGTGGTGTATCGAGCATCAGCGGCTCAGCTCATCTCCCGCTCAACCCGATCCCGGCCATTCTGCTTCGCTGCATAAACCCCTGAGTCAGCACGCAGCAACAGCGCATCCGCGCCCTCTCCCGGGCGCCAACTGGCGATGCCGAAACTCGCGGTGACCAAGCCGACCACGTCCACCGGCGCGCTACGCAAACCTTCCCACAACTCCATCGCCAGCATGTAGGCGTGTTCGCCGTCGATGTCCGGGCACAGCACCATGAACTCTTCACCGCCCAAACGGCAGAACACGTCGGTGCGGCGCAGGCGATGGCCGATCCGCTCGCAGACTGCCTGCAGCACGCGGTCGCCGACGGCGTGGCCGAACTGATCGTTGATGCGCTTGAAGTGGTCGATGTCGAGCATGATCACCGACAACTCACCGCCGCCACGCTCGACCCGGGCCATTTCGGTGGTCAGGCGTTCCTGGAAATAGCGGCGGTTGTGAATGCCGGTCAGCGAGTCGGTGATCGACAACGCGCGCAATTCTTCTTCCACGCGCTTGAGATCGGAGATATCCGAGATATAACCGTGCCACAGCACCCCGCCGCCCGGCAGCTCTTCCGGTGTCGCCTCGCCGCGCACCCAGCGCAGACCGCGCTCGGGCAGTTGCACGCGGTACTCTTCGCGCCAGGGGCTGAGGTTTTCCGCCGATTCGCGGATTGAGCTGCGCACGCGAATCGCATCCTGCGGGTGGATTCGACTGAAAATCGCCTCGGCGTCGAACAGCAGCGCATCCGGTTCCAGCTCGTAGATCTCGCGAATGCCGTCGCTGGCGTAGATCACGCTGAAGCGTCCGTCGAATTCCATTTTGAATTGGTAAATGCCGCCCGGAACATGGGCGCTGAGCTTCTTTAGCAGAATGTCCCGCGCCGCCAGCACTTCGTGCACACGCTTGCGTTCGGTGATGTCGATGCAGATCGCCAGATGACCGACCCACAGGCCTTGCTCGTCAAGCACCGGGGTGGCGAGCATGTTCACCGGCAGATGACTGCCGTCGCTGCGCACCAGGGTCCATTCGCGTGCCTCGTGGCCGCCGACCTCGCCGCCCTCGACCAGCATCGCGTGGCAAGTCGGAATGCTTTTGCCGTAGCGCGCACTCAACTCGGCCGAACGCGCCGCCAGCTCGCGAGGCAAATGCAGATTCTCCAGGGTCATGCGCCCAACGACTTCGGCGCTGCTGTAGCCGAGCATTTGCTCGGCGCCGGGGTTGAAGGTGTTGATCACGCCGCGCAGGTCGGTGGCAATGATCGCGACCTGAGTGGCGGCATTCAGCACGCCGCGCAGTTGACCGTGGGTGCCGCGCAATTCCTGCTCGCGCTCGTGCAACTCCTGGGTGCGCACTTCGACCAGGCGCACCGCGCGCTGGCGCTGGCTAACCAGCACATAAAGCAAGGCGCTGAGCAATGCGCTGAGCAAGCCGCCCAGAATGATCACGCTGCCCACCGACGAATGGTTAGCTTGCATGAACGCTTCGCTCGGCAGGATATCAACCTGATAGTCGTGATCGGCCATGCGCAGCAAGCGCGTCGCTGCCAAATCGCCGGGCACCGCCTCGTTGCTCGATTCGAACAGCGCTTCGTGCTGATCCTGGGTCGACAGGTCGAGAATGCGCACCGACAGGTAATCGTGCAGGGCATCGGGCAGTCCGTCGGCGAGCAACTGGCGCATGCTGATCACCGCCATCACATAGCCGAACGGCTGCGACTCTCCAGCGCGACTGACCGGCGCCAGCAGCAGCACACCACGCGCATACGACGGCTCGATCCCGACCAGATGCATCGGTTGCGACACCGCCATGCTGCCGAGCTGGTCGGCGCGTTGCAGGGTTTCGCGGCGCAAGGGTTGGGCGAGCAAGTCGTAGCCCAGCGGAGGCGCCAGTCGGCTCTGGGTTTGCGTGTAGAGCACCGGCACGTATTCGTCGCGCGGCGGCGCCAGTTGCAATTCGCCTTTGGCGTCCAGTTCGCGAATGGTGAATTCGCTCAGGCCTTCATCACGTACCTGCTGTTCAAACGCGGCCCGTTCGGCACCGCTGACTCGCGGCGCGTAAGTGTAGGCTTGGGTGCGCAGCAATAAGGGTCGAGAGTAACCATCGAATTCAGCGCGGGACACCGATTCGGAGTTGGCGAAGAACCGGCGCAGACCATCGAGACGTTGCTCCTGGTCCTGAAAACGTTCGGCGATGCGGCTGTAGCGTTCGTTGGCCAGCAGTTGGAAACGCTGACGCGATTGTTGCTGAAACTGGTTGAAGGTGCCCCATGCGAGCAGCCCGGTGAGAATCCCGCCGGCAAGCAACACCAGTAAAGCGACCAGCCAGGCTGAGACGTCTTCACTGATGAAACCGAGGATTTTCGGGCGCACGGGGTGCAACGGCATAAGCACGACTCACTCCGCCAGATTTGCGGGAAAACCCCATTGGCGGTGTGTGAGTTATAGCTATTAGCCACTAATTTAGCTAGCACCGCTGGATCCACCGAGCCGTTAAAAATCAAGGCTCTGTGGATCCAACCAGTGAAAGCGTCAACGAGCCGTGATTTTCCAGGCGCGGTGGATCTTGGTATTGCGGGCGAAATCCGGATCAATGGTCTGCGCGCTGATTTCCTCGACCGCATAACGCTCGGCGAGGTTTTCCTCCAACTGGAACTTGCGGAAGTTGTTGGAGAAATACAGCACGCCACCCGGTGCCAGCCGCGCCATCGCCAAGTCGATCAACTGCACCTGATCGCGCTGCACATCGAAGATGCCTTCCATGCGCTTGGAGTTGGAGAACGTCGGCGGGTCGATGAAGATCAGGTCGTATTCGTCACGGCTGCTTTCCAGCCACGCCATCACATCGCCCTGCTCCAGACGGTTCTTGTCCGAGAAACCGTTCAACGACAGGTTGCGCCGCGCCCAGTCCAGATAGGTTTTCGACAGGTCGACGCTGGTGGTGCTGCGCGCGCCGCCCTTGGCCGCGTGCACGCTGGCGGTCGCGGTGTAGCAGAACAGATTGAGGAAGCGCTTGCCGGCCGCCTCTTTCTGAATGCGCATGCGCATCGGCCGGTGATCGAGGAACAGACCGGTGTCGAGGTAGTCGGTGAGGTTGACCAGCAACTTCACGCCACCTTCATTGACCTCGACGAACTTGCCCTGCGCCGCCTGACGCTCGTACTGCTTGGTGCCGCTCTGCCGCTCGCGGCGCTTGACCACTACGCGGTTCTTGTCGACGTTCAACGCCTGCGGAATGGCCGCCAGCGCATCGAACATGCGCGCCGAGGCTTTTTCCGGGTCGATGGATTTCGGCGCGGCGTATTCCTGAACGTGCACCCAGTCGTGGTACAGGTCGATGGCCATTGCGTATTCCGGCATGTCGGCATCGTAAACGCGGTAGCAATCGATGCCTTCGCGCTTGACCCACTTGCCCATCGCCTTGAGATTTTTCTGCAAGCGATTGGCAAACATCTGCCCGCCTTCACTCAGGCGCGGCTGTTCGATCACTGGCGCCGGGGCTGGCGTCGGCTTGATCGGGTTGCCGTTCTTGTTGAACTTGCGCTCTTGCGGCTCGTCCGGGGTCTGATCGTAAGCCGCTTGCTCGCGCTCGGCCTGACGCTGTTCCGGGGTGCGACGTTCGCCAGTGACGAACTGATCCGGCAGAACCTTGATCAGCAGCAGTTTGCACGGCAGCGCGCCGTTCCAGAACGAATACTGCTTATGGCTGCGAATGCCCATGCGCTTGCCCAGATCCGGGGCGCCGGTGAACACCGCCGCTTCCCAGTTCAGGCAGGCCTGACGCAGACGCTCGCCCAGATTCTGGTAGAGATACAGCAGGCTGGCTTCGTCACCGAGACGCTCGCCGTACGGCGGGTTGCAGATCACCAGACCTTTCTGGTTCTGGTCCGGGCGCGGCTCGAAGGTCGCCACTTCGCCCTGGTAAATCTTGATCCACTCACTGAGGCCGGCACGTTCAACGTTGTTGCGGCCTGGCTGAATCAATCGTGGATCGGCTTCATAACCACGAATCCACAGCGGCGGTTTGGCCAGACCGGCGGCGGCACGCTCAACGGCTTCTTCATGGAGTTTTTTCCACAGTGCCGGCACGTGACCGAGCCACGCGGTAAAGCCCCACTGCTCGCGGCGCAGGTTCGGCGCCATGTCGGCAGCGATCATCCCCGCTTCGACGAGGAACGTACCGACACCGCACATCGGGTCAGCCAGTGCGCCACCTTCGGCAGCAATACGCGGCCAACCGGAGCGAATGAGGATTGCCGCCGCGAGGTTTTCCTTCAGCGGCGCCGCGCCCTGCTGCAAGCGATAGCCGCGCTGGTGCAGGCTGTGGCCGGAAAGGTCGAGGGACAGAATCGCTTCGCCGCGATCCAGACGCAGGTGGATACGCAGGTCCGGGTTGAGTTTGTCGATGGATGGACGATCGCCCTGCGGCGTGCGCAGTTTGTCGACGATGGCGTCTTTGACTTTCAGCGCGCCGAAGTGGGTGTTGTCGATGCCCGAGCCGTGGCCGCTGAATTCAACGGCCAGGGTGCCGTCGCTGAGCATGTGATCCTGCCAGTCGATGTCGAGCACGCCGTGGTAGAGGTCTTCGGCGTCCTTCATCGGGAAACGCTTGAGCACCAGCAACACGCGGTTGGCCAGACGCGACCAGAGGCACAGGCGATAGGCGGTTTCCATGGTCGCCATGCCACGCACGGCGGAAGTGTGCTCGCGCGCTTCTTCAAGGCCAAGCCCGACGGCTTCCTCGATGAGCAGGCCTTCAAGGCCTTTGGGGCAAGTGAGGAAGAGTTCGAAACGATCGGACATGGTAATTCCAGAGCCTTTGGCTAGTGGGCCGGCAACGCATTGCCGACCCGGTTTTCAATCAGGCGCTTTTCTGAAAGAGCGCCCGCGTGGCACGAAGGTGTGCCGTTCCATCCCCGCTGCTCGGGTTAAAAGAGCTTAGATGCCGGGACAGATAAAAAAGTTGGTGCAACAAAAAGACTGAAAGCGACCCTTCGTCGAATATTACCCAAGCGCAAACGTGGGTCATTCTCACTAAAGGATTAACCCCCTGAGTCAGCGGGGCGCCGATCATACCGGGGTTTGCGCATTGAACGTTGAATAAATACGCGGTTACTTATCGCCATAGCATCCTTTACGTTACGTGCTTATGACAAAACGATCATTCCCTCGGTGTGACTCATTGGTTAGAACTGAGCACAGGTTGACGTCGCAACGGCGTCAACACCTTGGCTCGCCACGCCGGCAGCGAGCCGCACGATGGCAGGTTTTTTCTGCCAGACCTCAATTGAGGTCAACGCGACACTACAGTCAACAAGTGAGGGAAACACCCTATGAGAAGACTTAAGCGTGATCCGTTGGAAAGAGCATTTTTGCGCGGATATCAATATGGCGTTGGTGGCAAATCCCGTGAGCTTTGCCCATTTACTCTACCGTCGGTACGTCAAGCCTGGATCAACGGCTGGCGAGAAGGACGCGGCGACAACTGGGACGGTATGACCGGCACTGCGGGAATCCATAGACTCAACGAACTTCACGCCGTCGGCTGACACAGGGCATTTATTCCGACACGACAATCTGAATTTGCAATGAATTAACCACGCACGTCCTTCCCGGACGGCGGGCTACGGCCCAGGGGCTCCTTCGAGGAGCCCTTTTTTATGCCTGTAAAGAGGGTTAACCGGGAGCCACGTGGCGAGCGGATTTATCCCCGCTCGGCTGCGCAGCAGTCGCGAAGTCGGAATTTCAATTTACTAGGCATATCAATGTGCAAGGTTTGGGGCTGCTGGGCAGCCCAGCGGGGATAAATCCCCTCGCCACAAAGGCCCCCCAACGCCTCGGCAATCCTCAGCGCAACGCGGCGATCGCATCCACCGATTCACGAATCAGCGCCGGGCCTTTGTAGATGAAGCCCGAATAGATCTGCACCAGGCTTGCACCGGCCGTGATCTTCTCCGCCGCGTGCTTGCCCTCGGTAATCCCGCCAGCGGCAATGATCGGCAAACGCCCGGCCAATTCGCCCGCCAGCACTTTCACAGTATGGGTGCTCTTCTCACGCACTGGCGCGCCGGACAGACCGCCCGCCTCGTCGCCATGCTCCATGCCTTCAACACCGACACGGCTCAAAGTCGTATTGGTGGCGATGACCGCGTCCATGCCGGTTTCGATCAATGCCTGGGCAACCTGCGCAGTCTCTTCGTCGGTCATGTCCGGCGCGATCTTGATCGCCAGCGGCACATGCTTGCCGTGACGCAGGGCCAGTTCGGCGCGACGCGTGGCCAGATCAGCGAGCAATTGCTTGAGCGAGTCACCGAACTGCAGGCTGCGCAGGCCCGGGGTGTTTGGCGAGCTGACGTTGACGGTGACGTAGCTGGCGTGGGCGTAAACCTTGTCCAGGCAGATCAGGTAATCGTCGACCGCACGCTCGACCGGGGTGTCGAAGTTCTTGCCGATATTGATCCCCAGTACGCCCTGGTATTTCGCCGCAGCGACCCGCGCCAGCAAGTTATCGACACCGAGGTTGTTGAAGCCCATGCGGTTGATGATCGCCTCGGCTTCCGGCAGGCGGAAGATCCGTGGTTTCGGGTTACCCGGTTGTGGGCGCGGGGTCACGGTGCCGATTTCGACAAAACCGAAACCCAGTTGTGCAAAGCCGTCGATGGCCGCGCCGTTCTTGTCCAGACCTGCCGCCAGCCCCACCGGGTTCGGGAACTCCAGCCCCATGACGGTCACCGGCATTTTCGCCGGCGCCTTGCACAGCAAGCCGTTGAGGCCCAAACGTCCACCCGCGCCGATCAGATCCAGCGACAGATCGTGGGAGGTTTCCGGGGAAAGTTTGAACAACAGCTGACGGGCCAGGGTGTACATGGGCGGCAATGACTCGGGCGGCGAAAAGAGGCGGCGATTATAGCCGGGCATCGTCCCCCGGCGCGAGGCGCCTGCGCGAATCAGGCGACTGGCATATGCCTTGCACCACCCCGCTCATCAGTCTGCCGACCAATGACGGCGCGCAGGCCAGGACAATGGCGTCGTCCCCGGGTTTTGCCTGCGCAGAATCCGGGACGACGTTTTTTTTGAGGTAGCGTATGAACGAAACGTCCTTGGGGCCTCTGGCCTGGGTCAATGGCAGCGATGCGCCGGAAAAGAGCGCGATCGATCTCGGCTTCATGGCGCTGAGCGACTGCGCCTCGGTGGTGGTCGCCGCCACTCAGGGCTTCGCCCAGCCCTACGGCCTGACCCTGAACCTCAAGCGTCAGGCGTCATGGGCCAACTTGCGCGACAAACTGGTCAGCGGCGAACTGGATGCCGCGCACAGCCTGTACGGACTGGTTTACGCGGTGCACCTGGGCATCGGCGGCGTCGCCCCGACCGACATGGCGGTGCTGATGGGCCTGAACCAGAACGGCCAGAGCCTGAACCTGTCCCATGGCTTGCAACAGGCTGGCGTGAACAGTCCTGAAGCGCTCGATCGGCATGTGCACCAAAGCCGCGCAAAACTGACCTTCGCCCAGACTTTTCCCACCGGCACTCATGCGATGTGGCTTTATTACTGGCTGGCGAGCCAGGGCATTCATCCGTTGCAGGACGTCGACAGCGTGGTGGTGCCGCCGCCGCAAATGGTTGCGCACCTGCAAGCCGGGCGCATCGACGGCTTTTGCGTCGGCGAACCGTGGGCGGCCAGCGCCGTGCAGCAGGATCTTGGCTTCACCCTGGCGACCAGCCAGAGCATCTGGCCCGACCACCCGGAAAAAGTCCTCGGCTGCACCCGCGAATTCGTCGAGCAATATCCCAACACCGCGCGGGCGCTGGTCATGGCCATTCTTGAGGCCAGTCGCTTCATCGAAGAAAGCCCGGAAAACCGCCGCAGCACCGCGCAATTGCTCAGCGCCACCGAATACCTCGACACCCCCGCCGCGTGCATCGAGCCGCGTTTTATGGGTGACTACGCCGATGGCCTCGGTAATCGCTGGCAGGATCCGCATGCGCTGCGTTTTCATGGCGATGGCGAGGTCAATCTGCCCTACCTTTCCGACGGCATGTGGTTCATGACCCAGTTCCGTCGCTGGGGTCTGTTGCGCGAGGATCCGGATTATCTGGCCGTCGCCCGCCAGGTTCAGCGTCTGGATCTGTACCGCGAGGCAGCGAGCGCTGTCGGTATTGCGGCTTCGCACGCCGACCTGCGCAGCAGCCAGTTGCTCGACGGCAAGGTCTGGGACGGCAGCGATCCGGCGGGCTACGCGCGCAGTTTCAAGCTGCACGCGTTGAACGACGATGCACCCCTTCTCGCCCGCCGCTGACAGGAGACCGCGAACATGTTGCGCATTCTGCTGATCAACGACACCGCGAAAAAAGTCGGACGCCTGAAAGCGGCGCTGACCGAGGCCGGCTTCGAGGTAATCGACGAGTCAGGCCTGACCATCGACCTGCCGGCGCGCGTCGAAACGGTGCGCCCGGACGTGATCCTGATCGATACCGAGTCACCGAGCCGCGATGTCATGGAGCAAGTGGTGCTGGTCAGCCGCGACCAGCCCCGGCCGATCGTGATGTTTACCGACGAACATGACCCGGGGGTGATGCGTCAGGCGATCAAGTCCGGGGTCAGTGCCTACATCGTCGAAGGCATTCACGCACAACGGTTGCAGCCGATTCTCGATGTGGCGATGGCGCGCTTCGAGAGTGACCAGGCCCTGCGCGCGCAATTGCAGGCCCGTGACCAGCAACTGGCCGAGCGCAAGCGCATTGAGCTGGCCAAGGGTTTATTGATGAAGATGAAGGATTGCAACGAGGAAGAGGCCTATACGCTGATGCGCCGCCAGGCCATGAGCCGCCAGCAGAAGCTGATTCAGGTGGCGGAGCAGATCATTGCCATGAGTGAGTTGCTGGGCTGAGATTTTGTGTTGTCAGTGCGGGCCTCTTCGCGAGCAGGCTCGCTCCCACAGATGGCATACATTCCAGTGTGGGAGCGAGCCTGCTCGCGAATGGCCGAACCTCGGTCACGAACTGTTGGCACAGATCTCGCTAAGTAAACCGCACAGGTAACCAACGGCGGTTGCCCCACCTACGACAAAGACGTCGCTCACCCCGTTCGCCCCTCGGCGAACCAGGTAGCGGCGTTTTTGCGTTTTGGCCCCACAGAGCGGGGCCGGTGGTGCGGCCGTGAGGCGCTCCACCTGCTGTGCATGACTCCTTTCGAGACTCTTTTCAGCCGAGGTGCGCGATGAATTCAAGCTTCTGGAAATCCGGCCATACCCCGACCCTGTTCGCGGCCTTCCTGTATTTCGACCTGAGCTTCATGGTCTGGTACCTGCTCGGCCCGCTGGCGGTGCAGATTGCCGCCGACCTGCACCTGACCACCCAGCAGCGGGGCCTCGTCGTCGCCACGCCGATTCTCGCCGGCGCAGTGTTGCGCTTCGCCATGGGCATGCTCGCCGATCGCTTGTCGCCGAAGACCGCCGGGCTGATCGGCCAGGTCATCGTCATCTGCGCGCTGTTCGGTGCCTGGAAACTCGGCATCCACAGTTATGAACAGGCGCTGATCCTCGGCCTGTTCCTCGGCATGGCCGGCGCGTCGTTCGCCGTGGCCCTGCCGCTGGCCTCGCAGTGGTACCCGCCCGAGCACCAAGGCAAAGCCATGGGCATCGCCGGTGCGGGCAACTCCGGCACCGTGTTCGCCGCGCTGCTGGCGCCAGTGATTGCCGCCGCGTTCGGTTGGAGCAATGTTTTCGGTTTCGCCCTGATCCCGCTGGTTTTGACCTTGGTGCTGTTCGCCCTGTTGGCAAAAAACGCCCCGCAGCGGCCAAAACCGAAAGCCATGGCCGACTACTTCAAGGCCCTCGGTGATCGCGACAGTTGGTGGTTCATGTTTTTCTACAGCGTCACCTTCGGCGGCTTCATCGGCCTGGCCAGCGCCCTGCCCGGTTACTTCAACGATCAATACGGTCTGAGCCCGGTAACCGCCGGCTACTACACCGCTGCCTGCGTGTTCGGCGGCAGCCTGATGCGGCCATTGGGTGGCGCGCTGGCCGATCGCTTCGGCGGCATCCGCACCTTGCTGGCGATGTACACCGTCGCTGCCACCTGCATCGCAGCGGTGGGCTTCAATCTGCCAAGTTCCTACGCGGCGCTGGCGCTTTTCGTCTGCACCATGCTCGGCTTGGGCGCCGGCAACGGCGCGGTTTTCCAATTGGTGCCGCAGCGTTTTCGTCTGGAGATCGGCGTGATGACCGGGCTGATCGGCATGGCCGGCGGTATCGGCGGCTTCGCCCTGGCGGCCGGCATGGGCGCGATCAAGCAAAGCACCGGCAGCTATCAATTGGCGCTGTGGTTGTTCGCCAGCCTCGGTGTGTTGGCGTGGTTTGGCCTGCACGGCGTCAAGCGTCGCTGGAGAACCACCTGGGGTTCGGCGGCAGTAACGGCGGCGCGGGTCTGAGGCTCGAATGGCCCTGCAACTGAGCTTCGCCGAAGCCAGCGCCACCGGTCCGCGTGCGGAGAATCAGGACGCCCTGCGTTCGGTGACACCGGCGCCGGCACTGGCGGTGAGCAAGGGTTATCTGTTCGCCATCGCCGACGGCGTCAGCCAGTGCGCCGATGGCGGCCTCGCCGCGCGTTCGACCTTGCAGGCGCTGGCTCTGGACTACTACGCGACGCCGGAAACCTGGAGCGTGGCCCAAGCGCTGGATCGCCTGCTGCTTGCGCAAAATCGCTGGTTGCAGGCCAACGGCGGCGGGCAACCGCTGCTGACCACGGTCAGCGCGCTGGTGATGCGCGGTCGGCGCTTCACCCTCGCCCACGTCGGCGATTGCCGGGTCTATCGCTGGCACGCCGAGCGCTTGCAGCGCATCAGCGAGGATCACGTCTGGGAGCAACCGGGCATGCAGCACGTGCTCAAACGTGCGCTCGGGCTCGATCAGCATCTGGTCCTGGATTTCCTCGACGGCGAACTGCGTGAGGGCGAAAGCTTCGTTTTGCTCAGCGACGGCGTCTGGTCGACCTTGGGCGATACCGCAATCGCGGCGATTCTGCGCGATCAAGCGGATCTGCCCAGCGCCGCGCAAACCTTGGTCAACGCCGCGCATCTGGCCGGCAGTCAGGACAACGCCAGTGCCCTGCTGGTGCGCGTCGATGCGTTGGGCGAAGCGAGCATCGGCGATGCGCTGGTGCAATTGCAGCAATGGCCACTGCCGCCAACGCTGAAACCCGGGCAAGCGTTTGAAGGCTGGCAGGTGCAAGGCATCATCGGCCAGAGCCAGCAATCATTGCTGTATCGCGTGCTCGATAGCCAGGGCCAGCCTTGGCTGCTGAAGACCTTGCCGACGCGGCTGGCCGACGATCCGCAAGCCGGGCAGGCGCTGCTGTCGGAAGAATGGTTCCTAAAGCGCGTGGCCGGCCGGCATTTTCCGCAAATCCATGCCTGCACTCAGCGTCAGCATTTGTACTACGTGATGCGCGAATACGCCGGGACGACGCTGGCCGACGTGTTTCAACACAGCGGCCCGTTGCCACTGGCGCAGTGGCAGGACATCGCCGAGCGGCTATTGCGCGCGGTCGGGCTGCTGCATCGGCGGCAGATTCTGCATCGCGACATCAAACCGGAAAACCTGTTGCTGGGGGATGATGGCGAGCTGCGCCTGCTGGATTTCGGCCTGGCTTATTGCCCGGGACTGTCCGAGGACGCGCCGTCGACCCTGCCAGGAACGCCTAGTTTCATCGCCCCGGAAGCGTTTCGCGGCGAACCACCGAGTGCACAACAGGATTTGTATTCTGTCGGTGTCACTCTCTATTACCTGCTCACCGGGCATTTTCCCTATGGCGAAATCGAAGCGTTCCAGCGGCCCCGATTTGGCGTACCGGTGAATGCCAGTCGCTATCGCCCGGACTTGCCGGAATGGCTGGCGCAAAGCCTGGAACGCGGCGTCACCGCCGATCCGCAGCAACGCTTCGAAACCGCTGAAGAGTGGCTGCTGGTGCTGGAACAGGGTGAGCGGCAAAGTTTGAGTGTGCGGCCCCGGCCTTTACTCGAGCGGGAGCCGTTGAAGGTCTGGCGGACCATGGCGCTTCTGGCATTGCTCGGGAATGTGGTGCTGCTGGTTTTGTTGTTTCATGGCTGAGATTGAGTTGCGCCATTCGCGAGCAGGCTCGCTCCCACAGGGGATTGGCGTCGTTCGCAGACACCTTGTGGGAGCGAGCCTGCTCGCGAAGGCATTCGGCTTCACACCGCATAACCCCAAGAATTAACGCGCCACGAACGAGCAACACGCCTCGATTCGGTGCAAAAAAATCTCCTGTCACAACCCCAATCCCCAATAAATCCGCGTCCCCCCGAGTTGGCACAACCACTGCATTACCCTTTTCACCATACATAAAGCCCAACCTTCAATGACGAAGGCTGCGCTTCCCGAGAGAACGGGACCAGGACAAAGGCGTCCTCGCTAGGCAACTAGCGGGACGCCTTTTTTTGTTTGCGCAAAATTTGTCGAGCAAGGCCCGACGGCCCACCAGAGGCCAGCCGCAGCTCCCGGAGAACCTGATGAAAAAACTCAAACTGGTGATGATCGGCAATGGCATGGCCGGGGTGCGTACCCTGGAAGAACTGCTCAAGCTGAGCGACGAGCTCTACGACATCACCGTCTTCGGCGCCGAACCGCACACCAACTACAACCGCATCCTGCTGTCGCCGGTGCTGGCCGGCGAGCAGACGTTCGAAGAGATCGTCCTCAACGACCTCGACTGGTACCTGGAAAACAACATCAAGTTGCTGCTCAACCGCAAAGTGGTGGAGATCGATCGGGTCAAACGCCGAGTGATTGCCGAGGACGGCACCGAAGCCGAGTACGATCGCCTGCTGATCGCCACCGGCTCGACCCCGTTCATCCTGCCAATCCCCGGCAACACTTTGCAGGGCGTGATCGGTTACCGCGACATCGCCGACACCCAGGCCATGATCGACACGGCCAGGACCCACAAACACGCCGTGGTCATCGGCGGCGGTCTGCTCGGCCTCGAAGCGGCCAACGGCCTGATGCTGCGCGGCATGCACGTGACCGTGGTGCACCTCGGCGAATGGCTGCTGGAGCGGCAACTGGACAAGACCAGCGGCCAGCTTCTGCAATCGGCGCTGGAATCCCGTGGCCTGCATTTTCGCCTTTGCGAACAGACCCAAGCCTTGCACGACGCCGGCAATGGCCGGGTCGGCTCGGTACAGTTCAAGAACGGCGACATCATTCCTGCCGATCTGGTGGTGATGGCCGCCGGCATCCGCCCCAACACCGAACTGGCAGAAAAGGCCGGCATTCCGTGCAATCGCGGGATTCTGGTCAACGACACCCTGCAAACCTACGACCCGCGCATCTACGCAATCGGCGAATGCGCCAGCCATCGCGGCATTGCCTACGGTCTGGTTGCACCGCTGTTCGAACAGGCCAAGGTCTGCGCCAATCACCTCGCGCAACTGGGTTTCGCTCGCTATCAGGGTTCAGTGACCTCGACCAAATTGAAAGTCACCGGCATCGACCTGTTCTCCGCCGGCGATTTCATGGGCGGCGAAGGCACCGAGACCATCACCCTCTCCGACCCGATCGGCGGCGTGTACAAAAAACTGGTGATCAAGGATGACGTGCTGGTCGGCGCCTGTCTGTACGGCGATACGGCAGATGGCGGTTGGTATTTCCGGCAGATTCGTGAGAATCACGCCATCGGCGAGATCCGCGATCACCTCATGTTCGGCGAAAACGCTTTAGGCGACGTAGGACATCAGGGCCAGGACAAAGCCATGGTCATGGCCGACAGCGCCGAAGTGTGTGGCTGCAACGGTGTGTGCAAGGGCACCATCGTCAAGGCGATTCAGGAACACGGCTTGTTCAGCGTCGATGAAGTGAAGAAACACACCAAGGCTGCCAGCTCCTGCGGTTCGTGCGCCGGTCTGGTCGAGCAAATCCTCATCAATACCGTGGGTGGCGCGGCCGACGTCAAACCGAAAAGCGAAAAAGCCATCTGCGGTTGCAGCGACCTCAACCACGGGCAGATTCGTCAGGCGATCCGTCAGGAACACCTGCTGACCATCGCCGAGACCATGAGTTACCTGAACTGGCGCACGCCCAATGGCTGCGCGACCTGTCGCCCGGCGCTCAACTACTACCTGATTTCCACTTGGCCGGGCGAGGCCAAGGACGACCCGCAATCGCGTCTGATCAACGAACGCGCCCACGCCAACATCCAGAAGGACGGCACCTATTCGGTGGTGCCGCGCATGTGGGGCGGCGTGACCAATCCGTCGGAACTGCGGCGGATCGCCGATGTGGCCGACAAGTACAACGTGCCGATGGTCAAGGTCACCGGCGGTCAGCGCATCGACTTGCTGGGGATCAAGAAACAGGATCTGCCCGGCGTCTGGAAAGACCTCGACATGCCGTCCGGCCACGCCTACGGCAAATCCATCCGCACCGTGAAAACCTGCGTCGGCAGCGAGTTCTGCCGCTTCGGCACACAGAACTCGACGCAACTGGGCATCGAACTCGAGCACGACCTGTTCAACATGTGGTCGCCGCACAAAGTGAAGCTGGCCGTGTCCGGCTGCCCACGCAACTGCTCGGAAGCGGGCATCAAGGACGTAGGAATTATCGGCGTCGACTCCGGCTGGGAGATGTACATCGGTGGCAATGGCGGGATCAAGACCGAAGTCGCCGAGTTCTTCGTAAAGCTCAAGACTGCCGAGGAAGTCCGTGAATACAACGGCGCGTTCCTGCAGCTCTACCGCGAAGAAGCCTTCTACCTCGAACGCACCGTGCACTACCTGCAACGGGTCGGCATGGAGCACATCAAGAAAAACGTGCTCGAAGACGCCGAGCGGCGCAAGGCCCTGAACGAGCGCCTGCAATTCTCCCTGTCGTTCGAACAGGACCCATGGAAAGAACGCCTGGCGCAGCCGCAACTGAAGAAAGAATTCGACGTGATCCCCGTGAAAAACCTGGAGGTGCCGGCATGAACTGGCTCGATATCTGTGCGCTGGAAGAGATAAACGCCCTCGGTTCGCGGATCATTGCCGGACCGAAAGGTGACATCGCGATTTTTCGTACAAGCGACGACGAGGTTTTCGCCCTCGATGACCGCTGCCCGCACAAGGGCGGGCCGCTATCGCAGGGTCTGATCTACGGCAAGCGCGTGGCCTGCCCGCTGCACAACTGGCAGATCGACCTGGAAACCGGCGAAGCCCAGGCGCCGGACATCGGCTGTGCCCATCACCATCCGGCGCGGGTCGAGAATGGCCGGGTGCAACTGGCCCTGCGGGACGCCATCTGATGAACCGCCAGACGACCGCCTCGACCTGCTGTTACTGCGGGGTCGGCTGCGGCGTACTGATCGAGCATGACGGCGAGCGCATCCTCGGCGTCAGCGGCGATCCGGCGCACCCGGCCAACTTCGGCAAACTGTGCAGCAAAGGCTCGACGCTGCACCTGACCGGCGACCTCGCCGCCCGCGCCTTGTACCCGGAACTGCGCCTGGGCAAAGGCCTGGCGCGCAGCCGTACTGACTGGGATACCGCCCTCGACCACGCGACCAACGTGTTTGCCGAAACCATCGCCGAACACGGCCCGGACAGCGTGGCGTTCTACATCTCCGGGCAGTTGCTCACCGAGGATTACTACGCCTTCAACAAACTGGCGCGGGCGCTGGTGGGCACCAACAACATCGACAGCAATTCGCGGCTGTGCATGTCCTCGGCGGTGGTCGGCTACAAACGCAGCCTCGGCGCCGACGCGCCGCCGTGCAGTTACGAAGACCTGGAGCTCAGCGACTGCGTGATGATCGTCGGCAGTAACATGGCCTACGCCCATCCGGTACTTTTCCGTCGACTGGAGGAAGCCAAATCCCGTCGCCCGCAGATGAAAGTCATCGTTATCGACCCGCGTCGCACAGACACCTGCGATTTGGCTGACCTGCATCTGGCGATTCTTCCGGGCACCGATGTCGCCTTGTTCCATGGGATTTTGCATCTGCTGTTGTGGGAAGACTGGATCGATCGCGATTTCATCAAGGCGCACACCGAAGGCCTCGCCGAACTCAAGACGCTGGTCCGCGATTACACCCCGCAAATGGTTTCGCAACTGTGCGGCATCAGCATCGAGCAACTGCAGCAATGCGCAGAATGGGTCGGCACGGCGCCGAGCTTCCTGTCGCTGTGGTGCATGGGCCTGAATCAGTCCAGCGCCGGCAGCGCGAAAAACAGCGCGCTGATCAATCTGCACTTGGCCACCGGGCAAATCGGCCGGCCCGGTGCAGGACCTTTCTCCCTGACCGGTCAGCCGAACGCCATGGGCGGGCGGGAAACCGGCAGTTTGTCCAATCTGCTGCCGGGCCATCGCGATGCCGCCAACGCGGAACATCGCGCCGAGGTGGCGGCGTATTGGGACGTGGATAGCTTGCCCGAGGCGCCGGGCCTGAGCGCCATCGAACTGTTCGAAAACCTGCGCAGCGGCAAAATCAAAGCGCTGTGGATTGCCTGTACCAATCCGGCGCAATCGATGCCTGATCAGAGCGCAGTCCGCGCAGCGCTTGAGGCCTGCCCTTTTGTGGTATTGCAGGAAGCCTTTCGCACCACCGAAACCGCAGCGTTTGCCGACCTGCTGTTACCCGCCGCCAGTTGGGGCGAGAAAGAAGGTTCGGTGACCAACTCCGAGCGGCGCATTTCCCACGTGCGCAAAGCGGTTGTCGCACCGGGCGAAGCGCGGCCGGACTGGGCAATCACGGTGGATTTCGCACAGCGTCTGGAGAAACGTCTGCGCCCCAAGCAGCCAAGCCTGTTCGCTTTCGATCAACCTTCGCAGTTGTTTGATGAATTCAAAGCGCTGACCCGTGGGCGAGACCTGGATCTGTCCGGGATCAGTCATGCCTTGATCGACGAGATCGGTCCGCAGCAATGGCCCTTCCCTGCCGGCGCCCGCCAAGGCACGCCACGCTTGTACGGCGACGGCATTTTTCCTACAGCCAATGGTCGCGCGCGGTTCATTGCTGATCCGTATCGCGCCGCCAAGGAACAACGCGACGCGCGCTTCCCGCTGACTTTGATCACCGGTCGCCTGCGTGACCAGTGGCACGGCATGAGCCGCACCGGCACCGCCGCGCAATTGTTCGGCCACGTCAGCGAAGCCGTGCTGAGCCTGCACCCTGACGAAATGCGCCGGCACCGCTTGCAGCCCGGCGATCTGGTCAATCTGAAAAGCCGCCGTGGCGCGGTGATTGTTGCGGTCAGCAGCGACGACAGCGTGCGTCCGGGCCAGGCGTTTCTGCCGATGCACTGGGGCGATCGCTATCTCAAGGGCGGCGTCAACACGCTGACCTTGCCGGCGTTTGATCCGCTGTCCAAACAACCGGAGCTCAAGCACAGCGGCGTGCGTCTGGAGGCAGTCAACCTGCCGTGGCAACTGTTCGCCTTGATCGAGGGTGATGTTCAGCGGCATTTCGAGACGCTACGACCGCTGTGCGAGGCGTTTTCCTACGTCAGCCTCAGCCTTGTCGGTCGTGAGCGGCCAGCGCTGCTGATACGCGCTGCACACGGCCAGGCGCCGGATCCACAGCTGCTGGGCGAGATCGACCAGTGCCTGTCCCTGCTGGATGGCCCGGTTCTGGCCTATGACGACCCGCGTCGCGCCATTGGCAAGCGGGTGCGCATTGAAAACGGCCGTATCACTGCGATTCGCCTGGCCGGCGAAACCCTCGCGCAACATTGGTTGCAGAGCCTGTGGCTGGAGGGCCGCGCCGACCAACAACTGCGGCGCTGGCTGCTCGCGCCGATGAGCGCGCCGCCGGGCGCTGTCGGCGCCATTGCGAGCGACAAGACCTTGTGCAACTGCGAAAACGTCAGCCTCAACGCAGTCTGCGCCGGCATTCGCCAGGGCCTGGATCTGCAAGGCCTGAAAAACAATCTCCGATGCGGTACGCAATGCGGTTCCTGCGTGCCGGAAATCAAGCGTCTGCTGGCTGCCGAAGCGCGGCCGGTCGCGGTCATTTAACGAGGACAACACCATGAATGCGAAAGTCTGGCTGGTGGGCGCAGGCCCTGGCGATCCGGAGTTGCTGACGCTCAAAGCGGTGCGCGCATTGCGCGAGGCCGATGTGGTGATGATCGATGATCTGGTCAACGACGCGGTGCTGGAGCACTGCCCGGCTGCGCGGGTTATTCCCGTCGGCAAGCGCGGCGGCTGCCGTTCGACGCCACAGGCATTCATCCATCGGCTGATGCTGCGTTATGCACGCCAGGGCAAATGCGTCGTGCGGCTCAAGGGCGGCGATCCGTGCATTTTCGGCCGCGGTGGCGAAGAAGCGCAGTGGTTGCGCGAGCGCGGTGTTGAAGTGGAACTGGTCAATGGCATCACCGCTGGACTGGCCGGGGCGACCCAGTGCGATATTCCGCTGACGTTGCGTGGCGTGGCGCGCGGGGTGACGCTGGTCACTGCGCATACCCAGGATGACAGCCAGTTGAACTGGCAGGCGCTGGCGCAAGGCGGGACGACGCTGGTGGTTTACATGGGCGTGGCCAAGCTGGGCGAGATTCGTGATCAGCTGCTCGCCGGAGGGATGGCGACGGATACGCCGGTGGCGATGATCGAAAACGCCTCGTTGGCGCATCAGCGTGAGTGTCGCAGTGACCTGAGTGCGATGGCTGAGGATGCCTCGGCGTTTGAATTGAAGAGCCCGGCGATTCTGGTGATTGGCGCGGTGGCTGCTGTCGTGGAAGAGCAAAAGATCGCAGCCTTCGGCAGCTCCGGGACGGCGTACAACGTGCAGGCGCTTTAAGCGTCAAAGCCAAATCGCAGACAAAGAAAAGCCCGGCCTGAGCCGGGCTTTTCCATCAGCGGCAGCTAATTACTTAGCTTGAGCTTCAACCTGCGCTTCTACGCGACGGTTTACAGCGCGGCCAGCGTCAGTTTTGTTGTCAGCAACTGGGCGGGATTCGCCGTAGCCAACAGACTGAACGCGGGACGATTCAACACCGTACTGGTTGGTCAGAACCTGCTTAACGGCGTTTGCACGACGCTCGGACAGTTTCTGGTTGTAAGCGTCAGGACCGACGGAGTCAGTGTGACCTTCAACAGTAGTGGTGGTGGATGGGTACTGCTTCATGAAGTCAGCCAGGTTCTTGATGTCGCCGTAGCTGTTAGGCTTGACTACCGACTTGTCGAAGTCGAATTTCACGTCCAGCTCAACACGAACAACTTCAGCAACTGCTGGGCAGCCATCAGCGTCAACGGTTACGTTGGCTGGGGTGTCCGGGCACTTGTCAACGTTGTCGCAAACGCCATCGTTGTCGCTGTCGGAGCAGACTTCAGCAGGTGCTGGAACTGGAGCAGCAGCTGGCTTGGAGCCGCCACCGAAGTTCACACCGATACCGACGCTAGGAGCCCACTCGGTGTCGCCCTGGTCGATGTTGTACTGAGCTTCAACGCCGGCACGGGCGTAGAAGTTCTCGGTGAAGTACAGCTTGGCACCGCCGCCAACGTTGGCGAAGGTGGAACGGTTACGACCGTTCGAACCGTTCTGGTCGATGCTCTGGTCAGAGAAACCGGCCGAAACGTATGGACGAATCATGTCGCCTGGGTTGTTGAAGTGGTACAGAGCGTCCAGAGCGGTGTTAGCGCCTTTGACGTTCTTGCCATCGTCGGCACGTACGTTGTGCACTTCGTCGTAGCCCAGACGCAGTTCAACGTCGTCGGTCAGGAAGTAACCGATCGAACCGCCGAACAGGTTGCCGTTGTTCTTGAAGTTACGAGCGCTGTCGAATTGTTCTTTCTTAGCGAAGCCTTCGATTTCAACTGCGCCTTGGCCTTGTGCCAGAGCGCCGAACGAAGTGGCGGCAATCAGAGAACCAATGGCCAAGCCCAAGGTGTTTTTCAGTTTCATCCGTTAAATCCCCATCTGGTGATTGTGAAGCAGTCCCGCAAACCGGGGGACAACTCGGCGGCAAGTCTATCAGAACTTGCCTACACGTAAGAGATATTTGCGCTGAACTAAGTTTCAGCAATGCCTGCAAATTTCTCACGCAATTTATCTAGAGCGCGTTTGTAACGCATTTTTGTCGCACTCAAACCCATGTGCATGATGTCTGCGATCTCCTGAAACTCCAGCTCTGCGACAAATCGTAGCACCAGAATTTCGCGGTCAATCGGATTCACATACACCAGCCAGCGATCAAGCCCACCCTTCTCCTCCGGCTTCGGCGCCTTTTCTTCAGACGCTTCTTCAAGAGGGTCTAGACTGAGAGCGTCCATCAAGCGACGCTTACGCCGTTCCTTCCGATACTGCGTGATGCATTCGTTGTAAGTGATGCTGTAAAGCCAGGTTTTGAACTTCGATTTCCCCTCGAAGTTCTTCAGGCCGTACAGCACCTTCAGCATCACTTCCTGACAGACATCGTCTGCGTCGCGATCGTTCCCAAGATATCTCGCGCAGACGTTAAATAATGTTCGCTGGTAACGCCGCATCAACTCTTCGTAGGCGCGCGTTACGTGAAACAGCTCTGTATGCGAGCGCGCGACCAACTCCTCATCAGAGAGCTCGCGGGGGTCGTAGCGCGTGGATAGCGGTTGGGCTTTATTCAAAACAAGTCGTGCCGACAGTCAGGTCAATGTCCGCCACAACCAGCCTCGGCTGGCATTTTGCGGCGGCATACATTAGCAGGGTTTGCCGGTTTAGCGGCTACTCACATGCTGTTCCAGCAGGATCCGATTGGAGAGAGAGACTAGCTCACCCTCATCGGTCAGCAATGTGGTTTTAACCGTGCCGATCTCTTCGATCTGGCCTTCGACCTCGCCAACACGCACTTGTTGCCCAACCTCGTACAGCTCACGCACATAGATTCCCGCAAGAATCTGACCGGCAATTTCCCGGCTTCCCAAACCCATGGCCAGCGCAACTGCCAGACCAACGGTAATCAATACGATAACAATCACATGGTTCAGCAGGTCGGTCTTGACCTCGAGCTGGCTGATCGCCACCGAGATGCTGATGATGATCACCAGCCCCTGCGCGATCCGCCCCAACCCCGAAGCGTAGTCCAGCCCTACGCCTTCTGCTGCGCCGCGCACCAGCCCGTTGGCCAGTTGCGCCAGCAGGACACCGACCAGCAGCACCAGCGCGGCGCCAAATACTTTCGGCAGATACAACGCCAGCATATCCAGCGTAGCTGAAACTCGCTCGAGGCCAAGGGATTCTGCCGCAGAAACCAGAAAAATCAGCAGAACGAACCAGTAGACGATTTTACCGATCAGCGTCGAGATCGGCACCTGCAGCCCGGCGCGCGACATCAGCTTGGTCAGCCCGGTGCCGCCCATCAGGCGATCGAGGCCCAGTTTGGCGAGCAATTTGGAGAGCAAGGTGTCGAGCAGCTTGGCCACGACGAAACCCAACAGCAGCACAACCAGTGCGCCGAACAGGTTCGGAATGAAGTTAGCGACTTTGGTCCACAACGCAGTCATTGCAGTGACGAGGCTCTGAGTCCAGAGATCAAGTTCCATATTCAATCAGCCTTATCAGCAGTGCGAGCAGTGGTTTTACGGAGACGGGAAACCGGCGAGACATGCGCCGAGCCATTGTTCAGGGCAATCATCAGCGCGGGCAGCCAGCGGCCCAGCAGGCTGAACAGATCACCGGCGCCGACCTGGCGGTTGGCGGTTTTGAGTACGCGGCCCAGGCAGGCATCGTCGTCGCGGCTGGACGGCGAAGCGTTGAGCATGTCGCGCAAAGACTGTTCAAACGGATCGTGCATACGCACCTCTCGTGATGTCTGTGAAAGACGCGGGCAGATTTACTCGGGTCACATGCGCCATGTTCACACCCAGCGCAATCGACGGAACAACCACCACTGGCCGAATGCCAGGGCGAGCACCGTCAGACAGGCGATCAGGAAGCCATACGGGCTTTCGGCGAACGGAATACCGCCGACATTTATCCCGAGCAGACCGGTGATGAAACTCATCGGCAAAAAGATGCAGGTAATGATGCCGAAGCGATACATGGTGCGGTTCATGTGCACGCTCAAACGCCGGTCTTCGGCCTCCAGCACAAGCCCTACGCGCTCTCGGGTCAATTCGAGCTCTTCCAGATAACGGGTCAGGCTGTTGTTCAATTCGTTCCAGTAGTCGGCATCGTCTTCGACGAACCACGGCAGTTTGATCCGCGTCAGCTGTCCGAAAATGTCCCGCTGCGGCGCAAGAAAACGCTTCAGCCCGGCCGCTCTGCGACGGATGTGCAAAATCGCCCCATGCTCGGGGGTATACCGTTCGTCGGCGTCGAGTTTTTCTTCCTCTTCATCCACCACTTCCGACAGGCACGTGACCAGATCCTGCACTTTGTTGGTGAGGAACTGCGCCAGATACAGCATCAATTCCGAGGAAGTTCTTGGCCCTTTGCCCTCACCCAGCAGCGCCAGCAACTCATCCGTAGCGCGCAACGGACGCAAGCGCAGGGAAATCACTCGCTGAGCCGAGGCGAAAATCCGCACCGAGACCATATCTTCCGGCTCGGCGCCCGGGTTGAGATTGACCCCGCGCAGAAACAGCAGCAGCTCGGAGTCGGGCAATGGCAACAGACGCGGGCGGGTATTCTCTTCCAGCAACAGATCGCAGGTGAATTCATTGAGCCCGCTGGATTTGCGCAGCCAGGTCTGGGTCTGCGGATGGCTGCGATCCCAGTGCAGCCACAGGCTTTCATGGGCCAGCAGCTGCAAATCGTCGAGCTCAGTCCGGGCTATCGAACGCGCACCGCCCTTGCCGTCCAGCACCAGGGCATGCACCAGCCCCCATTGCGCGTTTTCTTCCTCGAACATCCGCATCCCTTGTCGAAAAGCTTATTCAGGCATTTTCAGCGGGCTCGGCGACACGATCACGCCGTTGTTGTCCGCATAAATGTACTGGCCCGGGTGGAACGTCACGCCGGCGAAAGTCACCGGGACGTTGAGGTCGCCAACGCCGCGCTTGTCGGTTTTCATCGGATGGCTGGCCAGCGCCTGCACGCCGAGATCGGTCTGGGCGATGACGTCGACGTCACGGATGCAACCGTAGATCACCAGCCCTTCCCAACCGTTCTGCGCGGCCTTGGCGGCGATCATGTCGCCCAACAGGGCGCGGCGCAGCGAACCGCCGCCATCAACCACCAGCACTTTGCCTTTGCCATTGAGTTCGGCCTGCTCCTTGACCAGCGAATTGTCTTCGAAGCATTTGATGGTCACGATTTCGCCGCCGAAGGAATCCCGGCCGCCGAAATTGCTGAACATCGGTTCCAGCACCTGCACCAGCTCCGGGTAGGCGTCGCACAGGTCAGGCGTAAGGTAATGTTCCATCGAAAAACTCCTGTAACAAGGAAGACGATCAAGGATGCCGCATTATGATGAGACGAGTTCCGGCGGTCGCTGTTTACCTTAGTCCATGCCATGGTCGCTGAGCGAACCTGAACCGCGGCTGAAACGTTATCGCTAAACAGTCACGAAATATGACTGGAACCGCACAATGCGTCATATCTTAGCCGCAAGCCAGGCTGAACGGAACGCCCCTCACACTGCAGCGGCCAGATCCGCCGTCTGCGCCAGCAACGGCGTCTGCTGATCGTTCAACCAGCGCGCCACCAGCGGCCACACCTCAGCCTGCGCCGCTTTGCTCACCAACATTTCGACATGACCGAAATTATCCGAGAAGCCCTGCTCGCGGCCCAGGTTGATGAACTGCTTGTGCTCGGAGCCGATCTGCTCGAACAGCTTGCGGCAGGCCCACGCCGGATCCTGATGATCACCCGCTGCCGTCACAGCCAACACCGGCACCTGCACTTCGGCAAGCCCGGCCCACCAATCCTTGTCCTTGTCGCCGAAGCGGCCGAACAAGCCGTACCAGCGCATGCTTTCGATGGCCAGGCCGATCGGCTCGTCTTCCGGGCCGCGTTTGAGGCGTGAGCCGGACAACTGCGCGAAACGCTTGAGAATAAAGCGCCCGCCCCACTCCACCGGTGGGATTTTCAACGGCCAGTAGGTGCGGCTGACCTGGGTGCCGAAAAACGCCGCCGAGGCCACGGCCGGTTCGCCGAGATATTCGCCACCGAGCGCCGCCGCCAGGGTGATGCCGCCGAGCGAATGGCCGATCCAGTGCGGGATCTGTCCGCTCTGCTCACGCACGAACGCGGCAATCGCCGGCAGATCGTAGCGGGCATAGTCGGCCACGCGGTTGCGCCGGTAGTCCTCATTGCGCTGGGACAGGCCGTGACCGCGCATTTCCGGAATCCACACGTCGAAGCCCAGCCGCGTCAGATACGCGCCGAGCCCGAGGCCTTTGGGGGAAAACCAGAAGCGCCGATTGGAAAAGCTGCCGTGCAACAGAATCACCGGCACGCCGCGTGGCGCCGTGTCATCGGCCATGCCCAGGCGGGTGACGGCGATTTCCACGGACCAGTCCGGGCTGTTGCCGGGTTTCAATCGATAGACGTCTTCGCTCAGATCGCCGCGCCGCTCGGCGCTGATCAGCGCGACAGGAAACAGGTTGCTGCTGCTTTGCATAATGCTCTTGCACAAAAAAGGGCGGCATCCGTTGGAGCCCGCCCTACTTCAATCTCAAGGCCCGCTCCCACATGGGGCGCGGGCCAATTACATACTGATCAAGCCTGGCCTTCGGCGAGGAAGAACCAGGTTTCCAGCACGGTGTCCGGGTTCAGCGACACGCTTTCGATGCCCTGTTCCATCAGCCACTTGGCCAGATCCGGGTGGTCGGAAGGACCCTGACCGCAGATGCCGATGTACTTGCCGGCCTTGTTGCAGGCCTGAATGGCGTTGGCCAACAGCTTCTTCACCGCTGGATTCCGCTCGTCGAACAAGTGCGCGATGATCCCCGAGTCACGATCCAGACCCAGCGTCAGTTGGGTCAGGTCGTTGGAGCCGATCGAGAAGCCGTCGAAGAATTCGAGGAATTCCTCGGCCAGAATCGCGTTGGATGGCAGTTCGCACATCATGATCACGCGCAGACCGTTCTCGCCGCGCTTCAAGCCGTTCTCGGCGAGCAGATCGACCACCTGGCTGGCTTCGCCCAAAGTACGGACGAACGGCACCATGATTTCCACGTTGGTCAGGCCCATCTCGTTGCGCACGCGTTTCAGCGCGCGGCATTCGAGCTCGAAGCAATCGCGGAACGATTCGCTGATGTAACGCGAAGCACCACGGAAGCCCAGCATCGGGTTTTCTTCTTCCGGCTCGTAGAGCTTGCCGCCGATCAGGTTGGCGTATTCGTTGGACTTGAAGTCCGACAGACGCACGATGACTTTCTTCGGCGTGAACGCTGCAGCCAGGGTGCTGATGCCTTCCACCAGTTTGTCGACGTAGAAGTCGACCGGGTCGCTGTAACCGGCAATACGCTTGTCGACGCTGTCCTTGATTTCCTGCGGCAGGCCGTCGTAGTTCAACAGCGCTTTCGGGTGCACGCCGATCATGCGGTTGATGATGAATTCCAGACGCGCGAGACCGACGCCGGCGTTCGGCAATTGGGCGAAGTCGAAGGCGCGATCCGGGTTGCCGACGTTCATCATGATCTTGAACGGCAGCTCCGGCATGGCGTCGACGGAGTTCTTCTTGATGTCGAAGCCCAGTTCGCCTTCGAAGATGTAACCGGTGTCGCCTTCGGCGCAGGACACGGTCACGCCCTGGCCATCCTTCAGCAGCTGGGTGGCGTTGCCGCAACCCACCACCGCCGGGATGCCCAGCTCACGGGCGATGATCGCCGCGTGGCAGGTACGCCCGCCACGGTTGGTGACAATGGCGCTGGCGCGCTTCATCACCGGTTCCCAGTCCGGGTCGGTCATGTCGGAAACCAGCACGTCGCCCGGCTGGACTTTGTCCATTTCCGAGACGTCTTTGATGATGCGTACTTTGCCGGCGCCGATGCGCTGGCCGATCGCCCGACCTTCCACCAGCACGGTGCCGGTTTCCTTGAGCAGGTAACGTTCCATCACGTTGGCCTGGGTGCGGCTTTTCACGGTTTCCGGACGCGCTTGCACGATGTACAGCTTGCCGTCGTCACCGTCCTTGGCCCACTCGATGTCCATCGGGCAGCCGTAGTGCTTCTCGATGATCATCGCCTGCTTGGCCAGCTCACTGACTTCGGCGTCGGTCAGGCAGAAACGCGCGCGTTCGGCCTTGTCGACATCGACAGTCTTGACCGAACGACCGGCCTTGGCCTCGTCGCCGTAGATCATCTTGATGGCTTTGCTGCCCAGGTTGCGGCGCAGGATGGCCGGACGACCGGCTTCCAGGGTGCCTTTGTGTACGTAGAACTCATCGGGGTTGACCGCGCCTTGTACGACGGTTTCGCCCAGGCCGTAAGCGCCGGTGATGAATACCACGTCACGGAAACCCGATTCGGTGTCGAGGGTGAACATCACGCCGGCGGTGCCGGTTTCCGAACGCACCATGCGCTGCACGCCAGCCGACAGGGCGACCAGTTTGTGGTCGAAGCCCTGGTGCACGCGGTAGGAAATCGCACGGTCGTTGAACAGCGAAGCGAACACCTCTTTGGCGGCGCGGATAACGTTTTCCACACCACGGATGTTCAGGAAAGTTTCCTGCTGGCCGGCGAAGGACGCGTCCGGCAGGTCTTCGGCGGTGGCGGAAGAACGCACGGCCACGGCCACATCAGGATTGCCGGCCGACAGCGCGGCGAACGCGGTGCGGATCTCGGTGTTGAGCTTTTCAGGGAATTCGGCGTCCATGATCCATTGGCGGATCTGCGCGCCGGTCTTGGCCAGGGCATTGACGTCGTCGACGTCGAGCGCGTCGAGGGCCTTGTGGATCTGCTCGTTCAGGCCGCTCAGTTCGAGGAAGTCACGATAGGCCTGAGCCGTCGTGGCGAAGCCGCCGGGGACCGAAACACCGGCGCCTGCCAGGTTACTGATCATCTCGCCCAGGGATGCGTTCTTGCCCCCCACATGCTCAACATCGTGTTTGCCGAGCTTATCGAGGGAAACTACGTACTCTACCAAGGTGATCTCTCCACTAACTGTGTTGGAAAAGCTCAGAAACCGGCGGCCCGGGGGAGCCTTGGCCGGTTGTATGGCCTGGACTTGGAAAATAAGTGAGAATGCGGGCCAATGGCGGCCGGCAAATCGCGCCTATCATATCCAAGATTTGTTACTAGCTTAAGGCCCAAGGTGCAAATGAAACGATCTGCTTTCTTCATCTCCGATGGCACCGGCATTACCGCCGAAACCCTGGGTCAAAGCCTGTTGGCGCAGTTCGAAAACATTACCTTCAGCAAATTCACGCGGCCCTACATCGACAGCGTGGAAAAAGCGCGGGCCATGGTACAACAAATCAACAAAGCCGCTGAAACCGACGGCTTTCGCCCGATCATCTTCGACACCATCGTCAATCAGGACATTCGTGAGATTCTCGCAACGTCCAATGGTTTCATGATCGACATTTTCTCGACTTTCCTCGCGCCGCTCGAACAGGAGCTCACCGAGCACTCTTCCTACACCGTCGGCAAATCCCATTCGATCGGACACAACTCCAATTACATGGAGCGCATCGAGGCGGTGAACTTCGCCCTCGACAACGATGACGGCGCGCGCACCCACTATTACGACAAAGCCGATCTGATACTAGTGGGCGTGTCGCGATGCGGCAAAACGCCGACGTGTCTGTACATGGCCATGCAGTTCGGTATCCGCGCGGCCAACTATCCGCTGACCGAAGACGACATGGAACGCCTGACCCTGCCCACCGCCCTGCGCGCCCATCAGCACAAGCTGTTCGGCCTGACCATCGACCCCGACCGCCTGACCGCGATCCGCAATGAGCGCAAGCCCAACAGCCGTTATTCGAGCTACGCCCAGTGCGAATTCGAAGTGCGCGAAGTGGAAAACCTGTTCCGCCGCGAGAACATTCCGCACATCAATTCCACGCATTTCTCGGTGGAAGAGATTTCGGCGAAGATTCTCGTGGAAAAAGGCGTTGAGCGGCGGTTCAAGTAGGTTTGCGGTGCCTGATCTGACGCTATCGCGGGCAAGCCCGCTCCCACAGGTTCTGAAGGCGTTCACAATTTCTGTGTTCATCACCATTCCCTGTGGGAGCGGGCTTGCCCGCGAAGAACGATAACGCGGTCTGTCAGAGCACAAACAGATCGATGAATCGATTCACCGCTGTGGCTTCCAGCCGCGCCTGATCCTCGCACAGCGCAAAAATCTCAGCGCAACGCTGCCCGGCAAACCGCGTGGCCAGGTTGGCCTTGAACTTGTCCTCCAGCAACGGAATGCCCTCGGCGCGGCGGCGGCGATGGCCGATCGGGTACTCCACCACGACGTTGTCGGTGCTGCTGCCGTCCTTGAAAAACACCTGCACGGCGTTGGCAATCGAGCGTTTGTCAGGCTCAAGGTATTCGCGGGTGAAGCGCGGTTCTTCAACGATGACCATTTTTTCGCGCAGCACATCGATGATCGGATGCGCCTTGTGGAAGTCGTGTTCGTAGTGCTCCGCGACCAGATTGCCAAATGCCAGCGGCACGGCGGTCATGTATTGCAGGCAGTGGTCGCGGTCGGCGGCATTGGCCAGCGGGCCGACCTTGGAAATGATGCGGATCGCCGATTCATGGGTGGTGATGACGATGCGGTCGATCTCATGCAGCCGATTGCGAACCAGCGGATGCAAGGTCACCGCCGCCTCGCATGCCGTCTGCGCATGGAATTCGGCGGGGAAACTGATCTTGAACAGCACGTTTTCCATCACGTAACTGCCGAACGGCCGGGAGAAGCTGAAAGCGCGTTTGTCCTCGGGCTTCAGCGCCAGATCGTTGTTGGTGTGGCTGAACGATACGTCATAGAAGCCCCACTGCTTCGCGCTCAACACACCGGGAATGCCCATCTCACCGCGCATGGCGATGTCGGCCAGTCTTACGCCGCGACTCGCCGCATCCCCCGCCGCCCAGGATTTGCGTGAGCCGGCGTTTGGCGCATGGCGATAGGTGCGCAGCGCCTGACCGTCGGCGAAGGCGTGGGACAGCGCCGACAGCAGCTGCTCGCGATTGGCGCCCATCAGTCGGGCGCTGACGGCGGTCGAGGCGACTTTCACCAGAATGACGTGATCCAGTCCTACCCGGTTAAAGGAGTTTTCCAGAGCGATCACGCCTTGAATCTCGTGGGCAATGATCATTGCTTCCAGCACATCGCGAACCGTCAGCGGCGCCTCACCGTTGGCGATGCGTTTCTGTGACAGGTGATCAGCAACGGCGAGGATGGCACCGAGGTTGTCCGATGGATGGCCCCATTCGGCGGCAAGCCAGGTGTCGTTGTAGTCCAGCCAGCGGACTATGCAGCCGATGTCCCAGGCGGCTTTGACCGGATCGAGGCGATAAGGGGTACCTGGCACTCGTGCACCGAACGGTACAACCGTGCCTTCGACGATCGGGCCGAGGTGCTTCGTGCATTCGGGGAAACGCAGGGCCAGCAAGCCGCAGCCCAGCGTGTCGATCAGGCAATTGCGCGCGGTGTTCAGCGCCTCGGCGGATTCGGGCTTGAAGGTGAGGACGTAGTCGGCGATGTCCTGCAGGACTGCGTCGTAATCGGGGCGGTTGTTCAGGTCGACGTTGGCGCTCATGTTCGATTCACTCCTGTAGGAGCTGCCGAAGGCTGCGATCTTTTGATTTTGTTTTTCGCGATCAAGATCAAAAGATCGCAGCCTTCGGCAGCTCCTACCTGGTTTTGTGTTAAGTCAGAAAGAATCTCCGGGCACGCGGACATAGCCTTCCATGAGCACCCGCGCACTGCGGCTCATGATGGCTTTCTTCACCACCCACTCGCCATTCTCCAGTGTCGCCTCAGCGCCCACGCGCAATGTCCCGGACGGATGGCCGAAACGCACCGCATTGCGCTCAATCCCACCAGCAGCAAGATTTACCAACGTCCCGGAAATCGCCGCCGCCGTGCCGATCGCCACTGCCGCCGTGCCCATCATCGCGTGGTGCAGCTTGCCCATCGACAACGCGCGCACCAGCAGATCAACGTCAGCGGCGGCAATCGCTTTACCGCTCGACGCCACGTAATCCGCAGGCTTGGCGACGAATGCGACTTTCGGCGTGTGTTGCCGCTTGGCGGCTTCTTCCAGATTGGCGATCAGGCCCATGCGCAACGCACCGTAGGCACGAATTGTCTCGAACATCAGCAGCGCTTGCGGATCGCCGTTGATCGCGCCTTGCAGTTCGGTGCCGGTGTAACCGATGTCTTCGGCGTTGACGAATATCGTCGGGATCCCGGCGTTGATCATGGTCGCCTTGAACGTGCCGACACCCGGGACCTCAAGCTCATCGACCAGATTGCCGGTGGGGAACATCGAGCCACCACCGCCCTCTTCTTCCGCCGCCGGATCCATGAATTCGACCTGCACTTCGGCCGCCGGAAAGGTCACGCCGTCGAGTTCGAAATCACCGGTTTCCTGCACTTCGCCATTGGTGATCGGCACGTGGGCGATGATGGTCTTGCCGATGTTGGCCTGCCACACGCGCACCACCGCCACACCGTTGTGCGGAATGCGGCTGGCGTCGACCAGACCGTTGCTGATGGCGAACGAACCGACCGCCGCCGAGAGGTTGCCGCAGTTGCCGCTCCAGTCGACGAACGGCTTGTCGATCGACACCTGGCCGAACAGGTAATCGACGTCGTGATCGGCGCGGGTGCTTTTCGACAGGATCACGGTTTTGCTGGTACTCGACGTCGCGCCGCCCATGCCGTCGATCTGCTTGTCGTAGGGATCGGGGCTGCCGATCACTCGCAGCAGCAACGCGTCGCGCGCCGGTCCTGGGACCTGCGCTGCTTCGGGCAGATCCTTGAGGCTGAAGAACACGCCTTTGCTGGTGCCGCCGCGCATGTAGGTGGCAGCGATTCTGATTTGTGGTGCGTGAGCCATGGTGCTCCTTACCGAGGCATGGGACTTGAAATCCCATGCCTACACGTTGATTTAAACGGCTACCGCCGATCCTTCGAGGAAATCCTGTGCGAAGCGCTGCAACACGCCGCCGGCCTCGTAGATCGACACTTCTTCAGCGGTATCGAGACGGCAGGTCACCGGCACTTCGACGCGCTCGCCGTTCTTGCGATTGATCACCAGCGTCAGATCCGCGCGGGGTTTGCGTTCGCCGATCACGTCGTAAGTTTCGCTGCCGTCGATGGCCAGGGTGTGGCGGTTGGTGCCGGGTTTGAATTCCAGCGGCAACACGCCCATGCCCACCAGGTTGGTGCGGTGAATGCGCTCGAAACCTTCAGCGGCAATCGCCTCGACACCGGCCAGGCGCACGCCTTTCGCCGCCCAGTCGCGGGACGAACCCTGACCGTAGTCAGCGCCAGCGATGATGATCAGCGGCTGCTTGCGCTGCATGTAGGTTTCGATGGCTTCCCACATGCGCATGACCTGGCCTTCCGGCTCGACACGCGCCAGCGAACCCTGCTTGACCTTGCCGTTTTCCGCGACCATTTCGTTGAACAGTTTCGGGTTGGCGAAGGTTGCGCGCTGGGCGGTCAGGTGGTCGCCACGGTGGGTGGCGTAGGAGTTGAAGTCCTCTTCCGGCAGGCCCATTTTTGCCAGGTATTCGCCGGCGGCGCTGTCGAGCATGATCGCGTTCGATGGCGACAGGTGATCAGTGGTGATGTTGTCCGGCAGCACCGCCAGCGGGCGCATGCCCTTCAGCGGACGGGCGCCGGCCAGCGCGCCTTCCCAGTACGGCGGACGGCGGATGTAGGTGCTCATCTCGCGCCAGTCGTACAGCGGTGCGACTTTCGGCCCGGTGTCTTCATGCACGGCGAACATCGGAATGTAAACCTGACGGAACTGCTCAGGCTTGACCGACGACTTCACCACCGCATCGATTTCTTCGTCGCTCGGCCAGATGTCCTTGAGGCGGATTTCCCGGCCATCGACCACGCCCAGCACATCCTTTTCGATATCGAAACGGATGGTCCCGGCGATCGCGTAGGCAACCACCAGCGGCGGCGAGGCGAGGAATGCCTGTTTGGCGTACGGGTGAATGCGGCCGTCGAAGTTGCGGTTGCCGGAAAGCACCGCGGTCGCGTACAGATCGCGGTCGATGATCTCTTGCTGGATCACCGGATCGAGGGCGCCGGACATGCCGTTGCAAGTGGTGCAGGCAAATGCCACAACGCCGAAACCGAGCTGCTCCAGTTCAGTGGTCAGCCCCGCTTCATCGAGGTACAGCGCCACGGTTTTCGAACCGGGCGCCAGCGAGGATTTGACCCACGGCTTGCGCGTCAGGCCGAGCTTGTTGGCATTGCGCGCCAAAAGGCCGGCGGCAATGACGTTGCGCGGGTTGCTGGTGTTGGTGCAACTGGTGATGGCGGCGATGATCACCGCGCCATCGGGCATTTGCCCCGGTACGTCATCCCACTGGCCGGAGATGCCTTTGGCCGCCAGATCCGATACCGCAACGCGGGCGTGCGGGTTGCTCGGGCCGGCCATGTTGCGCACCACCGAGGACAAATCGAAGGTCAGGCCGCGCTCGTATTGCGCACCTTTGAGGCTGTCAGCCCACAGCCCGGTGAGTTTGGCGTACTGCTCGACCAATTGAACCTGCTGGTCTTCACGACCGGTCAGTTTCAGGTAATCGATGGTCTGCTGGTCGATGTAGAACATCGCTGCCGTGGCGCCGTATTCCGGGGCCATGTTGGAAATTGTGGCGCGGTCGCCGAGGGTCAGCGCTGCTGCACCTTCACCGAAGAACTCCAGCCAGGCACCGACGACTTTCTGTTTGCGCAGGTATTCGGTCAGGGCCAGGACCATGTCGGTGGCGGTGATGCCCGGTTGCAGCTTGCCGGTCAGTTCGACGCCAACGCTTTCCGGCAGGCGCATCCACGACGCGCGACCGAGCATCACGCTCTCGGCTTCGAGGCCGCCGACACCGATGGCGATCACACCGAGCGCATCGACGTGCGGCGTGTGGCTGTCGGTGCCGACGCAGGTGTCGGGGAACGCCACGCCTTCACGCACCTGAATCACTGGCGACATTTTCTCCAGGTTGATCTGGTGCATGATGCCGTTGCCCGGCGGGATCACATCGACGTTCTTGAAGGCCTTTTTGGTCCAGTTGATGAAGTGGAAACGGTCTTCGTTGCGGCGATCTTCGATGGCGCGGTTCTTCTCGAAGGCCTGGGCATCGAAACCGCCCGCCTCGACGGCCAGCGAGTGGTCGACGATCAGTTGCGTCGGCACCACCGGGTTGACCTGCGCCGGGTCGCCGCCCTGCAAAGCGATGGCATCGCGCAGGCCAGCGAGGTCGACCAGCGCGGTCTGGCCGAGGATGTCATGGCAGACCACCCGCGCCGGGAACCACGGGAAATCGAGGTCGCGCTTGCGTTCGATCAGTTGCTTGAGCGAGTCGGTGAGCGTGGCCGGGTCGCAGCGACGCACAAGGTTTTCCGCCAGCACGCGGGAAGTGTACGGCAGGGTGTCGTAGCTGCCAGGCGCAATCGCCTCGACCGCCGCGCGGGTGTCGAAGTAATCCAGCGGCGTGCCGGGCAGGTTCTTGCGGAATTCTGTGTTCATCGGGTCAGGACTCGGGTCACGGTGGTTTCAAAGGGTGGGCCAGAAACCTGAGTTACACACCGTCCACTGTGGGAGCGAGCCTGCTCGCGAAAGAGGTATATCAGTCGACATCAATGTTGAATGTCAGTCCGTCTTCGCGAGCAGGCTCGCTCCCACAGGGTCTAGCGGTGTTCTCTGGTTACGGGTCAGCCCACCATTTCAGCGACGTTCGATTGGCACGAACTTGCGCTGTTCGACGCCGGTGTATTCGGCGCTCGGGCGGATGATGCGGTTGTTGGCGCGTTGTTCGAACACGTGCGCGGCCCAGCCGGTCAGGCGCGAGCAGACGAAGATCGGCGTGAACAGCTTGGTCGGGATGCCCATGAAGTGGTACGCCGAGGCGTGATAGAAGTCGGCATTCGGGAACAGCTTCTTCTGCTCCCACATGGTCTTGTCGATGGCCTCGGAAACCGGGAACAGCACCTTGTCGCCGACCTCGTCCGCGAGTTTTTTCGCCCAGCCCTTGATCACCTCGTTGCGCGGGTCGCTGTCCTTATAGATCGCGTGGCCGAAACCCATGATCTTGTCCTTGCGCTCGAGCATGCCGAGGGTGCCTTTGATCGCCTCTTCCGGCGAACCGAAGCGCTCGATCATTTCCATCGCCGCTTCGTTGGCGCCACCGTGCAACGGGCCACGCAGCGAACCAATCGCCGCCGTCACGCACGAGTACAGATCCGACAACGTCGAAGCGCAAACCCGTGCGGTGAAGGTTGAGGCATTGAATTCGTGTTCGGCGTAGAGGATCAGCGACACGTTCATGACTTTGACGTGCAATTCGCTCGGTTTCTTGCCGTGCAGCAAGTGCAGGAAGTGGCCGCCGATGGTTGGCTCGTCGCTGACGCAGTCGATGCGCTTGCCGTCGTGGCTGAAGCGATACCAGTAGCACATGATCGCCGGGAACGCGGCCAGCAGACGGTCGGTCTTGTCGCGCTGTTCGGAGAAGTCTTTCTCCGGTTCGATGTTGCCGAGGAATGAGCAACCGGTACGCATGACGTCCATCGGGTGGGCGTCGGCGGGAATTCGTTCGAGCACTTCTTTCAAAGCCTGCGGCAGGTCGCGCAGCTTGCTCAGTTTGCTTTGATAGTCGGCCAGTTGCGCTTTGGTCGGCAGTTCGCCGTACAGCAGCAGATAGGCGACTTCTTCAAATTGCGCGTCGGCTGCCAGTTCACGCACGTCGTAGCCGCGATAGGTCAGCCCGGCCCCGGCCTGGCCCACGGTGGACAGTGCGGTTTGCCCGGCTACCTGGCCACGGAGCCCGGCGCCACTGAGTACTTTTGTTTCGGCCATTGTGTTCTCCAATCTTCTTGAATTTGTATGGGGAAACTTGTGGGAGCGAGCCTGCTCGCGAAAGCGCTGGATCAGTCGACATCAATGTTGGATGTCAGTCCGTCTTCGCGAGCAGGCTCGCTCCCACAGGGTTTTGTTCAGCCTTTCTTCTGTGCAAACAACGCATCGAGCTTCTGCTCGAACGTGTGGTAATCGATACGATCGTAGAGCTCCATGCGAGTCTGCATGGTGTCGATGACATTCTGTTGCGTGCCATCGCGGCGGATCGCCGTGTAGACGTTTTCCGCTGCCTTGTTCATCGCACGGAACGCCGAGAGCGGGTAAAGCACCAGCGAGACGTCAGCGCCGGCCAGTTGTTCAGTGGTGTACAGCGGCGTTGCGCCGAACTCGGTGATGTTGGCCAGGATCGGTGCTTTCACACGATTGGCGAACAGCTTGTACATGTCCAGCTCGGTAATCGCCTCAGGGAAAATCATGTCAGCGCCGGCCTCGATGCACGCTGCCGCGCGATCAAGTGCCGATTCCAGACCTTCCACTGCCAGTGCGTCGGTACGCGCCATGATCACGAAGCTGTCATCGGTACGGGCATCGACGGCGGCTTTGATGCGATCGACCATTTCCTGCTGGCTGACGATTTCTTTATTGGGGCGATGGCCGCAGCGCTTGGCGCCGACCTGATCCTCAATGTGAATTGCCGCCGCGCCAAACTTGATCATCGACTTGACCGTGCGCGCCACGTTGAAGGCCGACGAGCCAAAACCGGTGTCGACATCCACCAGCAGCGGCAGGTCGCAAACGTCGGTGATACGGCGCACGTCGGTCAGCACATCATCCAGCCCGGTGATGCCCAGATCCGGCACGCCCAGCGAGCCTGCGGCCACGCCGCCGCCGGACAGGTAGATCGCCTTGAAACCGGCGCGCTTGGCCAGCAGCGCGTGGTTGGCGTTGATCGCGCCGACCACTTGCAAAGGATGCTCGCTGGCGACCGCATCGCGGAAGCGCTGGCCCGGCGTGTTCAGGTTGGAAGTCATGCATCACCTCGTTCAGTGGCTGTCTTGTTGTGGGCGCCGTCCTCGTAGTGACGGGCGATGTTGCGTTTCGAGGCGCCGATGTGGCGGCGCATCAACAATTCCGCGAGCTCGCCGTCACGGTCGGCGATGGCATCGAGAATGCGGTGGTGTTCGGCGAAGGCCTGGTGCGGGCGGTTCGGCGTGGTGGAAAACTGAATGCGGTACATGCGCACCAGTTGATACAGCTCGCCGCAGAGCATCTGCGTCAGCGTGCGATTGCCGCTGCCCTGGATGATCCGATAATGAAAGTCGAAATCACCTTCCTGCTGGTAATAACCGACGCCGGCCTGAAACGCCGCATCGCGCTCGTGGGTTTCCAGCACCCGGCGCAGTTCGTCGATTTCCTCGACGCTCATGCGCTCGGCGGCGAGGCGGCAGGCCATGCCTTCGAGGGATTCACGGATTTCATAGAGTTCGATCAATTCGGCATGGCTGAGCGAGACCACCCGCGCACCGACGTGCGGCACGCGCACCAGCAGGCGCTGCCCTTCCAGACGATGGATCGCCTCACGCAGCGGACCCCGACTGATGCCATAGGTGCGCGCCAGCTCCGGTTCGGAGATCTTGCTGCCCGGGGCGATCTCGCCTTTGACGATAGCCGCCTGAATGCGCCGGAAGACGTTTTCCGACAGCGTCTCGGAATCGTCGCCATTGATGACCGGGGGATCGAGTTGATCCAGCATGATTGTCGACACCTTTAAATCCAATGCGGCAAAAACTAGCCAATAAGACCGCATCAGTCAAAGGATAAATAGGTATTGTCGACAATCGTCTAATAACCGCAGCCAATCGATCATCTATTAATGTTGGAGCGAGCTTGCTCGTGAAGGCGGCACATCAGCCGGCTTCTACATCGAATGACACAGCGCTTTCGCGAGCAGGCTCGCTCCCACAAGAGTGGCATCCCTTGCAGCTCATGGATCGGCGCAAGCGCTGGCGCCATAAAACCACCGTGCTAGAATGCCGCCCGCATTTGCGGGTCTTTGTACGGCTTGCCATAAAAAGCTGCCAGGCACACGCGGGGGCTTGCGCACGGTTGTGCGGGCACCTGAACCGATAACGGAACGCTGCGCACCAGGATTTATGAGACTCAAGCCTTTCCCCACCTTTTTTGCTCTGTTTTGCCTGCCCGGCCTCGCCGCCGCGGGGGAAAAAACCGTGTATGGCCTCAACGAATACGCTTCGCTTGACGGCATCAATCTCGAAGTCGCGGCCAAACTCGACACCGGGGCGAAAACCGCCTCGCTGAGTGCCCGCGACATCAAACGCTTCAAACGCAACGGTGAATCCTGGGTACGTTTCTACCTGGCGATCGACACCGCGCATTCGCACCCCATCGAACGGCCGCTGGCGCGGGTCAGCAAGATCAAGCGCCGCGCCGGCGACTACGATCCGGAAGAAGGCAAGCAGTACACCGCCCGTCCGGTTATCGAGCTGGATATCTGCATGGGTTCGGCATTGCGCAGCATCGAAGTGAACCTCACCGACCGAAGTGCGTTCCAATACCCGCTTTTGATCGGCTCCGAGGCGCTGAAACGCTTCGACGCGCTGGTCGACCCCAGTCTTAAATACGCTGCCGGCAAACCTGCCTGCACCATCGCCGCTCACACCGCCGAGTAATTTCCATGCGTTCTCTAACCTTCCACCTGAAAATCCTGATCGCCGTGCTGGTGCTGCTGGGCGTTTCGGTTACGGCCTATCAGATTTTCGTGCTCGGCATCCCGGTGACCGAAGACGCCACCGACGACCTGTGGAACATCGACGCCAAGGTCGAGTTCGTCGCCAGCACCAAGGATCCGGTGAAGATCCAGATGTTCGTGCCGCCGTTGAGCCGCGATTACGTGAGCCTCAACGAAAGCTTCATCTCCAATAACTACGGCGTCGCGGTCAACCGCATCGACGGCAACCGCAAGGTGACCTGGTCGGCCCGTCGCGCCAAGGGCAACCAGACCTTGTATTACCGTCTGGTGCTGACCAAGCGCTACACCGCGGAAAAATCCAAGGTCAAAGGCCCGACCTTCCGTGACAGCATGGTCATCGAAGGCCCGGAAAAAATCGCCGCCGAAGCCCTGCTCGCGCCGATCCGCCAACATTCGGCCGACGTCGAAACCTTCATTGGCGAGGCGATCAAGCGCGTCAACAACGTCAACGACGACAACGTCAAATTGCTGCTGGCCGGCGATCCGTCGACTTCGCACAAAGCCAAAATTGTTGAATTGCTGCTGTCGATTGCTCACGTCCCGGTAGAAAAAGTCCACACCATCCGCCTCGTCGCCGATCAGCCACAGACACCCGAACTGTGGCTGCGCAGCTTCAACGGCAACGACTGGCTGTACTTCAACCCGGAAACCGGTGAACAAGGCCTGCCGACCGATCGCCTGCTGTGGTGGACCGGCGACGAAAACCTGATCACCGTCGACGGCGGCAAGAAAGCCAACGTGACTTTCAGCCTGAACAACAGCGAGATGAACGCGATTCGTCTGGCCAAGCTGACCGACGAAAACACTGACGCCAACTTCCTCGATTACTCGCTGTACGGCCTGCCGCTGCAGACCCAGCAGACCTTCATGATCATGGTGATGATCCCGATCGGCGTATTGGTGATCCTGATCCTGCGCAACCTCGTCGGCCTACAGACCCTGGGCACATTCACCCCGGTGCTGATCGCCCTCGCCTTCCGCGAAACGCAGCTGGGCTTCGGCATTCTGCTGTTCACTGTCATCACCGCGCTGGGCCTGTCGCTGCGCTCGTATCTCGAACATCTGAAGCTGCAAATGCTGCCGCGCCTGTCGGTGGTGCTGACCTTCGTTGTGGTGTTGATTGCGGCGATCAGTCTGTTCAGCCACAAGCTTGGCCTTGAGCGTGGCTTGTCGGTGGCGCTGTTCCCGATGGTGATTTTGACCATGACCATCGAACGCCTGTCGATCACCTGGGAAGAACGCGGCGCCAACCATGCGCTGAAAGTCGCGATCGGCACGCTGTTCGCCGCCTCTCTGGCGCACCTGATCATGACCGTGCCGGAGCTGGTGTACTTCGTGTTTACCTTCCCGGCGATCCTGCTGATTCTGGTCGGTTTCATGCTGGCGATGGGTCGCTACCGCGGCTACCGCTTGACCGAACTGGTGCGTTTCAAGGCCTTCCTGAAGAAGGCTGACGCCTGATGTTCGGTTTCTGGAAGACCTGGAAGGCCCTCGAGGCGCGCGGCATCATGGGCATCAACCGCCGAAACGCGGACTACGTGCTCAAGTACAACAAGCGCAGCCTGTACCCGATCGTCGATGACAAGATCCTCACCAAGGAACGCGCCATTGCCGCCGGCATTCATGTGCCGGAGCTGTACGGGGTGATCTCCACCGAGAAGGAAATCGACAAGCTCGACGAGATCATCGGCGGGCGCAACGACTTCGTGATCAAACCGGCGCAGGGCGCGGGTGGCGATGGCATCATCGTCATCGCCGACCGCTTCGAAGGCCGTTATCGCACGGTGTCGGGCAAGATCCTCGCCCACGAAGAGCTGGAGCATCACATCTCCAGCATCCTCACCGGCCTGTACTCGCTGGGCGGCCACCGCGACCGCGCGCTGATCGAATACCGTGTGACCCCGGACCAGATATTCAAGAGCATCAGCTACGAAGGCGTGCCGGACATCCGCATCATCGTGCTGATGGGTTACCCGGTGATGGCGATGTTGCGTCTGCCGACCCGCCAGTCCGGCGGCAAGGCCAACCTGCACCAGGGCGCCATTGGCGTTGGTGTGGATCTGGCCACCGGTTTGACCCTGCGCGGCACCTGGCTGAACAACATCATCACCAAACACCCCGACACCACCAACGCGGTGGACGGCGTGCAACTGCCCTACTGGGACGGTTTCATGAAACTCGCCGCCGGCTGCTATGAGCTGTGCGGGCTGGGCTATATCGGTGTGGACATGGTGCTCGATCAGGAAAAGGGTCCGCTGATTCTCGAACTGAATGCGCGGCCGGGGCTGAACATTCAGATCGCCAACGATTGCGGCCTGACCTTGCGTACCCATGCGGTTGAAGCGCGGCTGGAAGAGCTGAAGGCGCGGGGCGTTAAGGAATCGGTAGAAGAGCGGGTGGCGTTTACCCAGGAGATGTTTGGGCATATTCCTGCGGTCGAGGGCTGATCCTCCACATTGATCGTTCCCACGCTCTGCGTGGGAATGCAGCCCGTAACGCTCCGCGTCACAGTGGACGCAGAGCGTCCATGGCGGCGTTACCACGCGGAGCGTGGGAACGATCAAAGAACCCGAGCTTCAACTCTGCCGCCCATCTGCCAATCGCCGACATCCCCTCTAGGAGCAATTCCCGCAGAGGACTACAATCCCCACCCCGCCTCAACGGCCGATCTGCCCCGCCCATGCTGACCTGCTCCGTACACCCACTGCCCTACCGCGCCAACCCCGCCGACTATTTCGCGGCCATTCGCAACGCACCCGGCGCCGTGCTGCTCGACAGCGGCCGGCCGAGCGCTGAACGCGGCCGTTATGACTTGCTCAGCGCCTGGCCGCTGGAACAACTGGCGGTGTTGCCGGAGGAAAGCGGTGCGCACTTTCTGCAGCGCCTGCGTGACCACCTCAGCCGCTTGGGCGAAGCACAATTGCCTGCCGGGTACGAATTGCCGTTCGCCGGCGGACTGATCGGTTATCTGAGCTACGACTTCGGCCGCCATCTGGAAAACCTGCCGAGTCAGGCGCTGGATGACCTGCAACTGCCGGATGCGCGTTTTGGCCTGTACGACTGGGCGCTGATCAGCGATCACCACGGGCAAACCAGCCAATTGGTCTTTCATCCAACGCTTGTCGACAGTGAACGGCAGCGATTGGTCGCGCTGTTCACTCAGCCTCAAGTTGACGCGCTGGCGCCCTTCAAACTGAACGCCCCGATGGCCGCTGATCTCTCGGCCGACGATTACCGTCAGGCCTTCGATCGCATTCAGGACTACATCCAGGCCGGCGACTGCTATCAGGTCAACTTCGCGCAACGCTTTCGTGCTGAATGCCAGGGCGATCCGTGGCTGGCTTACTGCGCTTTGCGTCAGGCCTGCCCGACGCCGTTCTCCGGCTTCCAGAGCCTGCCCGACGGCGGCGCAGTGCTGAGCCTGTCACCGGAACGTTTCGTCAGAGTCAGCCAGCGTCAGGTTGAAACCCGTCCGATCAAGGGCACCCGCCCTCGCGGCCTGACCCCAGCCGAGGACGCGGCCAACGCCGCCGAACTCTTGGCGAGCCCCAAGGACCGCGCAGAAAACCTGATGATCGTCGACCTGCTGCGCAACGACCTCGGGCGCACCTGCCGCATCGGCTCGGTGCGGGTGCCGGAGTTGTTCAGTCTGGAAAGCTATCCGAACGTGCATCACCTGGTCAGCAGCGTGACCGGTGAACTGGCGGCGGATCGTGATGCGCTGGACCTGATCGCTGGCAGTTTCCCCGGCGGCTCGATCACCGGCGCACCGAAGATTCGGGCGATGCAGATCATCGACGAGCTGGAGCCAACCCGGCGCGGTCTGTATTGCGGCTCGTTGCTGTATCTGGACGTGCGCGGCGAGATGGACAGCTCCATCGCCATTCGCAGTCTGCTGGTCAAGGATGGTCAGGTGTGCTGCTGGGGCGGCGGCGGGATCGTCGCCGATTCGGACTGGCAGGCGGAGTATCAGGAGTCGATGACCAAAGTGCGGATCCTGCTCGATACCCTGCAGAACCTCTGAAGCATCGCGAGCAGCCTCCCACACCGATCGTTCCCACGCTCCTGCGTGGGAATGCAGCCCGGGACGCTCCGCGTCCCATCCAAAGCCGAACGCGGAGCGTCCGTTGAGGCATTCCCACGCGGAGCGTGGGAACGATCATCAGGTAGCTAGGCTTACAGGCTGAGATCGCGGTTTGAGGCTTTGAGGAACTCCTGCTTCAGCTCTTCAAAGGTATGCACCGCCGGAAACTGCGGAAACTCGCGAATCACGTTGTCCGGCGCGTGAAACAGAATCCCCGCGTCCGCCTCGCCGAGCATGGTCGTGTCGTTGTACGAATCACCCGCCGCGATCACCCGGTAGTACAGACTCTTGAACGCCAGCACCGACTGACGCTTGGGATCTTTCTGGCGCAGTTGATAGCCCGTCACCCGACCGCTTTCGTCAGTGATCAAGCGGTGGCAGAGCAAGGTCGGGAAGCCCAGCTGGCGCATCAGCGGCTGCGAGAATTCATAAAAAGTGTCCGAGAGAATCACCACTTGGAAACGCTCGCGCAGCCAGTTGACGAACTCCACCGCACCGTCCAGCGGTTTCAGTGTGGCGATCACTTCCTGAATATCCGAGAGTTTGAGGCCGTGCTCATCGAGGATGCGCAAACGCTGCTTCATCAATACGTCGTAATCGGGAATGTCCCGGGTGGTGGCCTTGAGGGAGTCGATTCCGGTTTTTTCGGCGAAGGCGATCCAGATTTCCGGTACCAGTACCCCTTCAAGATCCAGGCAAGCAATTTCCACAAGACACTCCCGTTTGTAGTGATTATTTGAGTCAAGCGAGGCCGAACTCTAGCGTCTGCACCCGAGGCGCGCAACGCAGAGGACGCCCCGGCCGCGGCAGCTTTTTGTTACCATCGGCCCCCTATAGAGCGCCCGAGCGCCATTGACCTGTAGGAAGCCGCCCTGATGAGCCCATCGTTCGACGTCGTGGAACTCGCCACGACCTATGCCAACAAATCCGCCCAGGACATCCTCAAGCTCGCCTTCGCCGAGTTCGGCGATGACTTGTGGATATCTTTCAGCGGCGCCGAGGACGTGGTGCTGGTGGACATGGCGTGGAAGCTGAACAAGAACGTCAAAGTGTTCAGCCTCGACACCGGCCGCCTGCATCCGGAGACCTACCGCTTCATCGAGCAGGTGCGCGAGCATTACCAGATCGACATCGAAATCGTCTCGCCGGACTACACGAAACTCGAACCGTTCGTGAAGGAAAAAGGCCTGTTCAGTTTCTACAAGGACGGCCACGGCGAATGCTGCGGCATCCGCAAGATCGAACCGCTGCGGCGCAAGCTGTCCGACGTCAAAGCCTGGGCCACCGGCCAGCGCCGCGACCAGAGCCCGGGCACCCGCAGCGCTGTGGCGGTGCTGGAAATCGACACAGCTTTCTCGACACCGGAACGCACCCTGTACAAGTTCAACCCGCTGGCGCAGATGACCAGCGAGGAGATCTGGGGTTACATCCGCATGCTCGAACTGCCCTATAACAGCTTGCACGAGCGCGGTTTCATCAGCATCGGCTGCGAACCCTGCACCCGCCCGGTGCTGCCGAACCAGCACGAGCGCGAAGGCCGCTGGTGGTGGGAAGAAGCCACGCAGAAAGAATGCGGCTTGCACGCGGGGAATATCATCAGCAAGAGCAAGGTTTGATCCCCCATTTATAGAAAGACCTGTGGGAGCGAGCCTGCTCGCGAAAGCGCAGTTCCAGTCAACGTTGCAGTTGCCTGATCCACCGCATTCGCGAGCAGGCTCGCTTTCACATTGATAGGTGCCAGGCACACAAAAGGTGTACACAAGGTTGTCACCATCGGTGCCATTTATGTGTGCACTTTCAGTTCTGACGCCCTGAAAAGTTACACTCCCCAGCAGAATCCCCATCTGCTTGCCCCTCTGCAAACTCCCTCCCCTGAAAAAAATTCCTGTCCAATCAATCAATTTATATCGCCTGTTTTTCAGCCACTTATGCCGCATTGATAACTATTCGAAATGAGCCCTGCCGCTTATAGATTGGCAACTGGCACAAATCTGGCTTTATCGCATACATGTTTTGTATACAAAACTGCAAAACATGCACACTTTCGATCCGCAAGCCTGAAGCGCCCTATCCCGTACAGGCTGCAGATGCCCCGTAACCAGTGATGTTTTCACCGCTGCGACGAAGATTTGTCGAGCCTGAGCGCTCATGCACAGTCATCGCGGTGGCGAACGTCAGGAGCCTGCCGGAATGCGTACAAGTCTTTCGAATAACATCGCGCTGAATCTGCCCTCCTCCACGCTCGATCAACCGTTGCCCGATGACGGACTGAGCGAGCCGCTGCAACTGAGCCCGCGTCTGCACAACAGCGATCTGGCGCCGACCAAAGCCGAAGGCCGGCGTTGGGGCCAGTACAGCATCTTCGCCCTGTGGACGAACGACGTGCACAACATCGCCAACTACTCGTTCGCCATCGGCCTGTATGCGTTGGGCCTGGGCGGCTGGCAGATTCTGCTGTCGCTGGGGATCGGCGCGGCGCTGGTGTACTTCTTCATGAACCTGTCTGGATACATGGGGCAGAAAACCGGGGTGCCGTTTCCGGTGATCAGCCGGATCAGTTTCGGCATTCACGGTGCGCAAATTCCTGCATTGATCAGGGCGGTTATCGCCATCGCCTGGTTCGGTATTCAGACGTACCTCGCCTCGGTGGTATTCCGCGTCCTGCTGACCGCCGTGCATCCGGGCTTTGCCGAATACGATCACAACTCGATTCTCGGCCTGTCGACTCTTGGCTGGGTGTGCTTCGTTGCCATCTGGCTGGTGCAACTGGCGATCCTTGCCTACGGCATGGAGATGGTGCGCCGTTACGAGGCGTTTGCCGGGCCGGTGATTCTGCTGACCGTTGCTGCCCTCGCCGGGTGGATGTACTTCCAGGCCAACGCGACCATTGCCTGGTCGATCCGCGAGCCGCTGACCGGTGGCGAGATGTGGCGCAACATATTCGCCGGCGGCGCGTTGTGGCTGGCGATCTACGGCACGCTGATCCTCAACTTCTGCGATTTCGCCCGTTCTTCGCCGTGCCGCAAAACCATCAAGGTGGGAAATTTCTGGGGCTTGCCGGTGAACATTCTGGTGTTCGCTGCGATTACTGTGCTGCTGTGTGGCGCGCAGTTCCAGATCAACGGGCGGATCATCGAAAGCCCGACCGAAATCATCGCCTCGATCCCCAACACATTCTTTCTGGTGCTCGGCTGCCTGGCTTTTCTGATCGTCACCGTCGCCGTGAACATCATGGCCAACTTCGTCGCCCCGGCGTTCGTCCTCAGCAACCTGGCGCCGAAGTACCTGACCTTCCGCCGCGCCGGGTTGATCAGCGCGACCATCGCTGTACTGATCCTGCCGTGGAACCTCTACAACAGCCCGCTGGTGATCGTGTATTTCCTGTCGGGCCTCGGCGCCCTGCTCGGCCCGCTGTACGGGGTGATCATGGTCGACTACTGGCTGATCCGCAAAGGCCGGATCAACGTGCCGCAGCTCTACAGCGAAGACCCCAACGGCGCTTATTACTACAGCCGTGGCATCAATTTCCGCGCGGTGGCGGCGTTTATTCCTGCAGCGCTGATCGCCATCGTCCTGGCCCTGGTACCCGGCTTCCACAGTGTTTCGCCGTTCTCCTGGCTGATCGGTGCCGGTATCGCCGGCATGCTTTACCTGATCATCGCCAAACGCCAGAGGCATTACGCCGAAGTCAGCGGCGAATGCATCGCTGTGGATAACGTCAGCCACTGATCCCTTCGCGGCCCGGTTTTCGGGCCGCACCACTGCCCGCAATAAGGATTTTCCATGCGTATTCTCGTGGTCAACGTCAACACCACCGAATCCATCACCGAGGCCATCGCCCGCTCGGCGCAGGCCGTCGCTTCGCCCGGTACCGAAATCGTCGGCCTGACCCCGTACTTCGGCGCCGAATCGATTGAAGGCAATTTCGAAAGTTACCTGGCCGCCATCGCCGTCATGGACCGGGTGATGGCCTACGACCAACCCTTCGACGCCGTGATTCAGGCCGGCTACGGCGAACATGGCCGCGAAGGCTTGCAGGAATTGCTCAACGTGCCGGTGGTGGACATCACCGATGCGGCGGCCAGCACCGCGATGTTTCTCGGCCATGTCTACTCGGTGGTGACCACGCTGGATCGCACCGTGCCGCTGATCGAGGATCGGCTGAAATTGTCCGGCCTGTGGGATCGCTGTGCCTCGGTGCGCGCCAGTGGTCTGGCGGTTCTGGAGCTGGAACACGAACCGCAGCGCGCACTGGAAGCGATTGTGCAGCAGGCCGAACTGGCGGTGACCCAGGACAAGGCCGAGGTGATTTGCCTGGGCTGCGGCGGCATGGCCGGGCTGGATGAACAGATCCGTCGGCGCACCGGCGTGCCGGTGGTGGATGGCGTGACAGCGGCGGTGATGATTGCCGAATCGCTGGTGCGTTTGAAGTTGTCGACGTCGAAGGTGCGGACTTATGCGACGCCACGGCCGAAGAATATTGTTGGCTGGGCGCAGCGCTTTGCTCGATAGACCGAGTTATCGTTCATCGCGAGCAGGCTCACTCCTACATTTGGAATGCGTCCCCTGTGGGAGCGAGCCTGCTCGCGAATGAAAACGACTCGGTCCCAAGCCCTACTCAAATAGCACTAAACCGCCGCCCCAACCCCTGCTCAACAAACTGCTCAATCACGAAATCCACAAACGCCCGGGTCTTGCCCGGCAACAATTTGTGCTCGGCGTAATAGATCGAAATGTTGCCGTCATCGACAAACCAGTCCGGCAGCACCCGCTGCAGTGTCCCCGCCTGAAGATACGGCTCCGCAAACGGCATGCTCACCAATGCGATCCCTAGACCTTGCATCGCGGTTGCACAGGCAGCCTCGGAATCACTCATGGTCATCCGCGTCCGCAATGTCAGCGGACTGTGTTGCTGATCGCGGTGAGTCAGTTGCCAGGAGCGCACGCGCCCGGTCTGCGGTGAGCGAATCAGAATGCCGTCGTGTTGCTTGAGGTCATCGGGATGGCTGATCGGCGCATGTTTTTGCAGATAGTCCTCCGATGCCACCAACACCCGATGTGCCGGCGTCAGCTTGCGCGCAACCACGCCTTGTGGCAGTTCAAAGCCGCCACCAATCGCCGCGTCGAAGCCCTGCCCGATCAGGTCGACCTGACGGTTATCGAAATGCCAGTCCGGGTTGATCGCCGGATAGCGCCGCAGAAACTCACCGAGCAGCGGCACGATATACAGACGGCCGAACACCGTACCCATGCTGACTTTCAGCGTGCCGGCCGGTTGCCCGCCAGCACTGGCCAGATTGGCCACGGCATTCTGGATGGTGGTCAGGCTGGCGCTGACTTCACTCAAAAACAGCTGCCCCGCTTCGGTCAGGGTCAGGCTGCGTGTACTGCGCTGGAACAGCCGCACGCCAAGCCGCGCCTCCAGTTTCGCCACGCTCTTGCCGACCGCCGCCGGGGTCAGGCTCAAACGTCGCGCGGCTTCGGCAAAGCTGCCAACTTCGGCGCTGCGCACAAAGCATTCGATACTGCTGAATGTTTCCATGATCGCCACTGTAAACTTCTGGTTTACACAGACTATAGCAATCATGGTCTACCCGGTTGTCGATGCCACGCCGATACTCGGCACCAACACCAAGGCATTCCGCCTTGAACACTTGGAGATCGAACATGACCACTCAACACCTCAGCGGCAAAGTTGCTCTGATTCAAGGCGGTTCGCGCGGCATCGGCGCAGCCATCGTCAAACGCCTGGCCGCTGAAGGCGCCGCCGTCGCTTTCACTTACGTCAGCTCCGCCGCCAAAGCCAAAGAACTGCAGAACAGCATCACCGGCAACGGCGGCAAAGCCTTGGCGATCAAGGCTGACAGCGCCGATGCCGGCGCGATTCGCCACGCCGTCAGCGCCACCGTCGAAGCGTTTGGCCGCCTGGACATTCTGGTCAACAACGCCGGCGTACTGGCCATCGCGCCGCTGGAAGATTTCAAACTGGAAGACTTCGATCAGACTTTGGCCATCAACGTGCGCAGCGTGTTCATTGCTTCGCAGGAAGCAGCGAAACACATGGGCGAAGGCTCGCGGATCATCAACATCGGCAGCACCAACGCCGACCGCATGCCCTTCGGCGGTGGCGGCGTGTACGCGATGAGCAAATCGGCACTGGTCGGCCTGACTAAAGGCCTGGCCCGCGACCTCGGCCCACGCGGTATCACCATCAACAACGTGCAACCTGGCCCGGTCGACACCGACATGAACCCGGCCCATGGCGAATTCGCCGACAGCCTGATCCCGCTGATGGCCGTCGGTCGGTACGGCACCGCCGATGAAATCGCCAGCTTCGTCGCCTATCTGGCCGGGCCGGAAGCCGGTTACATCACCGGTGCCAGCTTGACCATCGACGGTGGTTTCGGCGCCTGACAGACCGGCAAGAAAAAACGCCGCCCTTCTTTATAGGAAGGGCGGCGTTTTCGTGTGAACGGTCAAGCCAGTTCCAGCGTCGGCAGGCCAAAGGCGCTGGGCCTGAAGTCTTTCAGCGAGCGAATAATGCCGTCAGCGTGGGCATATTTCTCATCGGCCATCGCTGCGTCGGGGATGGCGATCGCGGTCATGCCTGCCGCTTTCGCTGCGGTGACGCCAAACGGCGAATCCTCGAACACCAGACAATCCTTGGGCGCAACGCCCAAACGCCGGGCAGCGGTGAGAAAGATATCCGGCGCCGGTTTGGCCGCGCCGACTTCCGGATCGTCCGCCGTGACGATGAAATCGAACAGCGCAAACCACTCACGGTGCAAGGTGGTTTTCTGCCCGAACGACTGGCGCGACGAACTGGTGCCGACTGCGATCGGGATGTTGTGCGCCTTGAGGTGACGCACCAGCGCTTCGGCCCCCGGCATCGCCTGCGCCTTGGGAAAACGCTCGCGCATCAGCGGCTCGCGGATCTGCAGGAATTCTTCCGGAGTGATCGGTAGTTCCAGCGCCTGCACCACGTAATTGGCCAGGTCATTGGCACCGCGACCAATGATGTTTTGTTTGACGCTCCAGTCGAAGGTTTTCCCGTAGCGCCCGGCAATCAGCGAGGTGACCTCGGTGTAAATGCCCTCGGTATCGAGCAGCAAACCGTCCATATCGAAAATCACGGCCTTGATCGGGCCGAACGTCGTCAGCGGTGCATTCATCATCGGATCCGTTAACAAAGACATCCCGGGCGACAGGCAACGTGCCGCAACGCGGATCTGATTAATGGGTTCAGCAGCATAGCGAGGCCGATGGACATTGAGCAACGGGCAATGCCATCGACGCCTTTTCGCATTTAGCGAAAACTCCTACAGACACTGCCTACTTCCCCGACTTCTTTCCTTTTTGATCCCCCGCAAAGTCCGCGCTCCCGTTTTTTTCACATGCGCGAGCGACTGCGAATGTTTCAACCCGATCGGCTCCTGGCCCTGAACAACAGCATCGGACTGCTGGTGGTGGCCGCCCTGAATCCGAAGCAGCCAGATTTCGAAGCGCTGATCGACGAGTTCCGCCTGTGCCTGAACAACTACGACGCCTGGGCCGAGCAGTTCTGGACCGGGACCGCGCTGGACATCGAGCAGGTGTTCAAGGTTGGCAATGACGTACAACTGAGCGCGCCGATCACCTCGCGCGCCCCCATCAGCTCATCGGTAGTCATGTGCCCGGCCAACGGGCCGCTGACCCTGGTGCATTCGTTCGAAACCGCGCGCTTCGTGCCGATCGGCGACACCCCGGTGACCCTCGAACCTCTGCTCAGCGACGTCGACGGTGTGCTGACCTGCGGCGAACCACTGCGCTACACCATCGGCCCGAGCGGGATTCTCGAGGTGACCGATTGCATGCGCGGCCAGCGCTATCGCGTCACCTTCTTTCCCGATGTTTCTACCGACCATGTCCGCGCCCTGTATGCCTCATATGAAGGCGTGATTGCCGGTCTTGAAGGCTGGCTGCGCAGCGAATGGACAGGCTTCCAACCGCAATGGACGGAGTTTTCCAGCGCCGGTTTCCTTGATCGTTACGGGCAGTTGCAACGGGCCGATTGGCGCGGTCTGGAAAAAGCTTTGAATGGCGTCTGGGATGACATTCAACAACTGTTCGCCCTACTTGCCGATCTGCAGGAGCACAGCGCGAAGCTCCTGGAATACCTGAGCGAAGTCGAACTTGAGGCGCTGCTGGCGGCTTCCAGCGAGGCGATTGCCAACGCTTTGTTGATGCTCAGCGACGAGCCGTTGCTGTTCATTCATCTGGCCGCGTTCACCAGTTGGCTGAAGATGCTGCCGCCGCAATACCTCGCCGAGGTGGTAGCCGAAGTTCGCACCGAGTTGCTCATCAGTTTCCTGTTGATGCGCGTGGCGGGCGGTGCCGGCGTATCGCTGCGTTTGAGCAGCAAGGTCCTGGCGAAGATCAAGTCGCCACGGGCGCGAGAGTGGCTGGCCGCCTCAGCCTTGCGTCTGGCTGAGCTGACTTCGACGCCGGAACTCAAGCAGCACGCGAGCGCGCTGAAGCCGCTAATGTTTCATGCGCGCGAGGTGGAGCTGAAGCCGACTCCATCGATTCCGCTGAACATTCGTCAGGCCGACGCGGTGGTGCTCAGCGTGCCGAATCCGGCGCCACTCGCGCGGGACAAATCTCAAAACATGGCCCGCCTTGAGCGCCATGAGCCACACGACGACGCGCCCGACCAAGCAAAGAACCCCAACGGCGACGCCGCCGATTGCGTGCCCAAAACTTGTACCAATGGCTGCCCGGTGTCGATGGTCACCGGCGAAGAACTGCTGACCCTGACCGACGCGGTGCTCGACGGCGTGTTGCCCTTCGAGTTCACCCGTTTGTACCGCAGCAGCGCGGTCGAGATCGACATCGGCCTAGGGTTCGGCTGGAGCCACACGCTGGCCCATCGGCTGTCCTTCGACGGCGATGGCGTGATCTGGATTGATCACGAAAACCGCCGCACTCGTTTTCCCCTGCCCAACGTCGCGCGCCCGGCGATTCACAACAGCCTGTCGCGGGCGGCGATCTTTCTCGGTGATGAGCCGGAAGAACTGATTCTGGCGTTGGCCGGCGACAGCGCGCGGTTCTATCACTTTCGCGCCGGCCGGCTGACCGCAATCAGCGATGTCTACGGCAATCGTCTGACCCTGCAACGCGATCGCTCCGACCGCATTCAGCGTCTGGACAACGGCGCCGGCCGCGCGCTGCTGTTGCGCTATGACCGTGCGCAGCTGGTGGCGGTCGATTATCAGGTGTTCGTCCAAGGCGAGTGGACCACCGAGCAAAACCTCGCCACCTACAGCTTCGATGCCCGGCAACGCCTGCTGGTCGCGACCAACGCGGTCGGCGACAGCGAGCGCTACGACTATGACGACCACCACGTCATCCTCCAGCGCCAGTTGACCGGCGGCGCGAGCTTCTTCTGGGAGTGGCAACGCGAGGGCAAAGCCGCCCGCTGCGTGCGGCACTGGGCGTCGTTCTCGCAGATGAACACCCGTTACGTCTGGAACGATGACGACGCCAGCGTGACCGTGCATTACGTCGACGGCACCGAAGAAGTCTACGTCCACGACAAGCGCGCGCGGCTGGTGCGCCAGGTTGCGGCCGATGGTGGCGAGCAGCTCAAGGCCTATGACCAGCAGGGGCGCTTGATCGCCGAGCAGGATGCGTTGGGCGCGGTTACCGAATACCGCTACGACGAACTTGGACGGCTGATCGCGCTGATTCCGCCGGACGATGCACCAACGTCCTACGAGTACCGCAACGGTTTTCTCTACAAGCGTTGCCGTGGTGATGCGGTGTGGATCTACCGGCGCAACGCCGAAGGCGCCGTCACCGAAGCGGTCGATCCCGACGGCCAGGTCACCCATTACTACTACAACTTGCGCGGGCAATTGCTGTCGCTGCGTTATCCGGACAGCAGCCGCCATCGCTGGGTGTGGAACGAGCTGGGTCAGCTCATCGAAGAAACCCTGCCCGATGGCGGCGTGCGGCGCTTTTCCTACGATGCGCTGGGCCGGCGGATTACCACCCAGGACGAATTTGGTGTTGTCAGCCGTCAGGAGTGGGACGCGGCCGGCCGACTGATCCTGACGACTTCTCCTACGGGCAGCACGCGCGCCTACAGCTATGGCGCCTACGGCCAGATCACCGCCGAACGCGATGAACTCGGGCGCATCACCCGCTATGAATATGACGATGACCTGCACCTGGTCTCGCGGCGGATCAATCCTGACGGCACCCGCGTGCAGTACCGCTATGACCATGCGCGGCTGTTGCTGACCGAGATTGAAAACGAATCGGGCGAAAAGTACCGACTGGATTACACGCCGACCGGATTGATCCGACAGGAAACCGGGTTTGATGGGCGGCGTACGGCTTACGTCTACGACCTCAATGGTCATTTGCTGGAAAAGACTGAATTCGGCGAGCAGGGTTTATCGCTGGTCACCCAATACCAGCGCGACGCGGCTGGAAGGTTGCGGGTCAAGAACCTGCCCGATGGCGCCAAGATCCGCTACGACTACGACCGCCTCGGGCGCTTGGTTGCCGTCGATGACGACCAGAACCATCCGCTGGCCTTCGAGTATGACCGTCAGGATCGGCTGATCACCGAACATCAGGGCTGGGGCACCTTGCGCTACGCCTATGACGCCTGCGGCCAGCTCAAACGCCTGCGCCTGCCGGACAACAGCAAGCTCGACTATCACTACGCCAAGGGCGGTGCGCTGTCGGCCATCGACCTCAACGGCACGCCGCTCACGCGCCACGTCTACCACTGCGGTCGTGAACAGCAACGCCAGCAGGGTCTGCTGCTCAGCGAATATTCCTACGACGATCAGGGCCGCTTGCTCGCCCACGCTGTAGGCCATCGCCACGCCTCGCTGTACCGCCGCGATTATGCCTACAGCGCCAACGGCAATCTCGAGCACATCGCCGACAGCCGCCACGGCCAGCGCACCTATGGCTACGACGCCCTCGACCGGTTGATCCGCGTACGCCACTCGCGCGACGAACTGCCCGAATCCTTCGCCCACGACCCGGCCGGCAACCTGCTGATGCAGGACCGCCCCGGCCCTGCGCAGATCAAAGGCAATCGCCTGCTGATGCAGGGCGACCGCCATTACGACTACGACGCCTTCGGCAACCTGATCCGCGAACGCCGAGGCCACGGCCAGACCCTGGTCACCGAATACCGCTACGACTGCCAGCACCGCCTGATCGGCCTGACCCGCCCTGACGGCCAGACCGCCACTTATCAATACGACGCCTTCGGCCGCCGTATCCGCAAAACCGTCGACGGCGCCGTCACCGAATTCTTCTGGCAAGGCGAGCACCTCGTCGCCGAAAGCAGCGCCACGCAATACCGCAGCTTCCTCTACGAACCCGGCACCTTCCGCCCACTCGCGATGCTCGACGGCAAAGGCCCGAAAAAGGCCTGCCCCTTCTACTACCAACTCGACCACCTCGGCACCCCACAGGAACTCACCGACTACAGCGGCGAAATTGTCTGGTCCGCGCAATACGACGCCTACGGCAAAGTCGCCGCCGTCACCCTCGCTGGCGAGGATTATCTGGATCAACCGCTGCGTTTTCAGGGGCAGTATTTCGATGTTGAAAGTGGGCTGCATTACAACCGCCATCGGTATTACGACCCTAGGTTAGGGCGGTATCTGACCCCGGACCCGGTGAAGCTCGCGGGTGGGTTGAATCAGTACCAGTACGTGCCGAATCCGACGGGGTGGGTGGATCCGTTGGGGTTGACGTCCAATTGCCCGCCGCCGAATAAGCCTGGGTGTGAGGTTCCGGGGGCGAGTGATGGGGTTAAGGTTGATGATGGGGAACCCCAATTACCACGCTTAACTCAGGGCGTAGACCCCAAAACACTGAAACGAACACATGCGCTTATGGGTAAAACCTCCACCAAACTAGTCGAGCTAATGAGAGATGACATGCAAAGCAATGGATTTAATAGCGATCACCCCATAGATGTTGCTGAACACAACGGCACGCTTTACATTCTGGACGGCCATCATCGAGCTTCTGCCGCACGACAAACTTCTACAGAAGTTACAATACAACTGATAACCAACATACGAGACCATCACGGCACCTTAAACAGTATTGAGGAAGTACTAGAATCAGCCGATAACGTTGGCAATGACAGACTGGAGCACCGCAGAAGAAGATGAACAAACAGCGCAACGACATTGTAGATCTCATTAACGACTTTCTCGCCAAGGTTGAGAATGCGACAGTGCTACTCGAGAAAAAATTTGGTACGAGAAATATTCTCAGGCTTTGGCGCAGCAACCAAATACAACGTTGTGGCGACATAACTAGCGAAACTCAGTATGAACTCCATGGAGTTGGCTGCATTGTTCACTTCGCTACTGAATCAGTGAATTTTGACTATGGGTTCAACAGCAGAATTGACGGGTTTGATGTATGGCGGCTCTACATCTATGCGTTGGACAGACCACTTACCTATAAAAAATTTTGCGACAAGAAAATACTCGAAAAAGAATTTGACGAATTGATTTTGTCAAAGAAGATTGAAAAAATGTCGGCATCTGACAGCCTTTATGTCCTCACAGGTGATCCTCATTGCTGAACAACACCAGGTGAAATTACACTCCTGAAATTCCGAATATACTTAAAGGGCCTAAAATTATAGGCCCTGGAATTCAATCTAAGAATAGATCACTGCTCATCCCCATCCTCCTCATACTCCATATCCGCCTCATCCGCATCATTCAACGGCACCGTCGCATCATCCATCAGCGACCCGGGATCTTCATTCCCCGGATCATTGATAAATGGCAATCCACTCGGGCCCTTCTCTTCTTTGCCTTCGGTTTCAGGAGTCATGGCGCACCTCTTGCTCGTGTGGGATATATGACGTTCGAAAAGCCCTATCGCCAATCGTTCCTCTGCCTGACGGCCACACACGAAAAACCCGGCGCCAGGCCGGGTTTTCGTTGATCAATCAGCGATGTTTATTTTTGTGTTTGTTCTTGTGCTTGTGGCCGCCGGAATGAGATCCGCCGTCGTCGTCGCCAAGATTGTTACCTACCGCGCCGCCTGCTGCGCCGCCCAGGCCCGCGCCGATGGCGGAGCCGGTGGAGCCGCCGAGGCTGTTGCCGACGACCGAGCCGCCTGCTGCGCCAAGACCGCCGCCGATCGCGGCTTCGGTGCGGTTGCGTTTGTTCGCGCCGACGGCACTGCCCGCCGCGCCGCCAACACCAGCGCCGACCGCTGCGCCCGTGCTGCCGCCGAGTTGTCCGCCAACCACATTACCCAGCGCACCGCCGAGACCACCGCCTACGGCAGCGGTGCCGTCTCCGGCCGCCATCGCGCCCTGCGCCACGACCAAGCCAAAAAACAGTGCAGATAATGACAATCGCATATGAACCTCGCAGTTCCCGAATCGGGACAGTCCGCCCAAGCGGGGCGTATGCAGATTGGAGATGATTTCGCACGAAACGTTCAGCCATGAAAAAGCCCGACATCGAGTCGGGCTTCTTCTGACAGGCCATCAGTCTCAGTGGCGCTTGTGACCTTTGCCCAGGTTGCTGCCGACGGCACCGCCGGCCGCGCCGCCCAGACCTGCACCGATGGTGGCGCCGTTGCGGCCGCCCAAGCTGTTGCCGATCACCGAACCACCGGCTGCACCGACACCGCCGCCGATCGCCGCTTTGGTACGGCTGCCCTTGCGTGCGGCGACGGCACTGCCCGCTGCGCCCGCAACGCCAGCGCCAATGGCGGCACCGGTGCTGCCGCCCATTTTCTGACCGACCACGTTACCCAGCGCGCCACCCAGGCCACCGCCCAGCGCCGCAGTGCCATCACCGGCAGCCATCGCACCTTGAGCAACCAGAAGGCCAAGAACCAGAGCAGGCAGTGTTAAACGCATGACGAAAACCTCAAATAAACGGGATGACGAAAAGGAGCGGGATTTAATGCCCTCAGCGCAGGAAAGTCCAGACGCGGGCGACAGCGTCGATTGGACCGCGATCAGGGAAAAGGTTTTATGCCGGGCAAAAAAAAGCCCGCTGGGGAGACGGGCTGGAGACTTGCTTTCTAACGGATGGCTTCACACTACGTTGGCCAACGTGAAAAGTTTGTGAAAAAAAACCGACATTAATGTCAATGCCCGCCCCCTCATTCTTGCGCGCATAAAAAACCCCGTTCAGTGACGGGGTACGGGATGAAATCACTTTCTGGTCCTTGTCGTGACCTTGGGCAGGAATTTCGCTTTCGGCCCTTTGGGGGCCGTGGATTTGATTTTGCCGATGCTGACCGGATCCTCGCCAAACCCCGACTGATACTCCGACTGACCGCAGCGCACACAGTTGTTGAATGAAAACTCAGCGCCATCATCTTCGATAAATGGACCTGACATAGACTCTCCCCTACGCAACCGGGCCGACACCGGCAAAACAGTTTTGCCTGAAAAATATCGTCCCTCAGCGCTTTTGAGACTAGCCGGTCACTACTGGACTTGCTGTTCAGAAAGGCTGATCACCGACGAATGGAAAAAAGCGTCGCGAGCGATCACTCGCTAAAGATTTCCATCGAACGGCCGCTGCCCTTATTCCTACCAATGAATCTCAAGGAGAGATCATGCAGATCAATGGATTCCCGAACATGCCAGTAGTAAAACTCAAGGACGAGCAGATCGCTGCCGGCAAGGCCGGTGCGGAAAAACTCAAGGAAAAGATCGCCTCGGGTGAAATCACCATCAAATACCCGGACAAACCGCTTCTGCAGCCGGGCGTCGTCTACCATCCCAGCGAGCCCGCACCATCGGCGCAGCCTGACGGGACACCGCCCCTCGTTGCCATCGATACACCGCTGACCTATGACTCAAGAGGCGCTGTGTTGCTCAAGCCTCAGGGCTGATTGACGCGGAAAAAAACCCATTCGTTGTGCGAGTGGGCTTTGCCTTGAACGCAATGATCAGCGCAGCTTCACCGCCGTTCCGGTCACAAACACGACAACTATGCCACCCTTGCCTGCCGGCATGCTGATCTCGAAGTCCACGCCGACCACCGCGTCAGCCTGCAATGCCCGCGCCCGATCCTTCAGTTCGTCGGTGGCCTGAATGCGTGCTTCTTTAAGAGCCCGCTCCAATGTCTGCGAGCGCCCGCCAAAGAAGTCGCGCATGCCGGCGAACATATCGCGGATCACGTTGACGCCCTGCACAGACTCGGCGCTGACAATGTCCAGATAGGCAGTGATCTGCCGCCCCTCGACGGAATGAGTGGTGGAAATGATCATGAAAGTCGTCCTTTTACTGCAAAAGTGAAGGCGGCGATTGTAGCGCTGCACCAGGCCTGGCACCCGTGCCTCAATTAGATTTAACGACCCACAATTGATCCAGCTTCGTCGTAAAACTCGAGCTCATCATCTCCCGCCGCATGCCCCAGGCCGGATCAGCCGGCACACTCCCCGCTCGCAACGTTCCATGCCCCCAGCGCTGATTGATCTGGTCCAGCACGCCCATCACCCTCTCCGCCGCTTGAGGTTGGGACTGTGCAAACAGGTCTTCGGTAAATTCTCCGGGCTGTCGCAGATCCATCAACAGCACCTCAGCCTTGCTGTACTTGAAGCCCGGCCGGAACAATCGATCGATCGCTTCGCTCGCCACCTTACTCAGCAACCGCACATCATTGGTCGGATAAGGCAACTCGATCAGCGCGCCATTGGCGTACTTCGCCTCTTCCGGATTGAACATGCCGGTGCGGATACTCACGCGGATCTTTTTGCACAGCGAATTCTGAGCACGCAGCTTTTCCGCCGCTCGATGCACATAAGTCGCCACGGCTTCCTTGATCGGCTCGATGGTAGTCAAACGGTTGCCAAACATGCGGCTGCTGCAAATTTCCTGCTTCGGCGGTTCTGTTTCCGACAGTTCCAGACAGGATGTGCCACCCAGTTCGCGCGCGGTCTTTTCGATCACCACGCTGAACTTGCGCCGCAGCGTCCACGGATCGGCCTTCGCCAGGTCCATCGCGCTTCTGATCTGCATGCTTTCCAGATGAGCTTTCATCCGCCGCCCGACGCCCCACACTTCACCGACATCGGTATTGCGCAGCACCCAGTCGCGTTTGGACGGATCGCAGATGTCGACCACGCCACCGGTATGCGCTTGCAGGCGTTTCGCGGTGTGGTTGGCGAGCTTGGCCAGCGTTTTCGTGGGGGCGATGCCGACGCCGACCGGGATGCCGGTGCGCTTATAAACAGCAGAGCGGATGGTGCGGCCAAACGCGGTCAGGTCCCCAGGGATGCCGCTGAGATCGGCGAACGCCTCATCAATGCTGTACACCTCGACCGCCGGCACCATGGATTCGATGATCGTCATCACCCGCTCGCTCATGTCGCCGTACAAGGCGTAATTACTGCTGAACACCTGAATGCCATGGCGGCGCAAATCATCGCGAATCTGGAAATACGGCGCGCCCATTTTCACAAAGGGCTTGGCGTCATAACTCCGGGCAATCACGCAGCCATCGTTATTGCTCAGCACGACAATCGGCGTCTTCGCCAGATCGGGCCGGAACACTCGCTCGCAGCTGGCATAGAAGCTGTTGCAATCGATCAGCGCGAAGACCTGCTCACGATTTTCCATGGTCGCGCACGCTGTAAGTCACCACACCCCAGATCACCAGCTCATCCCCTTCCATCACATAGCGAGGCGGGTATTTGCTGTTGGCCGAAAGAAGGATGATGGTGTTGTCGCGCATGTGCAGGCGCTTGCAGACAGGTTCGGAGTTGAGACCGGCGATGACGATATCGCCGTGCTCGGCATTCAGGCTGCGATCGACGATCACCAGATCACCGCAAAATATCCCCGCGTCCTGCATGCTCTCGCCTTCGATCTTCGCCAGATAAACGTGCGGTGCACGAATATCAAAAACCTCGTCCAGAGAGATGTGCTTTTCAATGTGATCAGCCGCCGGCGAAGGAAAACCGGCGGGAATCCGAAACGAATACAGCGCAAGCTTTTCGCCCGCGCCTGACAAAGGGCCGAGGATGGTGACGCTCATGATACGAACCTGATAGTGAATTTACTGTATGCGCATACAGTAAACTCGGGACGGTTCGGGGGGTCAATGAGGCGTGTAGGAGATTTCGACGGGTGACAGGGGTTTGTATAGCTTTGGAGAGAGAATGATCGCTAAGACACGTTCATAGATGCCGAACATCAGCGGTCCCACGTCACCATTTTCCAGACGCCAAAAACCACAAACCCCCGACTTTCTCTAGGAAAATCAGGGGTTTGTGTTCACTGAATGTGGCGGTGAAGGAGAGATTCGAACTCTCGATACAGTTTCCTGTATACACACTTTCCAGGCGTGCTCCTTAAGCCACTCGGACACTTCACCGTATCTCTGCAGACATGTTCTGTCTGTCGAGGCGCGCTAATGTAGTCGAAAGCTTTTCCGATGGCAAACTTTTTTTCAGAATTTTCATGCGCTTAAGAGAGGCCGTTGCGTTCAGCCAGAGCGGACGATGGCAAACCCGCCAATCTCGGGTAAGCCGCGCGCTTCCTTTATGGAAGGCAACATGCGCGCAGCGCTGGCCGAAGCGCAAAATGGTGACTGGCAGGTCAGTCACGGCGCTTTACCTGGCTTGCGGCGGTGGGTAACGTCTGCCCATCTTTCTAATAAGGAATAGCGTCATGAGCGAGTTGATTGCCTACCACCTCGAAGACGGTATCGCGACCCTGACCCTGAACAATGGCAAGGTCAACGCGATTTCTCCGGATGTGATTGCGGCGTTTAACGCGGCGCTGGATCAGGCGGTGGCGGATCGCGCCGTGGTGATCATTACCGGGCAGCCGGGGATTCTCTCCGGTGGTTATGACCTGAAGGTGATGACCGCCGGCCCGAAGGAGGCCGTTGCGCTGGTGACAGCCGGTTCGACATTGGCGCGCCGCCTACTCTCTCACCCGTTCCCGGTGATCGTTGCTTGCCCGGGACACGCTGTGGCCAAGGGTGCTTTCCTGCTGTTGTCCGCCGATTACCGCATCGGTGTCGACGGCCCGTTCAGCATCGGCCTGAACGAAGTGCAGATCGGCATGACCATGCACCACGCCGGTATCGAGCTGGCGCGTGATCGCTTGCGGCGTTCGGCTTTCCATCGTTCGGTGATCAATGGCGAAATGTTCGATCCGCAAAGTGCCGTTGATGCAGGCTTCCTCGACAAAGTCGTCACTGCCGAAGAATTGCAAGGCGCCGCGCTGGCTGCCGCGCGGCAGTTGAAGAAGATCAACATGCTCGCGCACAAGAACACCAAGCTGAAAGTGCGCAAGCAACTGCTGGAAACTCTTGACGACGCCATCCTGCAGGATCAGCAACATCTGGGCTGACTCGTCCAGGATCTGCCGGTAAGTGAATAGCCCGACTCTCGTGTCGGGCTTTTTCTTACGTCATACGTCGAAGATTCGCGGAAAGCTCTAGGACGCGCCTGACAGGCAAGACTGAAACATGCGCTTAAACATCGGCCATCTCCGGACTCTATAGCGGCAATTGCCGAAAACAGTGCACATCCGTACACTGCGCCACCTTTTGTCCCGGTGGGCCTGCAAAAATGCTGTTTGTGTTTCGTATGTTGTTGATGGGCCTGCACTTTATTCTGGCCGGCGTGCTCGGCGTGATCCTTGGACTGTGCCGCCCGTTCAACCCGGACAACAGCCGACTCTGCGCCCGCCTCTACGCTTTGCCGGCGATGTGTATCTTGCGTTTGCGGGTCAAGTCCGAGGTCAACGGCTTGATGAACAAGCCCGACAGTTGCGTGATCATCGCCAACCATCAGTCCAACTACGATCTGTTCGTCTTCGGCAATGTCGTCCCGCGCCGCACCGTGTGTATCGGCAAGAAAAGCCTGAAGTGGGTGCCGTTGTTCGGCCAGTTGTTCTGGCTGGCCGGCAATGTGTTGATCGACCGTGGCAATGCGCACAAGGCGCGGCAGTCGATGCTGACGACCACCCACACCTTGCAGAACGAAGACACCTCGATCTGGGTGTTTCCGGAAGGCACCCGCAACCTCGGTGAAGATTTGTTGCCGTTCAAGAAAGGCGCGTTCCAGATGGCAATTGCCGCCGGCGTGCCGATCGTTCCGGTGTGCGTGAGCAGCTATATAAAGCACATGCGCCTGAATCGCTGGCGCAGCGGCAACGTTCTCATACGTTCCTTGCCGGCGATTCCTACAGTCGGATTGACCATGGACGACATGCCCATGCTGATCGAGCGATGCCGCGAGCAGATGCGCGAGTGCATCGAATCGATGGATCGGCAACTGCAAGCCACGTGAAACAAGACCCGCCCTGTGCGGGTTTTCTTTTGCCGGCTGAACTGTAGAAGTTTCACTGACTCTCAAGCAGCGACACGGCTAAGCTGAAGCCTTGTTCCCCTGCCATCTGCCAAGAAGAAGTGAATCACCACCATGGGTCGAGTTGTTGCTGCTGCGGTGTACAGCGAGGGTAAGAAAGTCACCAATATTGCGCTGGACGAAGGTGCTGCCTGGGCGGCCAAACCCGGCCACTTCGTGTGGATCGGCCTGGAAGAACCGGACGCACAGGAATTATCCAACCTGCAACGTCAGTTCAACTTGCATGAACTGGCCATCGAAGACGCACTGGAAAAACACAGCCGACCGAAACTGGAAACCTTTGGTGACGCTCTGTTTATCGTCACCTACTCGCCGGTCCGCGAAAACGGCGTTTTGCAATTCATCGAAACGCATATTTTCGCTGGCAGGGGTTACATCATCACTGCTCGCAACGGCCACTCCGCGTCGTATGCCTATGTGCGGCAACGCTGTGAAGCGCGCCCTTTGTTACTCGAGCACGGGGAGGATTTCGTCCTGTATGCGCTGCTCGATTTCGTCATCGAGAACTATCAGCCGGTGGGCGAAGCGATCCACGCCGAGATCGATGAGCTGGAGCGCAACGTTTTGTGTAGCGCCCTCAACGAGCGTGACATTCAGAAGCTGCACGGTTTGCGCCGTGATGTGGTGCGCTTGCGTCGGTATGCGGCGCCGATGGTGGAAATCGGCGAAGAGCTGCAAAAGCTCAGTTTCCCGTTCATCGACAAGAACATGCGTCCGTACTTTCGCGATGTGCAGATTCACGTGACGCGGCAAATGGAAGATCTGAGCACGCTGGCCGACATTGCCAGCCAGACCATCGAGATTGGCGTGTTGCTCGAGGCATCACGGCAGAGCGTGGTGCAGCGCAAGTTTGCAGCGTGGGCGGCGATTCTGGCGTTCCCGACAGCGGTGGCGGGAATTTACGGGATGAACTTCCAGAACATGCCGGAATTGACCTGGCATTACGGTTATTTTGCGGTGCTGGGGTTTATTGCGGTGGGGTGTGTGAGTTTGTGGGCGAGTTTCAAGCGGTCGGGGTGGCTGTAGCCGGGACCGCGTTGCCCCGGATATTCGCGAGCAGGCTCGCTCCCACAGGGATTGTGGGAGCAGGCCCTTTCAGCGTTGAGCCGTTTCTGGTTTGTGCGCCACGAAGCGCATCATCCACTCTGCAACGGTAGCGCCATGATGCTCCTGCTCAAGGCTCGCGACACCCTTGCTGTAAATCTGCGAACCCAGCGCTTCCTGGCGCAGATCGAGCAGCGCGCGCGAATAATCGTGAATGAATTCCGGATGGCCCTGGAAGCACAGCACTTGATCGTTGATGTGATAAGCCGCGAACGGGCAAAAATCGCTGGAGGCGATCACAGTCGCGTTTTCCGGTAGTTCGGTGACCTGGTCCTGGTGGCTGATCAGCAGTGTCAGCTCTTCGCGCACCGGGCTCATCCACGGTGCCTTGGCTGCCAGCTTGTAATTGTGGGTACCGACGCCCCAACCCTGGGAGGCCCGCTCGCTCTTGCCGCCGAGCAGCAACGCCAGCAATTGGTGGCCGAAGCACACGCCGAGCAGTTTGTCGCCGCGATCGTAGCGATTCAAAAGGTACGTCTTGAGGGTCTGGATCCACGGATCCGTGCCGAACGAATCGGCCTTGCTGCCAGTGACCAGGTACGCATCGAAAGTCTCGTCGTCACTTGGGTAATCCCCGTTCACCACGTTATAGACAGTGAACTCAGCGGCGATCGGTTGCTGCGAGAACAGGCGCTGGAACATCTGCCCATAGCCCTGATATTGGTCAATCAATTCGGGCCGCAGGATGTCGGTTTCGAGAATGCAGATGCGCAGCGACATAAAAAATACCTGACACGTGATGGGAATAATGAACACCCCAGAGCCTGCCTTGAAACACGTGGCCAAGGCAAGCCCCGAAATGCTCGCCGGCCCTAGAACATTTCACCTTTCGCCGCTTTGTCCAGCAGCAGCGCTGGCGGGGTAAAGCGTTCGCCGTATTGCTCGGCCAGATACTGCGCGCGGGCGACGAAGTCCTTCAGGCCATACTGGTTGATGAACTGCAGCGCCCCGCCGGTCCACGCGGCGAAACCGATGCCGAAGATCGAGCCGACGTTGGCATCCGCCGTCGAGGTCAGCACGCCCTCCTCCACACAGCGCACGGTTTCGATGGCCTGCACAAACAACAGCCGATCACGCACATCCTTCGCAGAGATCTGTCCGTCGGCCTTCTCGAAGCGCGTTTTCAGCTCCGGCCATAAATGCTTCTGGGCACCGGCTGGATACTCATAAAAACCGCCTCCGGCAGCTTTACCCGGTCGCTTGAATTCATTGAGCATCAAGTCAATCACGGCAAAGGCCGGGTGCTCAATCAGCGGTTTCCCTTCAGCCTGTAGGTCCTTGGCCGTCTGTTGACGGATATGGCTCATCAGGCTGAGGGAAACTTCGTCGGAGATTGCCAGAGGCCCGACCGGCATCCCGGCCTTGCGCGCTTCGGTCTCGATCATCGGCGCACTGACGCCCTCGCCGAGCATGGCAATGCCTTCGTTGGTGAACGTGCCGAACACCCGCGAGGTAAAGAAGCCGCGACTGTCGTTGACCACGATCGGAGTTTTCTTGATTTGCAGAACGAAATCGAAACCGCGAGCGAGAGTTTCGGCGCTGGTCTGCGCACCTTTGATGATTTCCACCAACGGCATTTTTTCTACCGGACTGAAGAAATGCAGGCCGATGAATTTGCTTTGATCGGGCACCGCCGTCGCCAGACCGGTGATCGGCAGCGTCGACGTATTGGAAGCAATGACCGCTTCGCCGCCCACCACCTGTTGCGCGGCGGCGGACACTCTGGCTTTGAGTTGGCGATCCTCGAACACAGCTTCGATGATCAGATCGCAACCGGCCAGATCGGCATCGCTTTCGCTCGCAACGATTCGCGCCAGCACCGCTTCACGTTGTTCGGCAGTCATTTGGCCACGGGCAACTTTCTTGTCCAGCAGCGCTGCGGAATGCGCTTTGCCCTTCTCGGCGGCGGCAAGGTTGATGTCCTTGAGGACGACGTCGATACCGGCCGAGGCGCTGACGAACGCGATGCCTGCGCCCATCATTCCGGCGCCGAGCACACCGACTTTGCGGGCTTTATAGGGTGCAAAACCTTGCGGTCTGGAACCGCCGGCGTTGATCTCGTTCAACTGGAACCAGAACGTACCGATCAGGTTTTTCGAGATTTGCCCGGTCGTCAGCTCGGTGAAGTAGCGGGTTTCGATCAGGTGCGCGGTGTCGAAATCGACCTGAGCGCCCTCCACCGCCGCGCACAGAATCTTCTCCGGCGCCGGCAGAGTGCCTTGGGTTTTCGCGCGCAGGATCGACGGCGCAATCGCCAGCATCTGCGCTACTTTCGGGTTCGATGGCGTGCCGCCGGGAATCTGGTAGCCCTTGACGTCCCAGCGCTGCACTGCCGCCGGATTGGCCAAAATCCAAGCACGCGCCTTGGCCAGCAATTCATCTGGATCCGCTGCCAATTCATCAATCAGCCCGGCCTGCAGCGCCTGTTGCGGGCGCACCTTCTTGCCTTCAAGCAAGTACGGCAGGGCTTTTTCGATGCCGAGCATGCGCACCATGCGCACCACCCCACCGCCGCCCGGCAAAAGACCCAAGGTCACTTCCGGTAGACCGAGTTGCACCGAGGCGTCATTAACAGCAATGCGGTGGTGACAGGCCAGACAGATCTCCCAGCCGCCGCCCAGCGCAGCACCGTTGATCGCCGCGACCACCGGTTTACCGAGGGTTTCCAGGCTGCGCAATTGCGCCTTGAGGGTCAGCACCATGTCGTAGAAGGCTTTGGCTTCGGGCTTGCCGACCTTGATCAATTCATTGAGGTCGCCGCCGGCGAAAAAGGTCTTCTTCGCGGAGGTAATGATTACTCCGGCAATGCTGTCTTTCTCTCCCAGCAAGCGGGCAACGCAAGCGGCCATGGCCTCGCGGTACACGGCGTTCATGGTGTTGGCGCTCTGGCCCGGCATGTCCATGGTCAGCACGACGATACCGTCCTGGCCTTTTTCGTAACGAATGGCTTCGCTCATAACAGGGTTCCTTGAAGTCGGGGCTCAGAGGCGTTCGATGATGGTGGCAATGCCCATGCCGCCGCCGACACACAGCGTCGCCAGGCCGTAGCGCAGATGCCGCGCTTCCAGTTCATCAAGCAGGGTGCCGAGGATCGCGCAACCGGTGGCGCCCAGCGGGTGGCCCATGGCGATCGAGCCGCCGTTGACGTTGACCTTGCCGGGATCGACGGCCATGTCCTTGATGAATTTCAACACCACCGAAGCAAACGCCTCGTTGACCTCGAACAGATCGATGTCCTGCACGCGCAGTCCGGCCTTGGCCAGCGCTTTGCGAGTCGCCGGCGCCGGGCCGGTGAGCATGATGGTCGGGTCTGTGCTGGTGACGGCCGTGGCGACGATGCGCGCACGTGGCTGCAGCCCCAGCGCGCGGCCCTTGGCTTCGGAGCCGATGAGCATCAGCGCCGCACCGTCGACAATTCCGGAACTGTTGCCCGGCGTGTGCACATGGTTGATCCGCTCGACATGGCTGTAGACCCGCAACGCCGTGGCGTCAAAGCCCATCTGCCCGATCATTTCGAAACTTGGCTTGAGCTTGCCCAGGCCTTCGAGGGTCGATTCGGCGCGGATGAACTCATCGTGATCAAGCAGGATGATGCCGTTCTGATCCTGCACCGGCACCAGCGACTTGTTGAACGAGCCGTCGGCCCGCGCTCGTGCGGCTTTTTGCTGCGAGTGCAGCGCGTAGGCATCGACGTCCTGCCGGCTGAAGCCTTCAAGGGTGGCGATCAGATCGGCGCCGACCCCTTGCGGGGTGAAATGGCTGTGCAGGTTGGTCTGCGGGTCCAGCGCCCAGGCGCCGCCATCGCTGCCCATTGGCACCCGCGACATCGACTCGACGCCGCCAACCACCACCAGATCCTCGAAGCCCGAGCGCACTTTCATCGCGCCAAGATTCACCGCTTCCAGACCCGAAGCGCAGAAACGATTGATCTGCACACCGGCGACGCTGACGTCCCAGTCGGCCACTTGCACCGCCGTCTTGGCGATGTCCGAGCCTTGATCGCCAATCGGCGTGACGCAGCCGAGGACGACATCATCGACCTGACTGGTGTCCAGCGCGGTGCGCGCCTGCAAGGCGCTCAGCAAACCGGCCACCAGGTTGACCGGCTTCACGCTGTGCAGCGCGCCATCGGCCTTGCCTTTGCCACGCGGGGTGCGCAACGCATCGAAAATCAAAGCTTCAGTCATGACGTCCTCGAACCTGATTTATTGTCACTTCACTTTCGCCCTGCGCCGAATGGCAAGCAATGACCACATTGCTCAAAGCGCTTGACGCACACGCTCAGACGGACGGTCAACCGTCATCAGGTGAACCGGTTCAGGTCGCCGAGTTGTCTAGCCAGCGGGCGGCAAAGAAGCTGGCAATACGCCTCATGCCGTTTTAAGAGCTTTTGCCAAGAACTCCATATGAAATGGATCTAAGCGAAGGCAGACGTGGGCTCTAAGGTGAAGATGTACGCCATCGTCGTCGGGTTTTGCCGAGACGGGCGTGCTTCAACAGGAAGTGCAACGCGTGCCGTCAGGGAAATGCGGTCAGGCACGCATCAGGAAATAACAATAAAGGCGGTCAAGCCATGTTCAAACAACCGAAAGTACGTCAAGCAGGACTCATTCTTTTCGCCACGACGCTGTTGTTGATCTTGCCGAATCTGACCAAGGTCATCGGCTGATTCAAACGTCGCGTGCTGTATATCGCCACTGAAAATGTGACTGGCCCGCTACCCGGGCCAGCGTGGTTGTGCCAACCTTTGCGTACTCCCACGACATGGACGGCGATCATTTGAAAACGCTCATTGCGCTCGGTACCTTGCTGCTGAGCTTGCCCTTGTCCGCTGCACAACTGGATCTGCAGTTGGGCGCAAACAGCCGCACCTGGCAGACCGAAGAGCTGCTCAAGCATCCTCATGTGCAAACCCTCACGATCAACAATGATGTTTCCTACAAGAAGGACATGACCTATCAGGCCGTGCCGCTGGCCGCATTGCTGACGGGGGTCAAGCCGGAGGATCACTTGCAGGCGGTGGCACTGGATGGCTTTGCCGCAGAGTTGGCCGCCGCGCCCTTGCTGAACAAGGACGGCGCACGCGCATGGCTGGCAATCGAGGACCCGGCGCGGCCGTGGCCACCGCTGTCTGCCGGCAAGCACAGCGCCGGGCCGTTCTATCTGGTCTGGACCGATCCGCAGGCCGGCAATGTCAGCCCCGAACAGTGGCCGTTCGAAGTCGCCAGTATCAAGCTGATGGCGCCAGTGGCCCAACGCTTCCCTGCCCTGCTGCCCGATCCTGCCTTGAAGGCCGATGATCCGGTGAACCAGGGTTTTGCCCTGTTTCAGAAAAACTGCCTGGCCTGTCACCGGTTGAATGGTGCCGGAGACGCGCAGTTCGGTCCGGATCTGAATATTCCGTATAGCCCGACCGAGTATTTTGGGGCGGATTTCTTGAAGCGCTACATCCGCGATCCGCAGAGTTTGCGTCAGTGGCCGCAGGCGAAGATGCCGGGGTTTTCCGCGCAGGTGTTGCCGGATGGAGACCTTGAAATGCTGGTGGGCTATCTCAAGCACATGGCCGGCCGCAAAGCCAAGCCTTGATGCAGTCTCCCTTGTGGGAGCGAGCCTGCTCGCGAAGGCGGAGTGTCAGTCGCTGGTTGGCTGGCTGATGAACCGCTTTCGCGAGCAGGCTCGCTCCCACAGGGCTTTGCGTGCGTCGAGCTATTGTTGCTGCACGGAAATAACCGGCGTCGGCGAGACGAATACCTTGGCGTGCATCTGCTCGCAACCGCCGCCCCGGCGCATGCCGCGGACCGGGCAGGCATCGAGATAATCCAGGCCGACCGCCAGCTTCAAGTGTCGCTCCGGGCGCGCCAGTTGGTTGGTCACGTCGAAGCTGTACCACGCGTCATCCAGCCACGCTTCTGCCCAGGCATGACTGGCCAGATGCTCGCAATCTTCGCTGTACAGATAACCCGACACGTAACGCGACGGCACGCCGAGGCTGCGCGCGCAGGCCAGAAACGCATGGGTATGATCCTGACAAACCCCGCCGCGACCGGCGAAAGCTTCGGCGGCGCTGGTGTCGACTTCGGTTGAGCCCGGCGTGTAGGTCATGTGCTGATTCAGACCGTGCATCAAGTCGATCAGCGCGGTGCGATCTCGCCGTTGCTTGCAGTTTTTCGCGGCAAACTCGCGCATGGCTTCATCGGCTTCGGTCAGGCGCGTGAAGCGCAGGAACGGCAGCGCCGACTGGCTCTCATGTTCGGCCTCGCGCAATTCGTCAATATCGACCTGACCACGGGCGCCGATGATGATCGCTTCGTGCGGCTCGTCCATGGTCAGCACATGCAGGATGTTGCCGAACGGATCGAGCTGCGCACGCACCGGACGCGGCAGGTCGAGTTGCCAACTGAGGACATGCTGGCGCTCGCTGTCGTGGGGCGTCAGGCGCAGGTACTGGATGCTCGCGCGCACCTGATCTTCGTAGTGATAGGTGGTCTCGTGGCTTATGGAAAGTCTCATGCAGCCTCCAGATAGGAACTGTGAATGGCGTTGCCCAACTGGCGCACCAGCGGGATGAATTCGGTCAGCCAGGCGTGCAGGCCTTCTTCGAGGATTTCGTTGATGCCGGTGTAGCGCAGGCGCGCATCCATTTCCGCCGCCAGGCGTTGTGCCGGTCGGCCGTTGGCGCCTGGCAGTTGCGCGAGGATCTGGTCGATTTCTTCGGTACAGGCACGCAGCGAACGCGGCACATCGGCGCGCAACAGCAGCAGTTCGGCGACATGCCGGGCGCCGGGCGCGTCTCGGTAGATTTCGGTGTAGGCCTCGAATGAGGACAAGGCGCGCAGCAGCGCACTCCATTGGTAATAGGCGTGCGCCGTGCCGTCGCTGACTGCTTCGGCCTGATCGCCGGCCATTTCGTAACGGGCATCAAGCAGGCGCAGCGTGTTGTCCGCGCGCTCGATAAACGTGCCCAGACGAATGAAGCGAAACGCGTCGTTGCGCATGATCGTGCCGTATGAGGCGCCACGAAACAGGTGCGAACGTTCCTTGATCCATTCGCAGAAACGGCTCATGCCATAGCGGCTCAGGCCCTGTTCGGCGATGCCGCGAATCTCCAGCCAGGTCGCGTTGATGTTTTCCCACATGTCCGCAGTGATTCGCCCGCGTACCGCATGAGCACTGGCCCGCGCTGCACCAAGGCAGCTGTAGATACTGGCCGGATTGGCCGCATCCAGTGCGAAGAAATGCAGCAGGCGCTCTGCGTGCAGGTCGCCGTGGCGTTCAAGGTAATCGTCCAGGGTGCCGGTGATCAGCAACGGCATGGCGAGTTCGTGCAGACCGTCGCCGCGCCCGTCCTGCGGCATCAGCGACAGCGAATAACTGATGTCGAGCATGCGCGCGAGATTCTCCGCACGCTCCAGGTAACGCGACATCCAGTACAGATCCGAGGCAGTTCTACTTAACATGGCAAGCTTCCTTCAATCCTCGACTACCCAGGTGTCCTTGGTGCCGCCGCCCTGGGAGGAATTCACCACCAGGGAGCCTTCACGCAACGCGACACGGGTCAAACCGCCGGGAACGACCCGGGTTTCGCGGCCGGACAGCACGAACGGACGCAAGTCGATATGGCGCGGCGCGATGCCGTTTTCGACAAAGGTCGGACAGGTCGACAGCGATAGCGTCGGTTGCGCAATGTAGGCATGGGGTTTGGCTTTGATGCGCTCGCGAAAGGCATCGATTTCCGCTGTCGTCGCGGCTGGCCCAACGAGCATCCCGTAACCGCCGGAGCCTTGGGTTTCCTTGACCACCAGTTCCGGAAGATTGGCCAGCACATGGGACAGCTCGGACGGGTTGCGGCACTGCCAGGTCGGCACGTTTTTCAGAATCGGCTCTTCGTCGAGGTAGAAACGGATCATGTCGGTGACAAACGGGTACACCGATTTATCGTCCGCCACTCCGGTGCCGATGGCGTTGGCCAGCACCACATTGCCGGAACGATAGGACGACAGCAGCCCCGGCACGCCTAGCATCGAGTCCGGGTTGAATGCCAGCGGATCGAGGAAGGCATCGTCGAGGCGGCGATAGATCACGTCGACCGCTTTCGGGCCATCGGTGGTGCGCATGAAGACTTTGTCGTCACGCACGAACAGATCCGCACCTTCGACCAGTTCCACGCCCATTTCCCGGGCAAGAAACGCGTGTTCGAAGAACGCGCTGTTGAAGCGTCCCGGCGTCAACACCACCACGCTCGGGTTGTCGATCGGGCTTGAGCTTTTCAGGGTGTCGAGCAGCAGATTGGGATAGTGATCGATCGGGGCGATGCGCTGGGCGGAGAACAGTTCGGGGAACAGACGCATCATCATCTTGCGGTCCTCGAGCATGTAGCTGACGCCACTGGGGGTGCGCAGGTTGTCTTCGAGGACGTAGTAAGTGCCATCGCCATCGCGCACCAGATCGACGCCGGAGATGTGCGCATAGATATCGCGGTGCAGATCCAGACCTTGCATCGCCAATTGGTATTGCTCGTTGGCCAGCACCTGTTCGGCGGGAATGATCCCGGCCTTGATGATGCGCTGCTCGTGGTAGAGGTCGGCGAGAAACATGTTCAACGCTTTGACCCGCTGAATGCAGCCGCGCTCGACAATCCGCCATTCACTGGCCGGAATGCTGCGGGGAATGGTGTCGAACGGAATCAGGCGCTCGGTGCCCTGCTCGTCGTCATAGAGCGTGAAGGTGATCCCGGCACGGTGGAACAGCAGATCGGCCTCGCGGCGGCGCTGCGCGAGCAGCTCGTCGGGCGTCTCGGCCAGCCAGCGGGCAAATTCCCGGTAATGCGGGCGGACCAGGCCGCCGGCATCGTACATCTCGTCAAAATAGGTGCGGATCATGCCGTACTCCTTGTCACTCCGGACATACAGGCCTTCGCAAGGCCCGTGCCATCGGCATAAACGCTTTGATTTCAATCGGTTGTAGATCCACGCCGAAGGCTGCGCACCATTCCTGTGCGGCAAATGCCCCGGCCCGATTGCCCCCGCTTCATTGCGACGCACTGCATCGCCTATCACCAGCATAGTCAGAGTTGATTTCACTGCCCGGCCACGACTGCGGATAATCCGCGCATTCGCTGCAAAACTTCCCCGGCACGCCGCCGCGAAGTAGACAGCTCAACTGATCTGAACTGCCTTGGCAGCCCCGTCCCGACAGGACTTTATTGCATACCCGTCTTCCCTTTCAGCCACCCTCTCCGGTGGCTTTTTTTTTGCCCAGGATTCTTGTTTCAGGGTTTTGCCACTGCGATATGCAGAAGCCAGAAACGACAACGGCCGACCCGAAGGTCAGCCGTTGCCCGACAGACAATGCGCAATATCAATTCAACCGGTAACGATTGCGCACCTCCTGCTTCACGCCCCAACCCTCGATAATGCCGCCCAGCGGTTCGACCACGGCTGAAAAGCCTTGCTCGAAATCGCCGATGTCGTCATAGGTTGCGTACATCACTTTGCTCAATTCCAGCGACCAGGCGCCGTCGTCGCGCGCACTGACCTGGGCATTGATGGATTCACCGCGAAATTTGCCTGCTGCCCTGCGCGCCCGCTCCTCGTCCGGGAAAATCGCGTAGAACTCGATGGGATGGAACCGGGAAAAATCGAAACCGCCTTCTTTCATGCGGCGCAGAACGTTGCTGCTGATGTCTTCTTGATAGGCTGTGCTCATGAATCGTCCCCCTCGATTGATGGATAGACTTTCCGTATTCCCGCCCCGGGCCTTTTGGCCTAAGTACTACGGCAACGTGGTTGCGCGCGGGAAACAAGCATGTAGCTGACAAGACCAGACCTTAGCGATCCATTCGCTGATCTCGCTTGCAGAGTAGCCCCAAGAGAGCGCCGCTGCCAAGGCCTGGTTTACGAGATGACAGGAAGTATTCAGACAGGGGTGATGCTGCGGATTTCGATGCCGTTCTGGGTCTTGAGGTTTTTCACCCCCGCATCGGCGGTGCGCCCTTCCAGATCGTTGAGATCCAGCTTGGCGGCGACCGGAAGAAGCCGCTCTTTGACGAGCCGTGCGGCTTCATCATCGGACGGGCATTCCTCACGTTCGAAGACTTCATCGACAATTTCACCGTGATCATCCACGAAAGTGACTTTCCACTTTTGCATCAGTGCCTCCTCGATCAACCCGTAAATGGGCTTACCTCTATCTCGACTTTTTTCCGCGATAGTTGGTTCAAAAGGATTACAGCCGACAACGGTGAAAATAACCATCCAATCGGTAAGGCGGACTTCTGTGGCGAGGGGATTTATCCCCTCACCACAAAAGCTCCCTTGCAGAGCGACTTCAGCGTGATCAGTCGTTGCTCGGCTTGTTGACCGCCTGCAGCACGTATTGCGGCAAAGCGAACGCGCCGATGTGGATTTCCGGGTTGTAGTAGCGGGTGACGATGCCGCTGCCGATGAAGCGCTGTTGCAGGGTTTCACGGCTGAGCTTGCGGTAGGCCGGGTTGGTCGAGCCCCAGGCGAAGGTCATCGAACCGCCGATGTAGGTCGGTACGGCCGCCTGATAGAAATGCCAGTCCGGGAACAGGCTGCGCAGGCGACCGGCGGTGGTTTTGACTTCGTCGATCTGCATGAACGGCGTGCCGTTCTGAGTGACGAGAATGCCGCCTTCGTTCAGGCAGCGGTGGCATGCCTGGTAGAAGTTCTCCGAGAACAGCACTTCGCCCGGGCCGATAGGGTCGGTGGAGTCGGAGATGATCACGTCGAATTTTTCAGTGGTGGTGGCGACGAAACGCATGCCGTCATCGATCACCAGGTTCAGGCGCGGATCGTCGTAGGCTCCGGCGGAATGGTTCGGCAGGAATTCCTTGCACATGTCGACCACGGTGCCGTCGATCTCGACCATGGTGATGTGCTCGACGCCGGCGTGCTTGGTCACTTCGCGCAACATACCGCCGTCACCGCCGCCGATGATCAGCACGCGCTTGGCAGTGCCATGGGCGAGGATCGGCACGTGGGTGAGCATCTCGTGGTAGATGAATTCGTCGGCTTCGGTGGTCTGGATCACGCCGTCCAGCGCCATCACCCGGCCCATGCGCGGGTTCTGGAAGATCACCAGGTGCTGGTGTTCGGTGCGCACTTCGTGCAGCAGTTTTTCCATGCGAAAACGCTGGCCGTAGCCTTCGTAGAGGGTTTCCAGGTACTCGCTGGTCTTGGTGACGGTCATGGTCAAGTGCTCCGATAAATGCGCGGGCGCCATCGTGGGGACGATTGCCCGGGAAAGGCGCGCATTCTACGTTGCCGAAGATGACAGGTCGAACCTCAGGTTGTTTTTTACCAGCGCAAATTACTGTGGGAGCGAGCCTGCTTGCGAAAGCGCAGCATCAGTTGCCGGTGATGGCGACTGACCCAACGTCTTCGCGAGCAGGCTCGCTCCCACAGGGATGACCGTGTGATCGAAAATCAGCTCAGATCCGGACGTTGCCCCGTGGCCCGGCAATCGCCCAGATGATCAGGCCCAGCACCGGCAGGAGGATGATCAGCAACACCCAGACGATTTTCATTCCGGTGGAGGCGCCGCTTTTCAGCACGTTGATGATGGCCCAGATGTCGAGGGCAAGGATGATCAGGCCAATCAGACCGTTGAACGTGGAACCCATGGTGTCGCTCCAGAATAGTGGCATGCACTTTTAGGATAGACGGTCGCGCGCAGGGTTCCCTTTTATTGCGTTCAGACGTGAACGGCGACCTTCAAGGCTTCCAGCGCTGGCGCAGCGGCGATGCCAACCTCGGCGCATAACTCCAGCACGCGGGGCACATCGTTGCCGTAGACCAGGACCATTTGCAGCTCATCGTCGAGCAACTGGCTGAAGTTCATCAACGTGTAACCGCCGTTTTCCTTGTTCAGGCTGCTCATCTGCACCTGAATACGGTTGAGTGCGGTCAGTGCTTCGGTCTTGGCCAGTTGCTTGGGCTTGAGATTGAAATCCACGCCCGGACCAAACGAGGCAACGATTTGTGCGAACAGATCGACGTAGGTATCGGCCTGAAACAGCACGGTTTCCGGCAGGCTGCCGACCACTACCCACTCACCCAGCGGGATCGGGAAAGTATCGTCGTAGTTGATGTCCGGATTGGCGGCCAGAAAAGCCTCGGCGTCGGCGTAGGCCTCGGCGGCTTCGTCGGCCACTTTCAGGATCTCATCCTCGCCCATGCAGCCGGAGCTGATTTTGCTGATGAGTTCGACGAGTGCGGCTTTCATGAGGGCGGATCCTGTGGCGGAGGTGAATTTTCAGGGCGCGAAGGATAGCGCATTCTGCCCTTCGCCACAGTCCGTGGACTTTACGCCAGCAACTTTTCCAGCTGCGCGGTGGTATCGACCGCGCCCATGGTCCGCGCCGCATCCAGCGCGGTCACGCCATTGGCGTCCTTGGCTTTCGGGTCTGCGCCCTGGCCGATCAGGTAGTCGACGATTTCAACGCGGTTGAACATTGCCGCCATCATCAACGCGGTACGGCCGTCGAAGGAAGAACCTTCGATTTCGGCGCCCGCCTCGACCAGCGCCTTGACCACCGCCAGATCGCCCTTGAACGCAGCGCCGGCAATCGGGCTCTGGCCGTTGCCATTGCGCATTTCCGGATCGGCCTTGTGTTTAAGCAGGACCTTCACCGCATCGACATGGCCGTAGTAGCTGGCGAGCATCAACAAGGTGTCGCCCTTGCTGTTTTTCAGGTTCACCGGCAGCCCGGCGCTGACCAGGCGATCAAGCATCTCGGCATCACCGTCGCGCGCCTTGTTGAAAACCTGCTCGGTGAATTCGGCAGCTTCTTCAGGGGTCATCTGGCGGCTTTGGTCGGACATGGGGCACTCCATTTCGGTCTATCGGAAAGCCGACAGTTTCCCGAGCGCGACGGTGGCTGTCACTCGGTTTTTTCCAAGCGTCCCGATAGCCACACTCAATATCGATGTTTGCCCTGTTGAATTTCAGCGAGGATTTGCTCACTGACATGCACATAGGTTTCGCTGCCCGGCAGCCAGGCGAAGATCGGGTCATCGCCGGTGAGCCCGGGGTCAAAGCCTTCCGTTTTCAGGCGGGTCTTCTGGTATTTGAAGGTCCCGGTGGTTTCCATTTTCACTTTCACCCGCAAGAACAACGGCACGGCATAAGCCGGCATACGTTGCCGGACGAAACTCAGCAGTTCGGCAAAATCCAGCGTGGCCAAGGATTCGGCGGGAGTGATTGCGGCCATCCCCGCACGCCCGTTGGTGTTGGGGATTTCCACACTGTAGGCCACGGCTTCAGCGATCAATGGATGCTGCAACAACAGGTTTTCGACTTCGGTGGTCGACACGTTTTCACCCTTCCAGCGATAGGTATCGCCGAGGCGATCAACAAATTGCGCATGGCCGAAACCGATATTGCGCAGCAGGTCGCCGGTGTTGAAAAAGCGATCGCCCTTGTTGAACACATCGTGGAGGACGACGCGGGCGGTTTTCTGCGGGTCGGTGTAACCGTCCAGCGGTGCCTTGTCGTCGATCCGCGCCAGCAGCAGGCCCTGCTCGCCCTTGCCGACCTTGCGCATGAAACCATCATCGCCGCGCAATGGCTCGCCACTGTCATGGTCGTAAGCGACCAGTTCCCACGCCATCAGCGAAAAACCGACGGTGTTGTCGAAATTGAGGATGTTGGTGAAACCGATGTTGCCGTCGCTCGCCGCGTACAGCTCACAAATGTGCTCGACGGCAAAACGCGTCTTGAACTCGGCCCAGGCACCAGGACGCAAACCATTGCCGATCATCTTACGCACGTCGTGCCGGCTGTCATCGGCGCTGACCGGTTGCTCGACCAGGTAGCGACACAGCTCACCGACATAGCCGATGGTGGTTGCGCGATAGCGGCGCACGTCACCCCAGAACTGGCTGGCGCTGAACTTGCGGCGGATGGCGAAACCCGAGGCGCCGTTGATCGCCGATCCCCAACACACGCACAGGCCTGTGGCGTGATACAGCGGCAAGGTGCAGTAAACGACATCATCCGGGCGCATATCGAGGGCGATCATGCCGAAGCTCGCCGAACTGCGCATCCAGCGTCCATGCTTGAACACCCCGGCCTTGGGCAGGCCGGTGGTACCGGAGGTGTAGATGTAGAAACACGGATCGTCGAAGAATACTTGCGCGCTGCTCGGCGGGTTATCGCTGCTGGCGTCAGCACTGGCGCTGATCAGATTGACGTAGCCCTCAGGCGCGATGCCCGGATGGCTGTAGGTGTCCTGATCGGCGACGAACCAGGTGCGCGGCGCTGCGATCGCAACCTGATCACGCACGCCGGCATAGGCAGCGGTCAGTTCTTCGCCAACCACAATAGCCACCGGCGCAACCAGATTGATGCTGTGAACAAGCGTGTCGCGCATCAACGAGGTATTGAGCAGCGCACTCACCGCGCCGAGCTTGGCCAGCGCCAGAATCGTCACCAGCAATTCCGCACGGTTCTCGATGAACACCGCGACCACATCGCCCTTGCCGATGCCTTGCTCGCTCAGGTAATGCGCAATGCGATTGGCCCACTGATTGACCTGCGTGTAGGTCAACGCCACGTCGCCCTGCAACAACGCCACACCATCGGGATTGCGCAGCGTCGCCTGCTCGAACGTCCAGCCCAGGCCGCACGTTTGGGTCGGATCCGTGACATTGGCCACCTTCATGCCTTTGACCACCCGGGGGATGGCCTTGGCGATCATCGGCAGTTTGCGGAGCATCATGCCCCAGGTAATCGTGTCGCTTGGTGCGTGACGCATGAAAGCTCCCCGTTCGATCTTGACGTGCAGACCGCTGTTCTTGTTATCGGGTAATGACTGCGACCGACGCGTTTACGCCGTGGGTCGAGAAGGAAAGTACGTCAGTGCTCGCGGGGCTGTACACGCGGTTTTTGCAATGATTTGTATCCCGTCGCGCCTTCGGGGAAGAGCGGATTCTGGTACGGACGTTTGGTTCCGTTGTACGGAGAAAAATCACGCAAAATGCAGGATGCACGATGGCCATTCATGCAGATTGCACGACGCCTGCAAAATGCAATGCCTTCAACTTATTGATTTTAAAGGGATTTTATTCGCATCAATACTGGCACAAACGCTGCAACTACCTCCGCATGCTTGCCATTCAAGTACATACGGAGCTGATGACATGAGCCTGATTCAAGAAAAATTTACATCGCTGTTCTCCAACTACGAAGTCAGCACTGCCCCACGTCCTGACGGTGGCATCCTGCTCACTCTGCGTAGCAGCGACGGCAAAGTCTTCAAACGCGCCCTCTCGTATCAGCAACTGCATGCCGGTGACCAACTGTCGTGGGCGATCAGCGCGATCCGCCGCGACCTGGCCGAACAAGCCAGCGAGCTGCCGCAAATTGCAATGCTGCAGAGCCAGCAGCGTTTCGCTCTGCCGACGTATCACTCGCTGTAATTTGCTTTAAACAAAAACAGGTCGTGGAGCATGCGCTTCACGGCCTGTTTGTTTATGTCTGCCACATATTTACTGTGGGGTCAGAACGCTTCCGGTTCGATTCCGGTAAAGCTGTCCACCGTCACGTGCCCTGCCAACTCCCCGCCTTCACGCGCCAGACCGCAGGTTTTCATGCCGGCCGACTGGGCAGCGTCTAGTTCTTCGACGATGTCCGAGAGGAACAGGATTTCATCGGCTTCAACACCCACCGCCTGCTGAATGTTGCGGTAGGACTGCGCCTCACGCTTCGGCCCCGATGTGGTATCAAAATAGCCGCTGAACAGCGGCGTCAGATCCCCCGCCTCCGAGCAACCGAAGATCAGCTTCTGCGCCTGGATCGAGCCGGACGAGTAAACAAACAGTTGATAACCGGCCGCATGCCAACGTTGCAGCGCTTCAACGGCATCCGGATAAACATGCCCTTTCAGCTGCCCTGCCTGATAGCCCTGCGCCCAGACCATACCCTGCAATGCCTTGAGCGGCGTGGCTTTGCGGTCTTCGGCGATCCAGCTCAAGAGGATTTCAACAACCCGTTCAACATCGGCCTGCGGCTCGTTGCTGTCGCGACGCACGGCGTCGAGCTGTTCGGCGACATCAGCACGCGAAGCGTTCTGGCGCACAAATTCGGGCAAATGTTCGGCGGCGTAGGGAAACAGCACGTCGAAGACGAAACTCACCGCGCTGGTGGTGCCTTCGATGTCGGTGAGGATGGCTTTGATCGACACGGTTTCAGTCCTCCAGACGCGGGAAGCGACCGGCGATGTCTTCGCCGGTGAAATTGGCAACCCAGCCTTCCGGGTTGTTGAACAGACGGATCGCCACAAAGTGCGGATGTTCGCCCATGTCGAACCAGTGCTTGGTGCCGGCCGGAACCGAGATCAGGTCGTTCTTCTCACAGAGAACGGCATAGACGTAATCGTCGATGTGCAGGGTAAACAAGCCACGACCGGCAACGAAAAATCGCACTTCGTCTTCGCCATGGCGGTGCTCTTCGAGGAACTTGGCGCGCAGCTCGGCTTTTTGCGGGTGATCGCTGTTGAGGCTGATCACATCGACGGTGATGTAGCCGCGCTCGGTCATCAGTTTGTCGATCTGCTCTTTATAAGCGCTGATGACCTCTTCCTGACTGGCGCCGGGCTGAATTTTCGCGGCAGCTTGCCAGCGATCGAAACGCACGCCCTTCTCGGCCAGCGTCGAGGCGATGTCTTCGAAATGGGTCAGCACCTTGTTGGGAATCTCAGGGCTGGAAACGTGATAAACGGACAGGCTGCTCATGGGCAATTCCTCGGTAGCGGCGGCGCCGTCCGGCTCTTGCAGACCGGTCGGGCGCCACGTGGCATCAGGCAAACGGGCTGTTTCTGGTGAACTCAGCCTTGGCGGTTCATGACGCTGCGGGTTTTCAACTCGCATTCAAACAGGAATTCAAAAGCCTCGATCTGCCGCAGCGCGTCGCTCATCTGCGCGCCCCAGGTGTAGAGGCCATGGCCGCGAATCAGATAACCGACGCAATCGGGATGGGCGTCGAGCCAAGGCTGCACCTTGGCGGCGAGGCGCGCAATGTCCTGATCATTGTCAAAAATCGGCACACGCACCCGTGATTCATGGGTGGAAATGCCGCTGAAGGCTTTCTGCAATTCGTAGTCTTCGAACTCGATGAAATCTTCCGGGGTCAGCCGCGACAACACCGTGGCGTTCACCGAGTGGGTGTGCAACACCGCGCCGATTTCCGCGCGCCAGCTATAGAGCTGGGTGTGCAGCAAGGTTTCGGCGGAGGGTTTCTTGCCTGGTTCCAGGCTATTGCCGGACAGATCGGTAGCGAGTACGTCATCCACACCCAACTGGCCCTTGTGCTTGCCCGATACGGTCAACAGCGCTTCGCTCGGCGACAGGCGCGTCGAATAGTTGCTGCTGGTGGCTGGCGACCAGCCACGGCCATATAGAAAACGCCCGGCGTCAACGATCTGCTGGGCGAGCTGTTCACGACTAAGGCTCATGGCCTGTCCTCTTGCATACATGTGGCAATGATAACGGCAGCGGCAAGCGCTGCGAGACTGGCAATACTAAAGGTCAATGTCGCGCCGAGGGCATTCCAGCTGTAACCGGAATACAGCGCACCGAGCGCCCCGCCGGTGCCGGCCAGTGCCGCATACAGCGCCTGGCCCTGACCCTGCTGGCGGGCGCCGAAACTACGTTGCACGAAAGCGATGGCAGCCGCATGAAAGCTGCCGAAAGTCGCTGCGTGCAACACTTGGGCGAACAACAGCACCCAGAGAAACTCCGCAAACGAACCGAGCAGCACCCAACGCAACGCCGCCAGCAGGAAACTCGCCAGTAGCACCCGGCGCAGGGAAAAGCGCGCCAGAATGCGGCTCATGGCCATGAACATCAGCACTTCCGCCACCACACCCACGGCCCAGAGCATGCCGATGACGCCACGGCTGTAACCGAGGCGTTCAAGGTGCAGAGTCAGAAAGGTGTAATACGGCCCGTGGCTCACCTGCATCAGCGCGACGCAGGCATAAAACGCCAGCACGCCGGGATGACGCAATTGCTTGAGGAAGCCCTCGCCCGTCGGCCGATTGCCTTGCGCCGGCTGCGCATTCGGCACCCACAGGCTGCTGAGAACGATACCGGCCATGATCAGCACCAGCGCCGCCGGATAAATGTCCAGACTGAGCCATTCGAACAGCCGCCCCAGCACCACCACGGTGATGATGAAACCGATCGAGCCCCACAGGCGAATCTGGCTGTAGCGCGATGTTTGCCCCTGCAGATGCGCGAGGGTAATGACTTCGAACTGCGGCAGTACCGCGTGCCAGAAGAACGCATGCAGGGCCATGACCATCGCCAGCCAGGCGTAGGTCTGGCTGACGAAAATCAGCGAAAAGGTCAGCAACGTGCACACAGCACCGAAGCGCACGATGGCCAGACGCCTGCCGGTGTAATCGCCGAGCCAGCCCCAGATGTTCGGCGCCACACAGCGCATCAGCATCGGAATCGCCACCAGCTCGCCGATGCGTGCGGCGCTGAAGCCGAGGTGATCGAAGTACAGCGCCAGAAACGGCGCTGTCGATCCGAGCAAGGCGAAATAGAACAGATAGAAACTGGACAACCGCCAGTAAGGAAGCGCCGCCACGCCGATTATGCCGCGACAGCTTTGAGCGCAGCCATCAGAGCTGGCCCAGCACCGGCGTGCTCACGCGCACATCGGCGTTCTGCCCACGGTGGCGCAGCAGGTGATCCATCAGCACGATGGCCATCATCGCTTCGGCGATCGGCGTTGCACGGATACCGACGCAAGGGTCGTGACGGCCCTTGGTGATCACATCGACCGGGTTGCCATTCACGTCGATCGAGCGGCCCGGGGTGGTGATGCTCGAGGTCGGTTTCAACGCCAGATGCGCAACGATTGGCTGGCCGGACGAGATGCCACCGAGGATGCCGCCGGCGTTGTTGCTGAGGAAACCCTCCGGCGTCAGTTCATCGCGGTGTTCGGTGCCGCGCTGGGCGACGCAGGCGAAACCGGCGCCGATCTCGACACCTTTGACCGCGTTGATGCTCATCAGCGCGTGGGCCAGTTCGGCGTCGAGGCGATCGAAGATCGGCTCGCCAAGGCCCGGCATGACCCCTTCGGCGACCACGGTGATCTTCGCTCCGACCGAGTCCTGATCGCGGCGCAACTGGTCCATGTAGGCTTCCAGCTCCGGGACCTTGTCCGGGTCAGGGCTGAAAAAGGCGTTTTCTTCGACCGAATCCCAGGTCTTGAACGGAATTTCGATCGGGCCGAGCTGGCTCATGTAACCGCGAATGACGATGCCCTGACTGGCCAGATACTTCTTGGCGATCGCACCGGCCGCTACGCGCATGGCGGTTTCCCGCGCGGAACTGCGGCCACCGCCGCGATAATCGCGCTCGCCGTATTTGTGGTGATAGGTGTAGTCGGCGTGAGCCGGGCGGAACAGGTCCTTGATCGCCGAGTAGTCCTTGGACTTCTGGTCGGTGTTGCGAATCAGCAGGCCGATCGAGCAACCGGTGGTGCGACCCTCGAACACGCCGGAGAGGATTTCGACTTCATCGGCTTCCTGGCGCTGGGTGGTGTGGCGGCTGGTGCCAGGCTTGCGGCGATCGAGGTCGCGCTGCAGATCTTCCAGGGAAATCTCCAGGCCCGGCGGGCAGCCGTCGACAATGGCGACCAACGCCGGACCATGGCTTTCGCCAGCGGTGGTGACAGTGAACAACTTGCCGTAGGTATTGCCGGACATGCAGGACGCTCCGTGAAATCAAACCCGAATTCTTGATGCGCGCCAGTATACGCAGGCTAACCGAGTAGTTCATCCTCGAACCTTAGTGGTGCTGGCGAGTCCAACCGGCACCTTGACCAATGATGGCGTGATGATGCTGCGAGTTCTGATCTTGAGTCTTACCCTCTTTACCGGCTTTGCCCAAGCGACAGTCCTACAGCGCCCGGTCACTCTGGACACCGGCAGTGGCGAACTTTTCGGTTCGCTGTTGCTGCCCAAGTCCGACAGCCCGGTGCCGATCGTTCTGATGATTTCTGGCTCGGGTCCTACAGATCGCGACGGAAACAACCCCGACGGCGGGCGTAACGACAGCCTCAAGCGCTTGGCCTGGGTGCTGGCCAAACACAACATCGCCAGCGTGCGCTACGACAAGCGCGGCGTCGCGGCGAGCCTGGCAGCCGCTCCCGATGAACGTGAGCTGTCAGTCGAGGGCTATGCGGCGGACGCCGTGGCGTGGGGGCAGAAGCTCAAGGCCGATCCGCGTTTCGGTAAACTCATTCTGCTCGGCCACAGCGAAGGCGCGCTGATCGCCAGCCTCGCTGCGCCGAAGCTGGACGCAGCGGCGGTGATTTCGCTGTCCGGCAGCGCGCGGCCGGTCGATCAGGTAATCCGCGAACAGCTGGCGCGCAGCCTGCCGCCGCCACTGATGCTGCGCAGCAACGAACTGCTCGACAGCCTCAAGGCCGGCCACACCGATGACAACGTGCCGCAACCGTTGCAGGTGATCTTCCGCCCGAGCGTGCAGCCGTACCTGATTTCGCTGTTCCGTCAGGACCCGGCGCAAGCCTTTGCCCAGCTGAAAATGCCGGCGCTGATTGTCCAGGGCAGCAACGACATTCAGGTCGGCACCGAGGACGCGAAGCTGCTCAAGGCGGCGAAACCGGACGCGCAACTGACGGTGATCGAAGGCATGAATCATGTGCTGCGCATCGTCCACAACGACATGAAGCGGCAATTGGCCTCCTACAAGGACCCGAATTTGCCCCTGGCCGCCGAACTGGGCGCCGCCGTCATCGAATTTATTGACGGAATTCGTGCAAGTTAACTGCGTTTTACCCTCCAGCCTCACGGAAAACGGCCGATAAGCCTTTGTCGCCAGCGCAACGTCTGGCGGCAAGCAGGGCTTGGACAGGATCTCGCCGTTATGACTGAAACCCAGACTTCAACTGATACCAGCGCTGAAAAAGACGCACCGCCAGCGGTCGAACTGCCGTGGGCGGATGTTCAGGCCGAGCACCACAAGATGCTCCGCCTGGCGCCGCTGCAGACCGACCGCAACACCGGCGGCCGGCCGTTGCGCTTTGTCGAATTCGGTTACGCCGAGCGCAACAGCAAAGAGCGCAGCCTGATGCGCATGGCGATCAAGCTGCCCAACCAGCGCGTGCGCAAAGAGCAGAATCATCTCGATGTGTGGGTCGACCACGCGAGCAAACGAGTGAGTTTCGGTCCCGACAGTGGCTTGCAGATCGAACCGCTGAATCGCGGTATCGGCCGCTTCATGGCTGCGCAAGGCATCAATTGGGCGAAAAAGCGCTGGCCCGGCTACACCGTTGAAGGCATGGACCTGAACAACAAGGACGCGCTCAACGAAGACACTCGCTTGCGTCGCGACCATTTCCTGCGCGTGCACGGTTTCGATGTGGCTTACGCCGATGCCCAGCATTTGAAAGGCAGCATCAAGGCGGTGCAGGTCGGTGATCTGCTCGGTGACTGGAACAGCGAAAAGCTGCAGATCGTCGAAATTCTTGAAGCCGCGCAGATGCTGCAGCAGGCCGAACAGAATCTCGCCGAGCAGGAAGTGAAGCTGAAGAAGCAGGAAGAAAAAGTCAGCAAGTTCAAGCGCGAAGATGCCGGGTTGCGTTTCACCATTACGTGTCTGGTGGCGTTTGCGGTGTTTCAGGCGGGGTTGTTGATCTGGATTGCTACACACCGCTGAGGGCTTGAGCGCGTACTGATCGTTCCCACGCGGAGCGTGGGAACGATCTGTCACAACCTTAGACGCGGGACGCGAACAGGGCCTGATGCGCGCGGCACTGCTCGGCTGTCAGCATGAACACGCCATGCCCACCACGCTGGAACTCCAGCCAGGCGAAATCGACTTCCGGGTACAACGCCTCGACGTGCACCTGGCTGTTGCCCACCTCGACAATCAACAAACCTTTCTCGGTCAGGTGATCCGCCGCTTCGGCGAGCATGCGCCGGACCAGATTCAGACCATCATCACCGCAGGCAAGACCGAGTTCAGGCTCGTGCTGATACTCGTCCGGCATGTCGGCGAAATCTTCCGCATCGACGTAGGGCGGGTTCGACACGATCAGGTCGAAACGCTGACCCGGCAAGCCATCGAAGCCATCACCCTGCACGGTATAGACGCGCTCATCGACGCCATGGCGCTCGATGTTCTGGTTGGCCACTTCCAGCGCTTCGAACGACAGGTCCGCGAGCACTACCTCGGCATTCTGAAACTCGTAAGCACAGGCAATGCCGATGCAGCCGGAACCCGTGCACAGGTCGAGAATCCGCGCCGGTTCGTTGCCGATCCATGGCGCAAAGCGGTTTTCGATCAGTTCACCAATCGGCGAACGCGGGATCAACACGCGCTGGTCGACGATGAACGACATGCCGCAGAACCACGCCTCGCCGAGCAGATAGGCGGTCGGAACGCGATCTTCGATGCGGCGCTTGAGCAGGCGCTGCAGATTGACCAGTTCATCATCTTCGAGCGCGCAATCAAGATAGCTGTCGGCGATTTCCCAAGGCAGGTGCAAAGCGCCCAGTACCAACTGGCGCGCCTCGTCCCAGGCGTTGTCGGTGCCATGACCGAAAAACAGATCCTCCCCATGGAAGCGGCTGACGGCCCAACGAATGTGGTCGCGCAGGGTACGAAGTCGGGAAGTGATCACGGCGTAGAACTCCAGAAAAAACGACTGGCGATTCTAGCAGCCAAAACGCGCCACGACGACGCAGGAAAAACCGTGCGCCAACGGTAGGAGATTTCTTTTTTTTGCATCAGGCATTGAACGGAACGTGTAACTTGACAAGGCTGCAGGCCAAGAACGACGGCGCCTACGATGGTAGCGATTCACAGAACCGCTCAGCCAGAGGACAATGTCGCAAAAGCCCCACCCCGAGGAGCCCCAGAATGTCCGTTCCAAAAACGATGTTTCAACTCAGCGGCCGCGGTTACGCAGCGGCCACCCTGAGCCATGCCACCGTGGTCATCATCGATGCCCAGAAGGAATACCTCAGTGGCCCGCTGGCCCTGAGCGGCATGGACGCGGCCGTCGCGAACATCAAACAAGTGGTTGCCGCAGCCCGTGCCGCCGGTCGGCCGATCGTGCACGTGCGTCATCTCGGCACCGTTGGTGGCCTGTTCGACCCGCAGGGCGAACGTGGCGAATTCATCCCCGGTCTCGAACCGCAAGGCGATGAAACCATTATCGGCAAACTGCTGCCGAGCGCATTCCATGGCACCGAACTGCTCGAGCGCCTGCAGAACCTCGGCTCGCTGGACCTGATCGTTTGCGGTTTCATGAGTCACTCCAGCGTCAGCACCACCGTGCGCGCGGCAAAGAATCTCGGTTTCCGCTGCACCCTGGTCGAAGACGCCTGCGCGACCCGCGATCTGCCGTTCAAGGGCGGCGTGCTCAGCGCCGAACGCGTGCAGGAAGCGGAAATGGCGATCATGGCTGACAACTTCGCCACGCTGGCCAAGACTCAGGACCTGATCTGATCCTGCCCTTGTGAGCGGTGCATTGGCGCCGCTCATCCGCTATATCCGCTGATTTGCCGCAAATGCCATAGCCTCAGGAACAACCCGGTCAACTCCCGGTCGAAGGGCCGATACCATTGAGGAAGGTCGGAATGAAGTTATCCGATGGATTTGACGCACGCCGTTTGCGGCCCAAAGGCCAAAGCAACTGGCGTTTTCGATTTGGCGCGGCGATCTCGGCCATTCTGGCGACGTTCGGCGTGCTGTTGGCGATGGCTGGGGCAGCCAGCCTGCTCGGCCGCCCGCCGGCGCTGGGTGACCTCAACGCATCACCGCTGGGCTCGGCAATCATGCTTGCCGTCGGCTTGCTGTTTCTGTACTTCGGCGTTGCTCTGTGGCGCCGCTGCCGCCGTCGCGCACGACAATCGCGGGAACTGAACATGTCCCCGCATCTGATGAAAAAACACGACTGACCCAACGGCCTGGCTTTTTGCCGGGCCGTTTTGTGTCGACTTGGGTAAACTGGCCGCCCTTCGCGGAGGCTGACATGCAAGACGACGATTTTTCTCTGTTCAAAAGTGCCATCCAAGGCGTCAAGCCGATCAAGCACGACCGCGCCGACACCGGCAAACCCAAGGCTGACCGCGCGCAGATCGCCAAGCTGCGTCAGTCCGCCACCGTGCGCAGCGACACCACCATCATTGACGGCCTCTCCGACCAGTTCGTGATCGACGTCGGCCCGGAAGACGAGCTGATGTGGTCCCGCGACGGCGTGCAGGAAAGCCAGATGCGCAAGCTCAAGGTCGGGCAGATCCCGTTCGAAGGCAGTCTCGACCTGCACGGCATGACCGTGGAAAAGGCCCGGGAGACGCTTTGGGCCTTTCTCGCCGAAGCAACCAAATTCGAAATCCGCTGCGTGCGCGTGACGCACGGCAAGGCTGTGCGTTTGGATGGCAAGCGACCGATGATCAAAAGCCACGTCAACACCTGGCTGCGCCAGCATGCGCAAGTGCTCGGTTTCTGCTCGTGCCAGGCCAAACACGGCGGTGCCGGCGCGGTTTATGTGATGCTGAAACGGACGATGATGGAAGGCCGCGACGAATAAAGCCGTCACACCGAACTTGCAGGGTTGTGTCCGCCACCGTACCCTTGCCCTTTGCGAAAATCCCCACAGGTAGTTTCATGTCCCTGGAACAGAATTACACCGCGATTCTCGGCCAATTGGGCGAGGACGTGTCCCGCGAGGGCCTGCTCGACACGCCAAAGCGTGCCGCCAAAGCCATGCAGTACCTCTGCCGCGGTTATGCACAGACGCTCGAAGAGGTCACCAACGGTGCCCTGTTCAGCTCCGACAACAGCGAGATGGTGCTGGTCAAGGACATCGAGTTGTACTCGTTGTGCGAACACCACCTGCTGCCGTTCATCGGCAAGGCGCATGTCGCCTATATCCCGAGCGGCAAAGTGCTGGGCCTGTCGAAGGTTGCGCGGATCGTCGATATGTACGCCCGCCGCCTGCAGATTCAGGAAAACCTCAGCCGCCAGATCGCCGATGCGGTAATGCAAGTGACCGGCGCGCTGGGCGTGGCCGTGGTGATCGAAGCCAAGCACATGTGCATGATGATGCGCGGCGTCGAAAAGCAGAATTCGTCGATGATCACTTCGGTGATGCTCGGTGAATTCCGTGAAAACGCGGCAACCCGTAGCGAATTCCTCAGCCTCATCAAGTAATTCACAATAGAAAAGAGCCGGCGTTGATCGCCGGTTTTTTTTCGCCTGTGAAAAATCGGGTAAGCTGCGCGCCTTTCTTCATTTGCACCGTGAGGCTTTCAACGTGTTCGTCAAAGCGCTTCGTGTCGGCCTCGGCCAACTGATTATCTTCATCGACTTCATCACCCGTCCAGGCAAGAAAAAGCGCCCCGCTGCTGCTCAGGCGCAAGTCGACGCTGCCGCGAAAGATCTGACGCTGTATCAGTTTCACGCCTGCCCGTTCTGCGTGAAAACCCGCCGCGCCCTGCATCGTCTGAATGTGCCGGTGGCACTGAAAGACGCGAAGAACAACGAGCAGGATCGCCAGACTCTGCTGGAACAGGGTGGCCGAATCAAAGTGCCTTGCCTGCGTATCGAAGAGAATGGGCAAACCATCTGGATGTATGAATCCAAGGTGATTATCGATTATCTGGATAAGCGGTTTGCGGCGGTCTGATGTTAATGGGTTGGAGCGCTAGCCGCTTTCGCGAGCAGGCTCGCTCCCACCCTTGAAACGCATCCCGTCCTGTGGGAGCGAGCCTGCTCGCGAAGAGGCCCGCACTGACAACGCCGGCCCTTGAGCCGGCGTTTTTGCTAGGCCGCCCTCTCCATCTGCGCCCGCCGCACCACCGCCGCCACCCGCTTCAACCCCTCATCCAGCCGCGCCGGATCAATGTGGCTGAAGTTCAAGCGCAAATGCCCATGATGCTTGTCCGGCTCAGGAAAGAACGGCTCACCGGGCATGAACGCCACATCATTGGCCAACGCCTCGTTAAGCAAAGTGCGCGTATCCAGCGGTTGCTTCAACGTCAGCCAAAAAAACAGCCCGCCCTGGGGCATGTTCCACTCAGCCAGATCGGCAAAATGCTCCTCCAGCGCCAGCTGAAACGCATCGCGCCGCTGCCGATAGAAATCCCGCAACTCGCTCAAATGCTGTTGATACTTCTGCGAGCCGATCCATTGCAGCGCCTGCCACTGGCCGATGCGATTGGTGTGCAGGTCCGCCGATTGCTTGAGTTTGAGCAGGTGCGGGAACAGATCCGGACTGGCGATCAAGTAACCGACACGTAAACCCGGGAGCAAGGTTTTCGAGACGGTGCCGGTGTAGATCCAGCTGGCTGTTTTCAGACGCGCCGCAATCGGCTTCGCGTTGCCACCATCGAAAGTCAGTTCGCGGTATGGCTCATCTTCAATCAGCGTGACGCCAAATTCATCGAGCAATGCCGCGACCGCTGCACGCTTGGCCTCGCTGTAGCGCACGGCAGAAGGATTCTGAAACGTCGGGATCAGGTAGATAAACGCCGGGCGGTGTTGTTCCAGACGTTTGCGCAGTTGCGCCAGGTTAGGTCCGTCGGCTTCCTGCGCCACAGTCAGGCAATCGGCGCCGAACAGCTGGAAGATTTGCAGCGCGGCCAGATAAGTCGGCGCCTCCAACAGAATTTCCGTCCCCTTGTCGATGTACAGCTTGGCCGCCAGATCCAGGGTTTGCTGCGAGCCGCTGACCACCAGCACCTGACTCGCCTCGCATTCAAGGCCCAGCGCCCTCGCCTCTGCCGCCAGCGCCTCGCGCAAGGCCGGCTCGCCTTCGCTCATGCCGTACTGCCCCAGCGACAGCGGCATCTCGTCCCACTCCACCTTCGGCAACATCGTCTCAGCGGGCAAACCGCCGGCAAACGACATCACCTCTGGACGCTGGGCGGCGGCGAGGATTTCTCGGATCAAAGAACTTTTCAGGCGCGAGACACGTTCGGAAAAAGCCATGGTGGTCACCGTAGCGAGGCAGGTAAAAAATGAGTCAAACTGGTTGACTGAAACTACGACAGCTTGAGCGAGTACGTCAACATGCTTGACCTTAAAAACCCCGCAAGTCAGCAACAGGCCATGGAAGCGTTCTTCTTCGGCTATCAGGCGTTCACGGCCAAGGCGGATGAAATGCTCGAGCGCCGCGGACTCTCGCGGGTACATCAACGCATCGTGTTTTTCATCGCGCGCTATCCGAACCTGAGTGTGAAAGAGTTGCTGGCCCTGCTGGGCGTGAGCAAACAGGCGTTGAACATGCCCCTGCGTCAGTTGCAGGAAATGCATCTGGTCGACAGCGTCGCTTCACAGACGGACAAGCGTAAGCGTCTGCTTGAGCTGACGGCGGAAGGCGCGAAGTTCGAGCAGGCGTTGCGCCGTGAGCAGGTGAAATTGCTTGAGCGGGTGTTTGCCGAGGCTGGGGAAGGGGCGGTGAATGGGTGGTTGGCGGTGAATCTGGCGCTTGGGGGCAGTCAGACGCATCTCGGTTGACAGGACCGTCCTCTTCGCGAGCAGGCTCGCTCCCACATTGGAATGCTTTACAAAGGTGGGAGCGAGCCTGCTCGCGAAGCCATCCTGGATGGCCATATATCCCTATCAGCAAAAAAATCGGCGACAAAAACTAAAACAATATTTGCTTTATTTGTACACAAAAGCATAATCCACTGCGTGCGAGTTCCTGACTACACGGTCAACAAATTCGCGTATGCCTCAAAGGGCCGCTGCCACCCCTCATGGGTCCGGCCCTGGAAATAACAATAAAACTCTTGAGGAGTACTCGCTGTGGAAAGCCGCAAATCCGAAGCACCGCCGCTCGAGCTCACGCCGCCATTACGCAATGGCCTGCTGGAGCGTCTGTTCAAACTCAGCTTGCATGGCACCACGGTGAAGACCGAGCTGATTGCCGGTCTGACAACCTTCATCACCATGGCTTACATCATTTTCGTCAACCCGAACATCATGGCCGATGCCGGGATCGATCACGGTGCAGCCTTCGTCGCCACCTGCATCGCCGCCGCGCTCGGCTGCCTGTTGATGGGGCTCTACGCCAACTGGCCGGTCGGCCTGGCGCCGGGCATGGGCCTCAATGCTTTCTTCACTTACACCGTGGTCGGCACCATGGGCTACAACTGGGAAACCGCCCTCGGCGCGGTGTTCGTCTCGGGCGTGCTGTTCATGTTCCTGACCTTTTCGCGGATTCGCGAGTGGCTGCTCAACAGCATTCCGGTCAGCCTGCGGTTTGCCATGGGCGCCGGTGTCGGTCTGTTTCTGGGCCTGATCGGGCTGAAGACTGCCGGCATCGTCGTCGACAGCCCGGCAACGCTGATCAAACTTGGCTCGCTGCGCGAACCCGGCCCGTTGCTCGCCGCGATCTGCTTCCTCATGATCGCGATCCTCAGTTACCACCGCGTATTCGGCGCGATCCTGATCAGCATCATCACCGTCACCCTCGCCGGTTGGGGCCTGGGTCTCGTCCACTACGAGGGCATCATGTCCGCGCCGCCGAGCCTGGCGCCGACCTGGATGGCAATGAACGTCGCCGGCGTGTTCAACGTCAGCATGATCAGCGTAGTGCTGGCGTTCCTCTTCGTGCACATGTTCGACACCGCCGGCACGCTGATGGGCGTGGCCCAGCGCGCCAACCTTGTCGCCGCTGACGGTCGCATCGAGAACCTTTCACGAGCCATGAAGGCCGACAGCGCCTCCAGCGTATTCGGCGCCGTGGTTGGCGTGCCCCCAGTGACAAGTTACGTGGAAAGTGCCGCCGGCGTAGCCGCTGGTGGTCGGACTGGTCTTACCGCCGTCACCGTGGGTGTGCTATTTATAGCGGCCATGTTTTTCGCACCACTGGCTGGCATGATTCCCGCTTATGCCACGGCAGGTGCCCTGATTTACGTGGCGATGCTGATGATGGGCGGCATGGCCCACATCGAATGGGACGAGGCGACCGACGCCATTCCCGCGATTGTCACGGCGATCATGATGCCGCTGACCTTCTCCGTCGCCGACGGCATCGCGCTGGGCTTTATTACCTACGTCGCGTTGAAGGCCGGCACCGGCAAGTACAAGGAAATTTCCGTCAGCCTGTGGGTGCTCTGCGCGATCTTCATCGCCAAGTTCATCTTCCTGTAAGCGCTGCGCGGTTCAGGCTTCAAACCAGCCTCACCCTCACCGGTGGGGCTTTTGCACATCTCGATAACAACAAAGGAGCAAAACGATGAGTCTGGAAACCTGGCTGCTGTTCAGTGGCGCTGCACTGGTGGTGATCCTGATCCCGGGGCCACTGTCATTGCTGATGATCAGCAACAGTCTGAATTACGGTTTACGCAGGTCGTACCCCGCGTTCCTGGGTGGCGTGATCGCCTCGATCTGCCTGCTCAGCGCTTCGGCACTGGGGCTTGGCGCTCTGTTGCTGGCCTCGGAACAGTTGTTCAGCGCGCTGAAAATCATCGGTGCGCTGTACCTTTTTTATCTCGCCTGGCAGAGCTGGCAGCAGTCGCGTCAGCCATCGACGGGCGCCGAAGTACCCGAAGCCGCACCGGTGCCGCGTTTTCGCACATTGTTCGGACGCGCTTTTGTCCTGGGTGCGAGCAACCCTAAGGACATCCTGTTTTTCGCCGCGTTTCTGCCACAGTTCCTCCGCGCAGACCAACCGTTTCTGCCGCAATTACTGATCATGATTGCGACCTGGGTAGTGCTCGATCTGTGCTGCAAACTGGCTTACGGTCTGGGTGCCAATGGTGCCGCACGTTATTTGCGCAGCGGCAAAGGCCAGAGTTGGTTCAATCGGGTGAGTGCCGGACTGTTTGGTGGTGCTGGCGCGGCGTCGTTGCTTGGCAGCCACTGACTGAAAAGCGCCACTATTGATTATCCTGCCGGAATGGATCTCGGGCAGGATCATGTTGTTCACGAATCAATTAAGTGCAACATCCAGTCCCTGATATGCAATAGATAGCAACAACCCATCGATATACAGGTCTCGAAAGGCCAACGTAATATCCTTGGCCTTAACAACAATTGCCGGAACAAGGAAGTTCTAATGGCCACACTTATACGCGAAGCAACAGCACAAACCGACCCTGCAATACTTGCGGACACGCAACCTGTTTCCGATACCGTCATAATTATGGATTTGGGCTATGAATCCAACGAATACAAGCCTTCAACCATCGACCATGGCCAAACCAATGGGAAATCGAGTCAATTGCAAATGGTGGACGAAGTGTTCGGCCCTTTGGAAATTGGCGATATTTCGATTACTCGTACAGCGCTCGACGGACTAGGCGCAACAATTGACGGTCAGCCATTGAATGGCCAGAACAGCTTCTTTCGCCGCCCCAAACTTTCTTTTATCAATAGCCTGCAGTTCGACGCCAATAAAGTTGAACACTTTCTGAAAACTTCAACGGGCAGCGATAGCTACTTGTTACCCACGCTCCTGTTTGAAATGGCCAGCCAGCGCCCGCTTGGCGCCCCTCAGCTCTTGAGGGAAAACAATGCCAATGAAAAGGTAGCCGGCAATTACCGCGACAAACTGGTAAAACTTCTGAGCGCAGCACAGTCGCTCGATCTACAACATGTGCACGTCCCCAGACATCATCCCCGCTGGGCGGCATTGACCAAAAGCTACGCGACGCTGGGCTCCAGCCTGGGCATCCAGGGTTTCGGCATTTTCATGGGGATTCGTGGCGTAATCGATGCGATCAAAGCTGATAACCGTGCTGAAGTAGCGATAAACAGCGCGGGCATTGCATCGGAGCTGGCCTCCATCGCGGCCGATGTCACGGTCAGTAAAATAGCCACGCAGATGCTCACAGCCGGACAGAATGCTTACCGGGACTTCGCCAGAACACGTTTCGCACTCAGACTGGGTCGATCAGGCGGTCTGGTCGGCGGCATGCTGACGCTGCCCTTCGACATCTTTACCGCCGTGAGATCCATGAACGCCGCTGAGAATGCCACCGGCAAAGAGGCTATGGATCATTACGTCAGCGCTGGCCTGAGCATTACCAGTGCAGCCATGACCGTCATTCTCGGCACTGCCGCGATGGCCGGTTTCTCGTTTGCCGGCCCCGTCGGGCTTGCAGCCGGCGCGATTCTCGCCATTGGCTCGCAGGTCTACGGTGCGGTACGTATCGTTGACGACATAGATGACTACATCGAATTAACCGTTGACGAGCGGTGGCGTAGCGGATGGTTTTCGTTCTGCATGATGGACGTCGACGAAAGCGTTCAAAACCGCTATATCAAGGCCAAAACACTACTTCAACACTCATTGCAGTTAAAAAAGACCGCGAGAACGCTACTCGATGGCCCCTTGAAAGAGAGCACCGAAGCCATCGTCAACGGCAAGTTTGATGTACGCCTGAAACCGACGCGGGTCTGGAAACGAAACTGGTGGACCAAACAGGATGCGTGGGAGTCGGTCAATGTCCCTGAAGTGGTAGGCACCGATGACATCATTGATGCAAGCGCAGGGGTTACAAAAGATACACCCGGCGCGGAACTGGGAGTTGCGGCAGAGGGCAAAAACATTCTGTGGTTTCTCAGCGAGGGTAACGACTCGATCAAAGGTGTAGAAAAAAAGCCCAACACGTTCTATTACAAGTCAGGAAAAAAACAACTGTCGGGAGGTGAAGGCAATGACCAGTTCCTGTTTGAGAACGCAGCCGCTTTCCTCGAAAAGGACAGCCATGTTGCAGAATATTCAACGCTGAGCGGCGGCGCAGGAAATGACACACTGGTACTTGGCGGCAATTACTCCTCTCGTGATACGAACAGAACTGGCTATGACATAGATTTGCTGGCCGGAACATTGCAGATCATCACCAGTGATGTCGATGCCGAGAATAACAAGATATCCATCCTGCACAGTTTGCTGGACAGTATCGAAAATATTGAAACAGTCCATCGCGCAGCAAGTGTAGTAACCGGCACTGCGCAAAACAACGTCATCAAATCACGGGGCAGCGACATCATTGAAGCTGGCGCCGGAGACGATCAGATATTCCTCTCCCACGAAAAAGCAAAAGCGTCGGGAGGCGCCGGTGCGGATCAATATTACATTGCGCATGTGGCTGGTCGTTTTTCCATTATCGACGATGGTGAACAGACCAGTCATATCGTCATGAATTGGCGCAAGGACCTGATTGAGTCCTGGGCTATCGAGGGCAATGACCTGGTCATCCGCTCAGGCTTCGAAACTCATGACAATCCCAAAAACGTATTGACCATTCATGACGTTTACAAGAAAAACGAAGGCACGAGAAAGCTGAGCAACAAAAATCTGATTTTCATAACCAGTGATGATTGGCATTTCAGGCTTGACCTGCCTGAAACAATCCCGGATGGCCACACCGCTGATATACCGGAAATTTTCGTTAAACGTGGCAAACCGGTAACACCGATCATTATTTATGCGCCGGAATGCTGGATCCGACACCGCAAGGAAGCGAGCTATTACGTACCGAGAACCGGCAAGGCCAACACTTTCTACGCGGTTTTACGCCCGGATGTCATAACCCGGATATATCTGGACTTCACCAGTGATGAGCTGACAAAAGCCGAGGCGCATTTTTTCTCCGAGAAACCCAAGTCATACCGACTGACTGTCGGTTGCCATCTCGTCTATCACTTCGGCGCGAAGACCATCAAGCTGAATTATTACTCGGCTGCGCGAAGCGAAGACGATCACGACAATATCATCAAGATCCTGCGAACCATGGCCGTGCGACCGTTCGGCCGTTATGTGTTGATTTTCAAGGACGGTGTCGTTGCAAACGCTGGTCTTACAGCGGAAACCGACATCCCGCCAGCCTTTACTGACTTCTCGGTCTCGAGGCATTGGGTAACCCAGATGAAAGTGCCACTCACGGGTCGTTCTCGACAGTGCTTTTATGCGCTGCCTGAGAAAGCGGGTTACTCGCTTGGCACTACAAGGAGTTGCGCAATGCCGATACCACTGGCCGTGCAAACCAGCATGGACGCCTATGAAGGAGTGGGTGCGAGTTATCTCATCCACGTATTGCCTGACATGACTATCAGACTCTCGACTCCTGGCGCGCTCGCCAATGCCAAAGAGCGGCTTCCCTACTCATCCACTTGGGAACTTGATGCAACGCAGCTCGGCGAGGTCGATATAAAACTGGAAGAAAACCGGCTTTCCATCGGCACTACCACTTTTTATCTGCCTGTCTATGAAAGCGACGATTTGATAGACCAGATCCGCGTTATTACCACCGGTGGAGTTGTGCATACGGTCGATCTGGTCTTTGACCGTGTCTATCTGGATGGTCTCGATGCACGTTTTTTCGAAGAGCCCGACGCCTCGAAAGCACTCCCGCAAGCTCTTGCCGCATTGGCCAATGACGAAGTCAAGGTCTGGAACATTATCTGCCTTAACGACCAGACCGCGCGCGTGGGCTACAACTTTGCCGCGCATGGCTGGGTATTGCGTGCCGACAAATCCCGCATCGAAAAGTCTGCTTTAAGGGTGGTGAATCGCTGCAACCACCAAACCAACATTTTCGGCCCCGTTTCTGTGATGAAAGTGCCTCCCGCGTAATTCGTCGGTCGTTCGTCAATAAACCCATTTTTTTCGAGCGTTGCTGTCTACGCGGCACTTGCACGCGTCTGCGCGCTCTTTTACCGAGCATTCCCCATGGCCAAGTCACCCAAAAAAGTCCCTGCAGTAAAACCACCCAATGCCCCCGATGCTGGACATTCCGGCTCACCGCCTCTCGTCAGCCGTATGGGCCTGGACATGCCTGACGCCCTGCTTCTGGGCATCGATTCACCGGCCGTCAGTCAAGCGGCAAGCACATCTGCCGCAGCCAGCACACTGCCCACGGTTATTGTTCACGCCTTGCCGGATGCAACGGAGAACTTCAGCGCCACTCGTAACGCAATCGCCTGGCCGCAAGAGCGTTTCCACGAACTGGTACCCGTGGCGCAGAACGAAGGTTTGTTCACCGGACCGGATCAGCGCACGTACGCTCAGATCGCTAATGAAGGCCAGTTCGTCGTCGAGCAGGACGGGCAAGGCAATTATCATGTGCCTCTGACCTTCGCACCCGGTGTGCCCGGCCTGCCCCTGACGCGCCTCGAGGGTCAGACGACTTGGCAGATCCGGCGGCCCGAGAGGCTATCCAACCGGCCTGCATCCGCCAGCCCCAACCTGCCCTCATACATCTCGCCTGCCGACGCCATGACGCTGAGCAAGCCTGAGCTGGCAACGGAGGGCCTTCGATACAACAGACTCAGGCAGACCTTCGTAACGACGGTGGACGGCACGGTCATGGTGCGCAAAAACAAGGATGGCGAATACCAACAAGCGTTTGCCTCGACGAGCAATGCACCCGACGTTTTCTTCGAGCAAATCCCCGGCACTGTTTTCTGGCGACAAAAACCGCCAGGGGCGAAGCCATCGCAAACGCAAGGCCAATCCAGCCAGCCAGGCGAACAGACCGACCAGGCAACACCTGGCCCGAGCAAGCGTCCCCGACTTGCCGAAGCCGTAGAGACGCTAACCGCGGCGACAGCCAAGCCGTCCTCTGACAACGACCAGACGCCGTATTTCTGGCTTCCCTGGGGGCATCTGAACAAACCTGCGCACACCGAATCGGTACAGCTTGGCTGGCTGCATTATCCAATCGTTCCGGTTGGCTCGAATACGGCGCCCACCGTGTATTTCGTATGTCATCCCGAGTTTTTCCCGAGCGGTTTCGACGCTTTCGAGAACATGCTGAAAAACGCCCCCGAGCAACAGCCGGTGGCGACGTTTCGAATCGGCAGCGATCCAGGTGAAGTCCATCCGGGCAAACGCTTTTTCGAAGAGCCGATAGCAACGTCCGTCGCTCGCGCGTTCCCTGATTTTTCGCAAGCGACAACGACAGCCGTTGCCCGCAGGTTATTCGAACTCGCCGATCATTCCCCGACGATTACCGGCACCGGTCTGATCAACGTTCAGGCCGTCTTGCATCAATGGAAGCAATTGCCATTTTCCACAGCACCTGATTTTGCCGACCCGCTGAATATGCTCGCCACAGCGCCAGACATCGACCTGGGGGGCAAGCGGCTTATCCCGATGCCTTCCCAGACCGACAGCGAATTGCAACGCCTGACCTTTGATCCACAGCACTTCTCCTCCGCCTGGAATCATTACAAGACCTATCCATCAGATCTGAATCTGCGGCGATTGCTCGGCGCGTTGCTGGTCGGCTGTGGTTACGAGCTGTTTCCACTGACCTATGAACACAGAATGCCGACGCTGGTATTCAAACGAGCCGGTCACGATCAAATCTTCTTTTTGAAACTGGGGGCAATCAGTCAAGCCGGCCTGACTCACGTTCCTGGCAACGAACTGACAGAACCGAGCTTGCCCGCCAGAATCGGTCAGGACGCCTTCAAGGCACTGACCGATGCAGCGGAGCAGAACAAAGTGGTATGGCTGATAGGAGGCGTATTGAAGGTCGCGTCCACGCCAGACTCGGTGTTCATTATTCGCGAGCGTTGACCCGAGACTCGACTGTGCCGGCAGTTGCGCCGTAAAAACGCATAAAAAAAGCCCGCAGTGTGAGCGGGCGAAAGACCAAAGAAGCTATATGCGCAGTCGCTTCCCGGTGGGGGCAGCTGCTTGGGGGTCAGCTGCCCCGATACGTGGAATAGCTGTAAGGCGAAATCAGCAGGGGCACGTGATAGTGCTCCTGCTCGGCGGAAATGCCGAAACGCAGTACGACGACATCGAGAAACGCCGGCTCGGGCAGTTGTACGCCACGGGCGCGGTAGTAATCGCCGGCATGGAACTGCACCTGATAAACCCCGGTGCGATAATCGTCGCCTTGCAGCAACGGCGCATCGACCCGGCCATCACTGTTGGTTGTCGCACTGGCGACCAATTCCAGCTGCGATCCTTCAACGCGGTACAGCTCGACCTTGATCGAGCTGCCCGGGCAACCGTGTGCAGCGTCCAAAACGTGTGTTGTCAAACGTCCCATTGATTCTGCGCGCCCGGCCGCAACAAGCGGTCAGACTTCGCGCCTCCCGAAGTCAGTTGAAAAGGAGACCGCACCGTTTCAGAGCACGAAACGCTGCGGCGAGTGACTGATTAAGACACTTTTCAAAAAAATTGTACACAATAAAAACGACATTTTTCGCTTCACCCCCGCCATGCGGGTCTTTATCACCAATTCGCAGGCAAAGCGCCTGATCATTGAACCTTCTATTCATTAGCTGACTGGTCAGGCAGGTTTCTTGCAGGCCGGAACCATTAACAGCAAAAGATGACAGCCGGTGAAAAATGCGAAAATTCGGGCTTACAAAATGTAAATAAAGTTGTATACAATCAGCCAATCGCTGTGACGCCAGCCTGCCAGGCCGCCACACCAATCTGTCAACGTACAAGAAGGAAGACTGCAGTGAGCGCTGACTACCCACGCGACCTGATCGGTTACGGCAGTAACCCTCCTCACCCACACTGGCCGGGCAATGCCCGGATCGCCCTGTCCTTCGTGCTCAATTACGAAGAAGGTGGCGAGCGCAATATTCTGCACGGCGACAAGGAGTCCGAAGCCTTCTTGTCTGAAATGGTCGCCGCTCAGCCGCTGCAAGGCGCGCGCAACATGAGCATGGAATCGCTTTACGAGTATGGCAGCCGCGCCGGCGTCTGGCGGATTCTGAAGCTGTTCAAGGAATTCGACATTCCGTTGACCATCTTCGCCGTGGCCATGGCCGCCCAGCGTCACCCGGACGTAATACGTGCGATGGTCGAGGCCGGCCATGAAATCTGCAGCCACGGCTACCGCTGGATCGACTACCAGTACATGGATGAAGCGCAGGAACGCGAGCACATGCTCGAAGCGATCCGCATCCTCACCGAACTGACCGGCGAACGTCCGCTGGGCTGGTACACCGGCCGCACTGGGCCGAACACCCGTCGCCTGGTCATGGAAGAAGGCGGTTTCCTCTACGACTGCGACACCTACGACGACGACCTGCCCTACTGGGAGCCGAACAACCCGACCGGCAAACCGCATCTGGTGATCCCCTACACCCTCGACACCAACGACATGCGCTTCACGCAGGTGCAGGGTTTCAACAAGGGTGACGATTTCTTCGAATACCTCAAAGACGCGTTCGACGTGCTTTACGCCGAAGGTGCCGAGGCGCCGAAAATGCTTTCGATCGGTCTGCACTGCCGCCTGATCGGCCGCCCTGGTCGCCTCGCTTCGCTCAAGCGCTTTATCGAATACGCCAAAAGTCATGAACAGGTGTGGTTCAGCCGTCGCGTCGACATCGCGCGACACTGGCAAGAAACCCACCCGTACCAAGGGACTGCAAAATGAGCCGCTTTCAAACCCTGCAACCGTCGACCCTGAGCCGCGACGCTTTCGTCAAAGCCTTCGCCGACATCTACGAACATTCGCCATGGGTGGCCGAAAGGGCCTACGACCTCGGTGCGGACGCTTCGATCGACGAGATCGAAACCCTGCACCAGCGCATGAGCGATATCCTGTTGAGCGCCGATCATGCCAGCCAGCTGGCCCTGATCAACGCTCACCCGGACCTGGCCGGCAAAGCTGCCGTCCAGGGCCAACTGACCGAAGCCAGCACCAATGAACAGGCTGGCGCCGGTATTCACCAATGCACGGCCGAAGAGTTCCAGCGCTTCACCGAGCTGAACGACGCCTACAAAGCCAAGTTCAAGTTTCCCTTCATCATGGCGGTAAAAGGCAGCAACCGGCATCAGATCCTCGCGGCGTTCGAAACGCGCATCAACAATTCGGTGGAAGCCGAGTTCAAATGCGCGCTGGCGGAGATCAACAAGATTGCCCTGTTCCGTTTACTGACTCTTTAGCAAGCCTGGCCCGAGCGTGAATGAACGCGCAAACGCCCAGGGCCCTGCGAGCATCCCCAGCCAACTTATCAAAGGCAGACAAGAAGAATGAAAGCTTACGCCGTACCTTTCGAAAAATACGTCAACCTGGCCGACGCCCGTCTGGGCACCAAGATCATTTCGGTCACCGATGACTGGTTCGCAGACGCCAATCGTCTGTTCCAACCGACCCCGGCCGTATGGAAGGAGGGCGTGTTCGACGACAACGGCAAGTGGATGGACGGCTGGGAGTCGCGCCGCAAGCGCTTCGAAGGTTTCGACAGCGCGGTGATCCGTCTGGGCGTACCGGGCTCGATCAAAGGCGTGGACATCGACACTTCATTCTTCACCGGCAACTACCCGCCATCGGCCTCGCTGGAAGCGTGCTTCCTGGCCTCGGGCGAACCGGATGAAAACACCCAGTGGACCGAAGTGCTGTCGGCCGTCGAGCTGCAGGGCAACAGCCATCACTACCATGAAATCAGCAACGACAAAGCGTTCAGCCACCTGCGCTTCAACATCTACCCGGACGGCGGTGTTGCCCGTCTGCGTGTGTACGGCATTCCGTTCCGCGACTGGTCCGCTGTGGGCGACAACGAGCAAGTGGACTTGGCAGCAGCCCTCAACGGTGGCCGCGCCCTCGCCTGCTCCGACGAACACTTCGGCCGCATGAGCAACATCCTCAACCCGGGCCGTGGCATCAACATGGGCGACGGCTGGGAAACCGCGCGTCGTCGCACACCAGGCAATGACTGGGTGATCGTCGCCCTGGGTCATCCGGGCGAGATCGAGAAGATCGTCGTCGACACCCTGCACTTCAAAGGTAACTACCCGGACACTTGCTCGATCCAGGGCGCGTTCGTGAAAGGCGGCACCGACAGCCAGATCGAAACCCAGTCGCTGTTCTGGCGCGAACTGCTGCCAAGCCAGAAGCTGGAAATGCACGCCGAACACACCTTCGTCGAGCAGATCAAGGCACTCGGCCCGATCACCCACATCCGCCTGAACGTGTTCCCGGATGGTGGTGTGAGTCGTCTGCGTGTATTGGGCAAGGTCGCTAAATAACACTGCAATGATCGTTCCCACGCTCTGCGTGGGAATGCATCACTGGACGCTCTGCGTCCGCTTTGGATGTGACGCGGAGCGTCACGGGCTGCATTCCCACGCAGAGCGTGGGAACGATCACTCAACGAAAAGAAGAACAGCATGCGCACATTGACGATTGAACCGCTGACCAAAGAAGCCTTCGCCCCTTTCGGTGACGTGATCGAAACCGACGGCAGCGATCACTTCATGATCAACAACGGTTCGACCATGCGCTTCCACAAACTGGCGACGGTCGAAACCGCTCAGCCTGAGGACAACGCGATCATCAGTATTTTCCGCGCCGACGCGCAGGACATGCCGCTGACCGTTTGCATGCTGGAACGCCATCCGCTGGGCAGCCAGGCTTTCATTCCGCTGCTCGGCAACCCCTTTCTGATCGTGGTCGCGCCAGTTGGCGATGCACCTGTATCAGGCTTGGTCCGCGCCTTCGTCACCAACGGCAGGCAGGGCATCAATTACCATCGCGGCGTCTGGCACCACCCGGTGCTGACGATCGAAAAGCGGGATGACTTCCTGGTGGTTGATCGCAGTGGCACAGGCAATAACTGCGATGAGCATTTTTTCAAAGAGGATGAGCGGTTGATCCTCGCCCCCCACCAATAAGAGAAGGTCTGATCACTCGACAACAAGAGTGACAGGCGAGAGGTAAAGACTGTGGAAGCACATCTGTTGGAATGGCTGAACCTGAGCGTGCGCTGGGTTCACATGATCACTGGCGTGGCCTGGATCGGCGCGTCGTTCTACTTCGTCTGGCTGGAGAACAACCTCAACCGCGTCAACCCGAAAACCGGTCTGGCCGGTGATCTGTGGGCGATCCACGGCGGCGGCATCTACCACCTGGAAAAATACAAACTGGCCCCACCGTCCATGCCGGACAACCTGCACTGGTTCAAGTGGGAAGCCTACTTCACCTGGATGTCGGGGATCGCGCTGCTGTGCGTGGTGTTCTACTCCAATCCGGTGCTCTACCTCGTGGCACCCGGCAGCGGCCTCAGCGGTCCTGAAGGCGTGGCCATCGGTATCGGCTCGCTGATCGTCGGCTGGTTCGTCTACGACTTCCTCTGCGATTCGGCCCTGGGCAAGAAACCCGCCCTGCTCGGCTTCATCCTGTTCGTGCTGATCATTGCCGCGGCCTATGGCTTCAGCAAAGTGTTCAGCGGGCGTGGTGCGTACCTGCACGTCGGCGCGATCATCGGCACCATCATGGTCGGCAACGTGTTCCGCATCATCATGCCGGCGCAACGCGCACTGGTCGCGGCGATCGCCGAGAACCGTACGCCGGATCCGGCCCTGCCGGCCAAGGGTCTGCTGCGTTCGCGACACAACAACTACTTCACCCTGCCAGTGCTGTTCATCATGATCAGCAACCACTTCCCGAGCACTTACGGCAGCCAGTACAACTGGTTGATCCTCGCCGGGATCGCGGTGTTGGCGGTATTGGTGCGTCACTACTTCAACACCCGTCACGACAGCCACAAGTTTGCCTGGACTCTGCCGGTGGCAGCGGTGGGCATGATCTGCCTGGCCTACGTCACTGGACCGACGCCGATGTCGACTGCACCTGAAGTGGCCAAGGCACCGGCGAAAATCGAGTACCAACCGCTGCCGGAGACGGCACTGGGCGGTGGCGCGAAACCGGCCGAAGCGGCGCAACCTGCGGCACCCGCAGCCCCTGCGGCGGCACCCGCGCAAGCCTCGAATGCCGGCCCCGGTTTCGACAAAGTGCACAACGTGATTCAAGAGCGTTGCACGGTGTGCCACTCGTCCAAGCCGACCAGCCCGTTGTTCAGCGCAGCCCCGGCCGGTGTGATGTTCGACACCCCCGAGCAGATCCGCCAGAACGCCGCGCGCATTCAGGCGCAAGCCATCACCACGCAGATCATGCCACTGGGCAACATCACCCAGATGACCCAGCAGGAACGTGACCTGATCGGTGCCTGGATTGCCCAGGGAGCGCAAACCAATTAATCGTTAAAAGCATCGCTGGCAAGCCAGCTCCCACAGGGTTTTGCATTGCCTGTGTGGGAGCGGGCTTGCCCGCGAATGGCCGCTCCGCGGTCCCCCTGATGCAAAGAAACAGCTGCAAGCAACCCGGCAGCTGTTAATCACAAGAATAAAAAAGATCCGAGGTGTTGCATGTCCGAGCTGTCCAAAGCGCGCATCCCCGACGCACCCGCCATTCAGCGTTTGCCCCTTTTGCAACTGATCCTGGTCGGTCTGCAACATGTTCTGCTGATGTACGGCGGTGCCATCGCGGTGCCGCTGATCATCGGACAGGCCGCTGGCCTGAGTCGTGAAGAAATCGCCTTCCTGATCAACGCCGACCTGCTCGTCGCCGGCATCGCCACTATCGTGCAGTCGCTCGGCATCGGCCCGATGGGCATTCGCATGCCGGTGATGATGGGCGCCAGTTTCGCTGCGGTCGGCAGCATGGTGGCCATGGCCGGGATGCCCGGCATCGGTATGCAAGGCATCTTCGGTGCGACGATAGCTGCCGGTTTCTTCGGCATGCTGATCGCGCCGTTCATGTCCAAGGTCGTGCGTTTCTTCCCGCCGCTGGTGACCGGCACGGTCATCACCTCGATCGGTTTATCGTTGTTCCCCGTGGCCGTGAACTGGGCCGGAGGCGGTGTCGAAGCCGCGCAATTCGGTTCGCCGATTTACCTGGCCATCGCCGCACTGGTGTTGGCCACCATCCTGTTGGTTCACCGCTTCATGCGCGGATTCTGGGTCAACATTTCGGTGCTGATCGGCATGTGCCTGGGCTATGTATTGTGCGGCGTGATCGGCATGGTCGACCTCAGCGGCATGGCCAGCGCACCGTGGATTCAGTTCGTCACCCCGTTGCATTTCGGCATGCCCAAGTTCGAGCTGGCGCCGATTCTGTCGATGTGTCTGGTGGTGGTGATCATCTTCGTCGAGTCCACCGGGATGTTCCTCGCGCTGGGCAAAATCACCGGCCAGGAAGTCTGCCCGCGCATGCTTCGTCGCGGCTTGCTGTGCGATGCCGGCGCGTCGTTTTTCGCCGGTTTCTTCAACACCTTCACCCACTCCTCGTTCGCGCAGAACATCGGCCTGGTGCAGATGACCGGCGTGCGCTGCCGTTCGGTGACCATCGTTGCCGGTGGTCTGCTGATCGTCCTCAGCCTGTTGCCGAAAGCGGCGTTTCTGGTGGCATCGATTCCACCGGCGGTGCTGGGCGGTGCGGCGATTGCGATGTTCGGCATGGTCGCCGCGACTGGCATCAAAATCCTCCAAGAGGCGGACATCGGTGACCGCCGCAATCAGCTGCTGGTCGCGGTGAGCATCGGCATGGGCCTGATCCCGGTGGTGCGTCCGGAATTCTTCGCCCACCTGCCGATGTGGATGAGCCCGATCACCCACAGCGGCATCGCCATGGCCACCCTCAGCGCGCTGACCCTGAACCTGCTGTTCAACATCCTCGGCGGCAAGGAGCGTGCGGCGATCAATGATTGCCATGCGCACTGATTGAAACCACCACACCACCTGTGGGAGCGAGCCTGTTCGCGAAAGCGCTGTGTCCTTCAACATTGATGGCGACTGACACAACCGCTTCGCGAGCAGGCTCGCTCCCACAGGGACTACGCAACTGCTTGTGCCTCAAACAATAAAAACAACAGGGAGCAACAGATGATCCGCACGCAAAGCAACGTTCTGTTGAGTGGCGGCCTGCTGGCCGCGAGTCAGGCCATGGCCGGCGATCTGCTGCTGTGGCAGAGCAACAGCCTCAGCTATCTGTACGGCAAGAACTTCGCGATCAACCCGTCCTATCAGCAGACGGTTACCTTCGAGCACGCCGACAAGTGGAAGTACGGCGACAACTTTCTGTTCGTCGACAAGATCTTCTACAACGGCAAGGAAGACCCGAACAAAGGTCCGCACACCTTCTACGGCGAGTTCACCCCGCGCCTGTCCTTCGGCAAGATCCTTGATCGCAAGATCGAGTTCGGCCCGATCAAGGATGTGCTGTTGGCGATGACCTACGAGTACGGCGAAGGCGAAACCGAGGCCTATCTGATCGGCCCCGGCTTCGACCTGAAAGTGCCCGGCTTCAACTACGTCACCCTGAACATTTTCCGCCGCCAGACCGAAGGCCCGCGGCCCGGCGATGGTGTCTGGCAGATCACCCCCGCGTGGTCCTACAGCTTCCCACTGGGCAATTCCGATGTGCTGATCGACGGTTACCTCGACTGGGTCGTCGACAACGACGAAAACTCACGCGGCACCTACCACGCCAACCTGCACATCAATCCGCAGATCAAATATGACCTCGGCAAAGCCATGGGCTGGAGCCAAAAGCAGGTGTACGTCGGCACCGAGTACAGCTACTGGAAGAACAAATACGGCATTGAAAACAGCCACGCGTTCGATACCAACCAGAACACCGCCAGCCTGCTGCTGAAGGTGCACTTCTGAGATGGCCCGCAACCGTGCGCCATGCTTGTCTTCGGTGCTCTGTTGCGGGGCACTTGAGCGCCGACCGAGGAGCCAGTATTCTCCGCGGCCTTCCGAATTCGCTCTAAAAAAAAACCCGAATTCAATTTCTGACCGAAAAGCCAACTTATCCCGGCTGCGGTCAGTCCTGAGGCATCCCGAAAACACGCTCGTCGACTGTTTTTCAGCAGCCGAACGGGCGTTTTTTGGTTTTTCGAAAGCCTTGGCGCAGCTTTTGCTACCAGCATTCAAAGCTGACCGATCGGATGAAATTTGCGGTACGAAAAAAGGCGCCACATCAGAGCGCCGAACTTAAAAAAATAACGTGGAACACCTACTTTGGGAGCAACCGAATGAAACGTATGTGCACCAGCCTGATGCTGGCCGGATCGATGTTCGCCGGCGGCCAGGCAATGGCCGAGGGCCTGCTGCAGTGGCAGAACAACAGCCTGACCTACCTGTATGGCAAGGACTTCCAGGTCAACCCGCGCATTCAGCAGACCGTGACCTTCGAGCACGCCGATGCCTGGAAGTATGGGGACAACTTCCTGTTCATCGACAAGATCTTCTACAACGGCAAGGATGATGGCGGCGTCGGCTCCAACACCTACTACGGCGAGCTCAGCCCGCGCCTGTCGTTCGGCAAGATCTTCGATCAGAAACTGGCCTTCGGCCCGGTGACTGACGTGTTGCTGGCCATGACCTACGAGTTCGGTGAAGGCGATACCGAGTCGTACCTGATCGGTCCGGGCTTCGACCTGGCGATTCCGGGCTTCGACTACTTCCAGCTGAACTTCTACCAGCGTCACACCCAGGGCGCACGCGCCGGTGACAATGTCTGGCAGATCACCCCGGTCTGGTCCTACACCGTCCCGGTGGGCAAATCGAACATCCTCATCGACGGCTTCATGGACTGGGTGGTCGACAACGACTCCAACTCCAAAGGCGACTACCACGCCAACCTGCACTTCAACCCACAGGTCAAATACGACCTGGGCAAGGCGCTGAATTTCGGCGAGAAGCAGTTGTATGTCGGTGTTGAGTACGACTATTGGTCGGACAAGTACGGGATCAAGGACAGCCAGTACTTCAAGACCGATCAGAGCACCACAAGCTTCCTGGTCAAGTTCCACTTCTGATCCGGCGGCATCCTCCCCGACGTCTTCGCGAGCAAGCTCGCTCCCACGGTGGTTCTATGTTGACTGCAAATTGCGCATTCAATGCAAAACCCTGTGGGAGCGAGCTTGCTCGCGAACAGGCTCACCGCAATTTCAGGCCGGAGCCACCGCTTCAGATATCCGCAAAAACCGGCAAAGCTCTTCACGCTTGGCCAACGCATCCCGCCGCCCCAACTCGATCAACTCGCTGCAATACCCCGCCTCGAACAGCAGATAACTGAGCACCCCCGCCCCGCTCGTCTTCGTCGCGCCCGGCCCGCGCAGAAACAGGCGCAACGCCGCCGGTAACTCCTGGCGATGCCGCGCGGCGATTTCGTCGATCGGCTGACTCGGCGCAATCACCAGCACTTCCACCGGCGCCACACCCAGCGCACGGGTCGGCGTGCCGGCCGGGAGCAAATGACTGAACTGATTCAGACGCTGCAGCAACTCGATATCGCTCTCCAGACTGTCGATGAACGTGCTGTTGAGCATGTGCCCGCCGATCTGCGCCAGCGTCGGTTGCTGGCCGCTGTAGGCGCGCTCCAGCGGCTGCTGCAGATCGACGCCGCGCGGGTTGCCGCTGACGCCCACCACCAGCACGCGACTGGCACCCAGATGCAGCGCCGGGCTGATCGGCGCCGACTGGCGCACTGCGCCGTCACCGAAATATTCCTCGCCGATTTTCACCGGCGCGAACAACAGCGGGATCGCCGAACTGGCCAACAGGTGATCGACCGACAATTGCGTCGGCACGCCAATGCGGCGGTGCCGCAGCCAGGCGTCGATGGTGCCGCCGCCCTGATAGAACGTCACCGCTTGCCCCGATTCGTAGCCGAACGCGGTCACCGCCACCGCATGCAATTGCTTGCGCGCGATGGATTCGGCGATGCCGGGCAGGTGCAGTTTTTCCTCGAGCAGTTCGCGCAGCGGCGAACTGTTGAGCAGCGCCACCGGCATCTGTCGACCGAGACCGAGCAGGCTGTGGCTGACGAAGCGGCTGGCTTGATGGATCACGCCCGGCCAGTCGCTGCGCAACACGCGGTGGCTGCGAAAGCCCTGCCAGAACTGGGTCAGGCGTTCGATGGCTGCGCGAAAGTCCGTGGCGCCACTGGCCAGGCTGACCGCATTGATCGCCCCGGCCGAGGTGCCGACGATCACCGGAAACGGATTGTCCGCGCCGACCGGCAGCAACTCGGCAATCGCCGCCAGCACCCCGACCTGATAAGCCGCCCGAGCCCCGCCGCCGGAAAGAATCAAACCTGTAACCGGTTCAGCAGGACTCATCGCAACACTCCACGGTGCTTGTCAGATCGGCTAATCAACGACGCTTGGGATAAAGCTTCGGCTCACCCGGCGGGCGACTCTTGAAGCGCCGATGCGCCCACAGGTATTGCTCGGGGCAGGCACGCAAAGCGCTCTCGACCCACTGATTGATGCGGATGCAATCGGCCTCCTCGCTTTCGCCGGGGAAGTCTTCCAGCGGCGGATGGATCACCAGGCGATAACCACTGCCGTCGGCCAGACGTTCCTGCGTGAACGGCACCACCAGCGCTTTGCCCAGCCGTGCAAACTTGGTCGTCGCAGTGACGGTGGCGGCCTGAATGCCGAACAGCGGCACAAAAATGCTCTGCTTGGCGCCGTAATCCTGATCCGGCGCATACCAGATCGCCCGTCCCGAGCGCAGCAGTTTGAGCATGCCGCGCACGTCATCGCGCTCCACCGCCAGCGAATCCAGATTGTGCCGCTCGCGGCCACGGCGCTGGACGAAGTCGAACAAGGGGTTTTTGTGTTCGCGGTACATGCCGTCGATGGTGTGCTGCTGGCCGAGCAGCGCCGCGCCGATTTCCAGCGTGGTGAAATGCGCGGCCATGAGGATCACGCCTTTGCCTTCGCGCTGGGCCCTCTGCAGATGTTCAAGGCCTTCGACGTGGGCCAGTTTTGCCAGACGCTCGCGCGACCACCACCAGCTCATCGCCATTTCAAAAAAGGCAATGCCGGTGGAGGCGAAGTTTTCCTTGAGCAGGCGTTTGCGCTCGGCGGCGGATTTTTCCGGGAAGCACAATTCCAGATTGCGCCGGGCGATGGTTCGCCGGTCGCTGGCGACGCGATACATCAACGCGCCCAAAACTCGACCGATGGTCAGCAGCGCCGGATACGGCAGCTGCACGATCAGCCACAAAAGCCCCAGGCCGCACCAGAGCGGCCAGAAGCGCGGAGCAAGATATGCTTTTCGAAAACGCGGGCGATCCATTAAAGCTTCCGTAAATACAGTGGCCGCGCATTCTACATCGTTCGACCCGGCTTGCGGCTCGCGGGCGTTCTCGTTATAAGTCTCGGCACTTTTAGTGACAAGCCGTTGTATGCCGACATGAGCCAAACCGACCCGTTAGACCAAGATCCCGTATTCCAGCTCAAGGGCAGCATGCTGGCCATCACTGTGCTGGAACTGGCCCGTAACGACCTCGAAAGCCTCGATCGGCAATTGGCCGCCAAAGTCGCCCAGGCGCCGAATTTTTTCAGCAATGCACCGCTGGTCCTGGCGCTGGACAAACTGCCGCCGAACCAAGGCGCGGTTGATCTGCCGGGGCTGATGCGCGTCTGCCGTCAGCACGGCCTTCGTACCCTGGCCATTCGTGCCAGCCGCATCGAAGACATCGCCGCTGCCATCGCCATCGACATCCCCGTGCTGCCGCCCTCCGGCGCCCGCGAGCGCCCGCTGGAGACGCCGGAAGCCGAAGTCAAAAAGAAGCCGGAAAAGCCACCTGAGCCGAGCGTCAAACCGACCCGCGTAATCACCACGCCAGTACGTGGTGGCCAGCAGATATATGCCCAGGGTGGCGATCTGGTCGTGGTCTCTTCGGTCAGTCCGGGGGCGGAACTTCTCGCCGATGGCAACATCCATGTATACGGCCCGATGCGCGGCCGAGCACTGGCCGGCGTCAAAGGTGACACCAAGGCACGGATTTTCTGTCAGCAATTGAGCGCTGAACTGATCTCCATCGCCGGTCATTACAAGGTCTCCGAGGATTTGCGTCGCGATCCGATGTGGGGCTCGGGCGTCCAGGTCAGCCTGTCAGGCGACGTGTTGAACATCATTCGGCTTTAACGGATACTGCCGCATTTTCCAAGCATCTCTAAAACGTAGCGAAAACGGCTCAAACGAAGTAGGAAAAAGGCCCAAAGCCAAATTCCAGCCAAGGCTGTCCGACTGCAGTAGTTTTCAAGAGATGTTTTTCAGGGGCTGAACAGTCCTTCTTCCTTAGGGGTGAAACACCTTGGCCAAGATTCTCGTGGTTACATCCGGCAAGGGTGGTGTGGGTAAGACCACCACCAGCGCCGCTATCGGTACCGGTCTCGCTCTGCGCGGCCACAAAACAGTGATCGTCGACTTCGACGTGGGCTTGCGTAACCTCGATCTGATCATGGGTTGCGAGCGCCGCGTGGTGTATGACTTCGTCAACGTGGTAAACGGCGAAGCCAACCTGCAACAGGCACTGATCAAAGACAAGCGTCTGGAAAACCTCTACGTACTGGCGGCCAGCCAGACCCGCGACAAAGACGCGCTGACCGTCGAAGGCGTGGAAAAAGTCCTGATGGAGCTCAAGGAACAATTCGAGTTCGTCGTCTGCGACTCCCCGGCGGGCATCGAGAAAGGTGCGCACCTGGCCATGTATTTCGCCGATGAAGCGATCGTCGTGACCAACCCGGAAGTCTCCTCGGTACGTGACTCGGACCGCATGCTCGGCCTGCTGGCAAGCAAATCGCGCCGCGCCGAACGTGGCGAAGACCCGATCAAGGAACACCTGCTGATCACCCGCTACCACCCGGAGCGTGTTGAAAAGGGCGAGATGCTCGGCGTTGAAGACGTCAAGGAAATCCTCTCGGTGACCCTGCTCGGCGTCATCCCGGAATCCCAGGCGGTGCTCAAGGCTTCCAACCAGGGCGTGCCGGTGATTCTCGACGACCAGAGCGATGCCGGTCAGGCTTACAGCGATACCGTCGACCGCCTGCTGGGCAAAGAAAAAGCCCACCGATTCCTCGATGTCGAGAAGAAGGGATTCTTCGAGCGCCTGTTTGGAGGTAGGTAATGAACCTTTTTGACTTCTTTCGTGCCAACAAAAAGCCAAGTACCGCCTCGGTAGCGAAAGAGCGTCTACAGATCATCGTGGCGCATGAGCGCGGCCAGCGCAGCACGCCGGATTACCTGCCAGCCTTGCAGAAGGAACTGGTCGACGTGATCCGCAAGTACGTCAACATCGGCAACGACGACGTACATGTTGCACTGGAAAGCCAGGGCAGTTGCTCGATTCTGGAACTCAACATCACCCTGCCCGATCGCTGAGTCGATCCGGCAGGTATGACGGCGGTTCAGGGCCATTCCCCAGTGGAATGGTCCTGAACCGCCGTTGGCATTTGTTACGAGGCTGTTTTAATGCCGCTGTCCAACATCCGCATCATCCATGAGGACGCCGCCGTACTGGTGGTCGACAAACCGACCCTGCTGCTCTCGGTGCCCGGTCGCGCTGACGACAACAAGGACTGCCTGATTACCCGCTTGCAGGAAAACGGCTACCCGGAAGCGCGCATCGTCCATCGCCTGGACTGGGAAACCTCCGGCATCATTCTGCTGGCCCGGGATGCCGACACCCATCGCGAGCTGTCGCGGCAGTTTCATGACCGCGAAACCGAAAAGGCCTACACCGCTTTGGCCTGGGGTCAGCCGGAACTGGACAGCGGCAGCATCGACCTGCCCCTGCGCTACGACCCACCGACCAAGCCACGGCATGTGGTCGATCACGAATTCGGCAAACATGCGCTGACGTTCTGGAAGGTGCTGGAACGTTGCGGCGATTGGTGCCGGGTCGAATTGACACCGATCACCGGGCGCTCGCATCAATTGCGCGTGCACATGTTGTCGATCGGCCATCCGCTGCTCGGTGACGGGCTCTACGCCCACGAGCAAGCGCTGGCGGCCTGGCCACGTCTGTGCCTGCACGCGAGCATGCTCAGCTTCACTCATCCGCAAACCGGCGAACGCCTGCGCTTCGAGTGCCCCGCCCCGTTCTGACAGCCAGCACCGGCCCCTTGGGTGAGCGAGCCTGCTCGCTCCCCCATGGGGATCCGGTCCGGATTCAATTCCCCGGCCAATACGTTAAACTGCCGCCCATTGCTGTCTGGAGTTTCTTATGCGCGCAGAGTTGAACCAGGGCCTGATCGACTTTCTCAAGGCCTCCCCTACCCCGTTCCACGCCACCGCCAGCCTCGTTCAGCGTCTGGAGGCCGCCGGTTATGTGCGCCTCGACGAGCGCGAGCCATGGTCCACCGAGGCCAACGGCCGCTATTACGTCACCCGTAACGACTCCTCGATCGTCGCGATCAAAATGGGCCGCAACTCGCCACTGCACGACGGTATCCGTCTGGTCGGCGCCCATACCGACAGCCCGTGCCTGCGGGTCAAGCCGCAACCGGAACTGCAGCGTCAGGGTTTCTGGCAGCTGGGCGTCGAAGTCTACGGCGGCGCGCTGCTGGCGCCGTGGTTTGACCGTGATCTGTCGCTGGCCGGCCGCGTGACCTTCCGCCGTGACGGCAAGGTCGAGAGCCAGTTGATCGACTTCAAGGCACCGATCGCGATCATTCCCAACCTGGCCATTCACCTCAACCGCGAAGCCAACCAAGGCTGGGCGATCAACGCGCAGACCGAACTGCCGCCGATCCTGGCGCAATTCGCCGGTGACGAGCGCGTCGATTTCCGCGCCGTGCTCACTGATCAACTGGCCCGCGAGCACGGCTTGAATGCCGACGTCGTCCTCGATTACGAGCTGAGTTTCTACGACACGCAAAGCGCGGCGGTGATCGGCCTGAACGGCGACTTCATTGCCGGTGCGCGTCTGGACAACCTGCTGTCGTGCTACGCCGGCCTGCAAGCGTTGCTCACCGCCGAGACCGACGAAACCTGCGTGCTGGTCTGTAACGACCACGAAGAAGTCGGCTCCTGCTCGGCGTGCGGTGCCGACGGCCCGATGCTTGAACAAACCCTGCGCCGCCTGTTGCCGGAAGGCGACGAGTTCGTCCGCACCATCCAGAAATCCCTGCTGGTGTCGGCCGACAACGCCCACGGCGTGCATCCCAACTACGCGGACAAGCACGATGCCAACCACGGTCCAAAACTCAACGCTGGCCCGGTAATCAAGGTCAACAGCAACCAGCGCTACGCCACCAACAGCGAAACCGCCGGCTTCTTCCGCCATCTGTGCATGGCCGAAGAAGTCCCGGTGCAAAGCTTCGTGGTGCGCAGCGACATGGGCTGCGGTTCGACCATTGGCCCGATCACCGCCAGCCATCTGGGTGTGCGCACCGTCGACATTGGCCTGCCGACCTTTGCCATGCACTCGATTCGCGAACTGTGCGGCAGCCATGATCTGGCGCATCTGGTCAAAGTGCTCAGCGCGTTTTATGCCAGCCGTGAATTGCCATAAAGGCTGAAAAGCTTCGCGAGCAGGCTCGCTCCCACAATTGAACTGCATTTCATTGTGGGAGCCAGTCATCTCCCCTTGGAATGCCAATCAACCTGTGGGAGCGAGCCTGCTCGCGAAAGCGCCTGTGCAGACAGCAGAATCCTCTCGGCCTGATGCATTCCTGAGCCACATCACACCCTGCCTCGAAAACCCGCCTAGACTGCAAGAATCCTCTACAGACAAGGCAGTCTTCATGATCTCGATGTCCTCCTTCCACGCCACGCTCATTCCCATCCTCAGCGGAATGATCCTGCTGGCCATCGGCTTCAACTTCCGCGACAAGAACGCCGGGGTTTTCGCCATGTGGATCGGCATGCTGATGATCCTCGCCACGGTGGTCTACAAGATCCTCGCCAAACTCAACGAATGACCGCGCCCGGCTCGCATTGCGCCAAGGGGCCTCGTACACTCCAGCGCATCCGCCTATCGCGAGGTTGTCTTCTGGTGTTTGCTCGTCTTTTTGCTTTGCCCGGTCTGCTGCTTGTCTGCCTGATGACGCTGCTGCCGCTGGCGCCCGCCCAGGCAGTTGGTCTGCCCGGCCTGCTCAACACTTCCAAACCGCAGCCTGAAGCCGTGGAACCCCTCGGCCAGTCGCTGGACGAAGTGATCAAGTCGCTGGAAAACGACAAGCAACGCGCGCAGCTGCTCAGTGATCTGAAGAAGCTGCGCGACGCCACGAAGAAAGCTCAGACCACCCCCGAAGAAGGCGTGCTGGGCCTGATCGGCGGCACCCTCGCCAGCTTCGAAAAACAGTTTTCCGGCGCCGACAGCCCGATTACCCGCTGGTCCAACGAATTCGATCTGGCCAAGGACGAACTGACCAGCAAGCTGCTGCCGGCCAATGAATGGCTGCCGATCATCTTCGGTTTCGCGGTGATCCTGATGGTCTGGAGCCTGCTCGCCGCCGCGCTGATCTGGCTGGGCCACCGCGTGCGTCTGCGCTTCGGCCTCACCGAAGAACTGCCGCAACACCCCAAGGCCCTCGACATGCTGCGCTTTGCCCTGCGCAAGCTTGGGCCGTGGCTGATCGCATTGGTGATAACGGTGTACATGAGCTACGTGCTGCCGTCATCACTGGGCAAAAGCCTGGCGATGGTGCTGGCGTATGCCTTGGTGGTCGGCACTTGTTTCTCGGCGATCTGCGTGATTGCCTTCTCCCTGCTGGACGGCCCGCACCGTCATCGCGCGCTGTACATCCTGCGTCATCAGGCGTTTCGGCCGCTGTGGCTGATCGGCAGCTTCGCCGCGTTTGGTGAAGCGCTTAGCGATCCACGTCTGGTCGAGAGCCTGGGCGTGCATCTGGCGCACACCGCCGCGACCACCGCCAATGTGCTGGCGGCACTGTCGACCGGCCTGTTCATCCTGCGTTTCCGTCGGCCGATCGCGCACCTGATCCGCAACCAACCACTGTCGCGGCGCCTGACCCGCCGCGCCCTCAGCGACACCATCGAAATTCTCGGCACCTTCTGGTACGTGCCGGCACTGGTGCTGGTCGGCATCTCGCTGTTCGCCACGTTTGTCTCCGCCGGCGACACCAGCACCGCGCTGCGCCAGTCGCTGATCTGCACGGTGCTGCTGGTGTTGTGCATGGTCATCAACGGCCTGGTGCGCCGCCATTCACTCAAACCGCAACGCGGGCCGAAACGCCATGCGCTGTACTCGGAGCGCCTGAAAAACTTCTTCTACACCCTGACGCATTTGCTGGTGTGGCTGATCTTCATCGAATTGGGCCTGCGCGTCTGGGGCCATTCGCTGATCGCGTTCGCCGAAGGCGATGGCCATGACATCAGCGTCAAACTGTTCAGCCTGATCGGCACGCTGATTTTCTCCTGGCTGATCTGGATCCTCGCCGACACCGCCGTGCACCACGCCCTCACCCGCTCGCGCAAAGGCCTGGCGAATGCGCGGGCGCAGACGATGATGCCGCTGATCCGCAACGTGCTGTTCGTGGCGATTTTCATCATCGCGCTGATCGTCGCCCTAGCGAACATGGGCATGAACGTCACGCCGCTGCTGGCCGGTGCCGGTGTGATCGGTCTGGCAATCGGCTTCGGCGCGCAGTCGCTCGTCGCTGACCTGATCACCGGCCTGTTCATCATCATCGAAGACTCGCTGGCCATCGACGACTACGTCGACGTTGGCGGCCACCTCGGCACTGTCGAAGGTCTGACCATTCGCACCGTACGCCTGCGCGACATCGACGGCATCGTCCACACCATCCCGTTCAGCGAAATCAAAAGCATCAAGAACTACTCGCGGGAATTCGGCTACGCGATCTTCCGCGTCGCCGTGCCGTACAACATGGAAATCGACGACGCGATCAAACTGATGCGCGACGTCGGCCAGAAGATGCGCAGCGATCCGCTGCAACGCCGCAACATCTGGTCGCCGCTGGAGATTCAGGGCGTGGAAAGTTTCGAGTCCGGCAGCGCGATTTTGCGCGCACGGTTCAAGACTGCGCCGATCAAGCAGTGGGAAGTTTCCCGGGCGTTCAATTTGTCGCTGAAGCGGCAACTGGATGAGGCGGGGCTGGATCTGGCGACGCCAAGGATGAGTGTGCAGGTGATTACGCCTGGGGTGGAAATCAAAAAGGAAAGCTGAACAGAGATGGCCCCCTATTGGCAGGTAATACCAATAGGGGGCTAGCTTTATCTGGCTTTGAAACCAGGTTTGCCATTAGCGGAACGCCAGTTTTTTACCTCCAAGACAACATTTTCAGGCCCATCCTTACCTTCCTCTGGGTAGTAAATCAAATCGTAACCAGATGGATGTTCAACTAGCCGAGAGAACTCAAGAATGGCAGCAATTTGCTGCTTTTCTGTAGTAAACCCGGAATCATGTATTTTCCTGACAAACTCGAGAAAGTCTTCCTCTCTCATATCCTGTATCGATCTCATATCAAAGCCCTTTATGAATTTCAACATGCGCCTTCGGGGTAACGATATTTATGTTGTCAGCATTATATAAATCCCCTCCCTCGGCCAAGCCGACCTTATGATGCAGTTCGTATTTCACTCTTGCTCCTGCTGAATCGTTCATTCTAACTATCGGGGCTTTGCCCTTTTTCATTTCGTTCAAACTTGTTTCATTAAATAAGTCAGCCAGTTTTTCGTCGTTGAAAACAGCTTTCCAGAATGTTTCTCTGAATGCTCTGAAACTGTTGAACTGACGACGCCGTAACTGATCAGCAATGTGCGATGGGATTGGCGCCCCATCACCCTGCGCAGCAGCCCCTAGCCATCCACCCGCAACCGGCGCTCCATGACCACTCGCCACCCCTGGATCATTGCGTCGATCCCGGAACATGACGTACTGCGGTGGCAGACCCGATTCCGGTGGGAAGACCAGAATGAAGTCGTCGAAACGAATGTTGCCCCGCCCTGGGTGAGCGTCGATCCGTCCGTCAATCGGCACGAGGTTGCCGCCGATATATCGCGGTGGGGACGGATTCTCGATGGGGAACAGCGTTGAACTGTCTGCCGGCATTACTGCGGGAGTCCAGACCGCGGTTGTCGGCGGGATGTCAGTGAGCGTCGCGCTGTAAGTGTTGTTCCCTGCGTTGAAACCAGCTGCAACCACGCGAACGCCGGAAGGCCGTTTTGTCCCCGCTACCGGAACGACAAGCAGTTCGGCGAGAGAGCCCGTCAGCGGCCGGGCGCTCAAACGCACCGGCAGATTCAGTCGTGCCCTTTCGCTTGCCAGCCTGTCCAGATCAGGCAGTTGACCGGGCAGCAGATCTGCCAGTGGGAGGCTGAGCAGAAAGCGTTCAGGCAATTCCCCATTGCCCAACACCGGGGAGTAGACAAACGCACTTACCCCCACCATCAGACCGGACGCAGTGCCAGCAGCCAGCCCCGATAAACCGGCCACCGCCGAGCGAATCGAGGCGGCAAAACCCGCCATCAGGTTGTCGGCAATCGCGACCGCACCAGCGGACGTCGCAAATACCAGTTGGGCGTGGCTGGTATTGCCCTGAAAGCGCAACAGGCTACTGTGCCCACCGGAGGTGTCCTGCCGGCGCTTTTCCTCAGCAACCCTGCGTGCTTCGGCCTCAGCCTCAAGCGCTGCCTGTTCCTCGGCACGCTTGCGCTCTAGTGCCTCAGCCGCCAAACGGGCCTGTTCCTCTTCGAGCCGCCTGATTTCATCGGCGGCGGCCTGCCGCGCCAGCTCCTCCGCCAGCCGCCGCGCTTGCTCCTGAGCAACGCGGGCCTGTTCCTGTGCAATCTGCCGGGCGTGTTCCGCCGCCAACCGCGCCTGCTCCTGAGCGATCCGCTCGGCTTCCTGCGCTTGCACCACGGCAATCATGCCCTTGACCGTGGCCGACTGGCTGTTCAACACGCCAATGCCTTCAACCAGTAACTTGGCGTTGAACAAGGCGCTATAGGCCTGCCGTACGCTGACGCTGGCGCTTCGCCGATTGACTTGCGGTAAACGACCTCCGTTGAAAAAAGTTTCAACCTGGGCATGGCCGAAACGTTCGATGGCCACGTCCTTGGCCACCAAAAGCGCACCAAACTTCCTGGCGATCAGGGACTCCCTGAATCGCATCTCCCGCGCCAGCGCATCCAAAGGCGGCAATACACTTTGGTCGCCTGCTGCCCGCACTTCTGCCAGTTCATGTTCGATGACTTGAGCAATATTTCTGGAAGTATCTTTGTAGATACTTTCCATATCGAGTATTTCACCCAACGGCGCAAAGTTAATGCTTGGCCCCGAGCCGTCCCCTGCACCTAAATAATGTAAATATTCATCTTGTTTATCCGGACGCACAACAATCGGCGGAAGCGTTATTCCATTACGCTGCATTTATAAGTCCTCCATGGACAATAGTTTTGTCGCACTGACCCGTTACCCTCAAACGGCCAATAACGTGACCGGTACCTGGAGAAATTTATGGAAATAGATGTTGTGCGGTGCGGTACATGGTTATCGCCCGCGTTTTATCTGTCACGCCGGACGGAACTGATAAAGCGGTAGGAGTTTTCGCTGATAACTTATGCTCAAACGTAAATCTGTCGGAGCGCATAGCGTTTTCCGGACCCGATCGCACTTGCGTGCAAAGCCTTTGTCACAGGCAAGGAAGCCAACAACAATAATCAAGGAGAAGCCCATGCAACTGACGCGCATTGCCCAGACCCTTTTGCTCACCCTGGTCGCCAGCCACGCCAGTGCCGCGACGATGGACAGCGCCCGCACGCGCATCGCCGAGCAGGCGCAGAAGCTCGAACCGGAGCTGCTGGAAACCCGCCGCGACCTTCACGCTCATCCAGAACTTGGCAACACTGAAAAACGCACCGCTGAACTGGTCGCCAAACAGCTGCAAGCCATGGGCCTGGAAGTGAAAACCGGCGTCGCCCGCACCGGCGTAGTAGCCGTGCTGAAAGGCGCCCTGCCCGGCCCGACCTTGGCCCTGCGCGCCGACATGGACGCGCTGCCGGTCAAGGAAGTCTCCGACTTGCCGTTCGCTTCGAAAGCCAAAGGCACGTATCTCGACAAGGAAGTCGACGTCATGCACGCCTGCGGCCACGACGCCCACACCGCGATCCTGCTCAGCGCAGCGAAAATTCTGACGGGCATGCGCGACACCCTGCCCGGCACCGTGGTGTTCTACTTCCAGCCAGCCGAGGAAGGTCCGAGCGATTTTATTCCCGACGGCAAAAATACCTGGGGCGCGAAGATGATGGTCGAGGAAGGCGTGATGAAATCGCCGAAACCCGACGCGGTGTTCGGCCTGCACGTCTGGGCGGGCGTCTCCGCCGGCCAGATCGCCTACCGCCCCGGCCCGACCCTGGCCAGCTCCGACGACCTGCGCATCAAGATCCACGGCAAACAAACCCACGCCGGCCGCCCCTGGGATGGCATCGACCCAATCACCGTCGGCGCACAAACCATCGTCGGCCTGCAAACCGTGGTCAGCCGCCGCACCGACATTTCCTCTTACCCGTCGGTGGTCAGCATCGGCACCATCAACGGCGGCACCCGCTACAACATCATCCCCGAATCGCTCGACATGACCGGCACGATCCGCTCCTACGACTACGGCATCCGCCAGAAACTGCACAGCGACGTGCGCCAGACAGTCGAGAAAATCGCCGAAAGCGGCGGCGCCAAAGCCGACGTCACCATCATCAAGAAATACGACCCGACCATTAACAACCCGGCACTGACCGAGAAAATGCTGCCGACGTTGAAGTGGGCCGCCAAGGATGACGTGGTGCAGGGACCGCTGGTGGGCGGCGCGGAAGATTTCTCGTTCTTCGCCAAAGAAGCGCCGGGGTTGTTTGTGTTTCTTGGGGTGACGCCACGGGATCAGGACATGAGCAAGGCCGCGCCGAATCACAATCCGGGGTTCTTTGTGGATGAGTCGGCGCTGGTGGTTGGGGTGAGAACATTGGCGTCGTTGGCGACGGATTATTTGTATGGGAATGCGGCGGTGGGCAAGTAGAGAGGGGGTGACTGTGGGAGCGCAGCGACCAGAAGATCAAACCACATCAACCCCTACGTGAATCGCATCATGCCGCCAAAACTCCAGATCACAATCAATCAACCGCCCATGCTGATCATAATTGACCCGAGCAATCCTCAGTCCCGGACTCCCCACCGACACCCGTAAAGCCGCCGCCGCATCGACAGATAAAGACGTAGGCACGATCTCGAACCGCACCCGCCCATAGTGCAAATCGAAATGCCGCGCATACAACTCGGTGATCGACTGATTCAAATCAAACTCGAGGATCCCCGGAAAAAACTGCGGATTCAGATAGTGCTCCACATACAACACCAGTCGCCCATCAATGCGCCGCGAGCGGCAAATCTGGATCACGCTCGACAACGCCGGCAACTGCAACCACGCACACACCGCCGCCGAAGCCGGCTGCAACCGCGCCGAAATCACCTCGGTCGAAGGTTCGCGCCCCTGCGCACTGACCATGGCGTGGAAGTGACTGCGCTGCATGAGGTTATAAGCCAGACGCGGCGGCGACACGAACCAGCCACGCCGCTCCTCACGGTAAATCTGCCCCTGTGCCTCAAGCTGCAACAGCGCTTCACGCACAGTGATCCGCGTCGTCCCGAACAACTCGCTGAGCTTGCGTTCAGCGGGCAACTTGCTCCCGGCCGCCAGCAAACCGTGATCGATCTGCTCCTGCAGCACCTGGCCAATCGCTGTCACCGCTTTCGTTGCCTCATCGCGCATCAACGTTACCTATCTGGACTAGACCAGCACTGTTTCGGGGCAAATCCGAACGCCGATCAAAGCGCCTTCGTATGTTGCAAGCCTAGGCAGTGCAGATGACCGACAGATGACAAAACTACCGAACGGTCGCTTTCACGGCTTGCAATACATCGGCCAAGTCCCCTGCTCCACGGGCTTTTGAGCATGGTCTACGCTGATCTGGCACCTTCCTGACAATGGTTGATAAAAGATCAGCCACGAGGCCATCGACATCAAAATGTCATCCAGCCGACCTAAATTGGCTCAGGTATTGCTGACCTAGACCAACACCAACCGCAAATCGCAGCGTTGAACACGACCAAGGAGCTTCGGAATGAAACAGCTTTTCCTGGCAACACTGTTAGGCTCGACCATCGCTATGTGCACCGCCGCCATGGCGGCCGACACCGATCTGAAAACCCTCGAAGCCGCTGCGAAGGCGGAAGGCGCCGTGAACAGCGTCGGCATGCCCGATGACTGGGCCAACTGGAAAGGCACCTGGGAAGATCTGGCCAAGAAATACGGCCTGAAACACATCGACACCGACATGAGCTCGGCCCAGGAAATCGCCAAGTTCGCTGCTGAAAAAGACAATGCCACCGCCGATATCGGCGACGTCGGTGCTGCCTTCGGCCCGATCGCGGTCAAGCAAGGCGTGGTGCAACCCTACAAGCCAAGCACCTGGGATCAAGTTCCGGACTGGGCCAAGGACAAGGACGGCAACTGGGCACTGGCATACACCGGCACCATCGCCTTCATCGTCAACAAGAAGCTGCTGCACGGCTCCGACGTACCGACCAAATGGGCTGACCTGAAAACCGGTAAATACAAAGTCTCCATCGGCGATGTAAGCACCGCCGCCCAGGCTGCCAACGGTGTCCTCGCTGCCGCACTGGCCAATGGCGGTGACGAGAAAAACATCAAGCCCGCCCTGCTGTTGTTCGCCGATCTAGCCAAACAGGGTCGTCTGTCGATGGCCAACCCGACCATCGCCACCATGGAAAAAGGCGAGATCGAAGTCGGCGTGGTCTGGGACTTCAATGGTCTGAGCTACAAGGCCAAGATGGCCAACCCGGATGATTACGTAGTGCTGATTCCATCGGACGGCTCGGTGATTTCCGGCTACACCACGATCATCAACAAGTACGCGAAAAACCCCAACGCCGCCAAGCTGACCCGCGAATACATCTTCAGCGACGCCGGCCAGACCAACCTCGCCCGCGGCAACGCCCGGCCGATCCGCGCCGAACACCTGCAACTGCCGGAAGACGTGAAAGCCAAACTGCTGCCAAACGAGCAGTACAAGAAGGTCACGCCGGTCAAGGACGCCGAGGCGTGGGAAAAGACTTCCAAAGCCCTGCCACAGCAGTGGAACGAAGAAGTCATCGTAGAAATGAAGTGATGGCTTGACCCACTGCTTGATCCGACAAAGATCCCTGTGGGAGCGAGCTTGCTCGCGAATGCGGTTATTCATTCAACATTGATGTTGGCTGATCTGACGCCTTCGCGAGCAAGCTCGCTCCCACAAGGGATTGAGTTGATTTCGGAATATCTGAATTTCGCGGAGTTCTTGCCCCTATGAAGCACAACGTCATCCTTGTCGTGCTCGACGGCCTCAACTACGAGGTTGCGTGTCACGCCATGGGGCATCTGCAGGCTTATGTTGGCGCAGGACGCGCGGCGCTCTATCAACTGGAGTGCGAACTGCCGGCCCTGTCCCGACCGCTTTACGAATGTATTCTCACCGGCGTGCCGCCGATCGACAGCGGCATCGCCCACAACAATGTCTCGCGCTTGTCCAACCAGCGCAGCATCTATCACTACGCCCGCGATGCCGGATTGAAAACCGCCGCTGCGGCGTATCACTGGGTCAGCGAGTTGTATAACCGCTCACCGTTCGTGGCGGCGCGCGACCGCCACACCAACGATCCGACGCTGCCGATCCAGTACGGCCACTTCTACTGGAACGATCATTATCCGGATTCGCACCTGTTCGCCGACGCCGAGAACCTGCGCCTGCGTCACGCGCCGGATTTCCTCCTGATCCACCCGATGAACATCGACGACGCCGGGCACAAGCACGGCCTCGACAGCTCGCAATACCGCAACAGCGCGCGCTCGGCTGACGTCATCCTCGCCGACTATCTGCAGAGCTGGCTCGACGCTGGTTATCAGGTATTGGTGACCGCCGACCACGGTATGAACAACGATCGCTCGCACAACGGCCTGCTGGCGGAAGAACGTCAGGTGCCGCTGTTCGTTCTCGGCAATGCGTTCAGCCTCAACCCTGACGCCACGCCGACGCAGACCGAGCTCTGCGGCACAATTTGCGAACTGCTCGGCGTACCCCACGACAAACCTGTGTGCCGGGAGCTGCTCAAGTGAATGCCATGAATCGCGGCAAATGGCTCGCGGCGCTGTGTCTGGTGCCCTTCGCGCTGTTCTTCATCGTCTTCGAAATCGCCCCGCTGGTCTGGGTGATGATCAACAGCCTGCAATCGGAAGAGTCCGGCTGGGGCCTGGCCAACTTCAGCAAGATCTTCGGTTCGAAGTTCTATCGGCAGGCGATCCAGTACAGCCTGGAGATCAGTTTCTGGTCGAGCGTATTCGGCATCATCATCGCCGTGCTGGGTGCATATTCACTACGCCGCGTCGATTCGAAGCTGCGCAACTTCGTGAATGCCTTCGCCAACATGACCAGCAATTTTGCCGGCGTGCCGCTGGCGTTCGCCTTCATCATCCTGCTCGGTTTCAACGGCAGCATTACCATCATGCTCAAGCAGTCGGGGATCATTCAGGACTTCAACCTGTACTCGAAAACCGGCCTGATCATCCTCTACACCTACTTCCAGATTCCCCTCGGCGTGCTGCTCCTCTACCCGGCTTTCGACGCTCTGCGTGAAGACTGGCGCGAGTCCGCCGCACTGCTCGGCGCCAACGGCTGGCAGTTCTGGCGGCACATCGGCCTGCCGGTGTTGACCCCGGCGTTGCTCGGCACGTTCGTGATCCTGCTGGCCAACGCCCTCGGCGCCTACGCCACGGTTTATGCGCTGACCACCGGCAACTTCAACGTTCTGCCGATCCGTATTGCGGCAATGGTCTCCGGCGACATTTCCCTTGATCCGAACCTGGCCAGCGCCCTGGCCGTGGTGCTCGTGGCGCTGATGACCATCGTCACCGTCGTGCATCAACTGCTGTTGAAGAGGAGCTACCATGTCTCGCGCTGAATCCGGCCCGGCCGGCCTCTACCACCGCGTCGTGGTCTATCTGCTGTTCGCCATTCTGCTGTTGCCGCTGCTCGGCACGCTGGTCTATTCGATCGCCAGCAGTTGGTCGGCAACGATTCTGCCCAGCGGTTTTACCTTCAAGTGGTACATCCAGCTGTGGAGCGATCCGCGCTTTCTGCATGCATTCGGTCAGTCGCTGATCGTCTGCGTCGGCGCGCTGGTGCTGTCGGTGCTGCTGATCCTGCCGTTGCTGTTCGTCGTGCATTACTACTTTCCGAAACTCGATGCGCTGATGAACATCCTCATCCTGCTGCCCTTCGCGGTGCCGCCGGTGGTGTCCTCGGTGGGGCTGTTGCAGCTCTACGGCTCCGGCCCGATGGCGATGGTTGGTACGCCATGGATTCTGATCGGCTGCTACTTCACCGTGGCGCTGCCGTTCATGTACCGGGCGATCACCAACAACCTGCAAGCGATCAACCTGCGCGACCTGATGGATGCTGCGCAACTGCTCGGCGCCAGCACCTTTCAAGCGGCGTTCCTGGTGGTGCTGCCGAACCTGCGCAAGGGTCTGATGGTGGCGCTGCTGCTGTCGTTCTCGTTCCTCTTCGGTGAGTTCGTGTTCGCCAACATCCTCGTCGGCACGCGCTACGAAACCCTGCAGGTGTATCTGAACAACATGCGCAACAGCAGCGGCCACTTCACCAGTGCGCTGGTCATTTCGTATTTCTTCTTCGTGCTGGTCCTGACCTGGATCGCCAACATCTTGAACAAGGACAAAAGCGAATGAGCTACGTCAGCGTCCAACACCTGCAGAAAAGTTATGCCGGGACCACGGTGTTCAGCGACATCGATTGCGAAATCAACAAGGGCGAGTTCGTCACCCTGCTCGGCCCGTCCGGCTGCGGTAAATCCACGTTGTTGCGTTGCATCGCCGGGCTGACCCCGGTGGATGGCGGCAAGATCCTCCTCGACGGCGTCGACATCGTGCCGTTGAGCCCACAGAAACGCGGGATCGGCATGGTCTTTCAGAGCTATGCACTGTTCCCCAACATGACCGTCGAACAGAACGTCGCCTTCGGCCTGCGCATGCAAAAGGTCAACGCCGATGACAGCCACAAGCGCGTGGCAGAAGTGTTGAAACTGGTTGAACTGCACGACTTCGCCAGCCGCTATCCGCATCAACTGTCCGGTGGTCAGTGCCAGCGCGTCGCCCTCGCCCGCTCACTGGTAACCCGCCCGCGCTTGTTGCTGCTGGATGAGCCGCTGTCGGCGCTCGATGCACGGATTCGCAAGCACTTGCGCGAACAGATCCGTCAGATCCAGCGCGAACTCGGCCTGACCACGATCTTCGTCACTCACGATCAGGAAGAAGCACTGACCATGTCGGACCGGATATTCCTGATGAACCAAGGGAAGATCGTCCAGAGCGGCGACGCCGAAACTCTCTACACCGCGCCGGTCGATGTATTCGCCGCGAGCTTCATCGGCAACTACAACCTGCTCGACGCCGATGCCGCCTCGAAGCTGTTGCAACGACCGATCAACCACCGCATCGCCATCCGCCCGGAGGCCATCGAATTGAGCCTCAACGGCGAACTCGATGCGCAGATCCGCAGCCACAGCCTGCTCGGCAACGTCATTCGCTATCGCGTCGAAGCGCGTGGCGTGGAACTGGTGGTCGATGTGCTCAACCGTTCGGCCGCAGATCTGCATCCCGACGGACAGCGCCTGGCACTTTCCATCGATCCGACCGCCCTGTGCGAAGTAGCTTAAAAGCAGCTGCAAGCTTCGAGCTACAAGCTTCAAGTTGTAGACTGCGGTGCACCTGATTTTAATTCTTGCAGCTATTAGCTCGTAGCTTGCAGCTGTTCTCGGAGAGAACCCGATGGCTTTGGCAATTTTTGATCTGGACGAAACGTTGATCCACGGCGACTGCTCCTCGCTATGGAGTGAGCAGATGGTCCGCCTTGGCTGGGTCGATGGCGAGTCGTTCATGCAGCGCGACAAGGAACTGATGGATGCCTATGGCCGCGGACATCTGGCGATGGAGGACTATATGGCCTTCAGTCTCGAACCATTGATTGGCCGTACCCCTGAGGAAATCGAGCACTTGGTTGGCCCGTGGGTGGAAGATTTCATTGAACCGATCATCTTCAGCGACGCGACCAAAACCATCGCCGCCCACCGCAAGGCCGGCGACCGGATTCTGGTGATCTCGGCATCCGGTGCGCACTTGGTTCGCCCGATCGCTGATCGTCTGGGCATCGACGAGATATTGGCCATCGAGCTGGAAGTCGCCCATGGCGTGTACAGCGGCAACACCGTCGGCACCCTGACTTACCGCGAAGGCAAGATCACCCGCTTGCTGGAATGGCTGGATGCCGAAGAAGAAAACCTCGAAGGCGCGAGTTTTTATTCCGATTCGCGCAATGATCTGCCGTTGTTGCTTAAAGTGGACTTCCCGCACGTGGTCAATCCCGATCCGGTGCTGCTTGAGCACGCCGAAAAGGCCGGCTGGCCGATCCACCTCTGGAAATAAAAACAAAAGATCGCAGCCTTCGGCAGCTCCTACTTTTGGAATGCGTGCCTCTGTTGGAGCTGCCGAAGGCTGCGATCTTTTGACCTTGTTTTGCTGTCAGCTCAAACCCTCATTGATCACCAGCACCAACTTGCCCGCCACCGTATTGCTCGCCAGTTCGGCAAACGCTGCTTCGGCATCCTTCACCGCAAACGCTTTGGCCAATTGCGGACGCAAGCGGCCCTCGGCAAACAGCGGCCAGACATGCTGGCCCAGGTCACTGAGCAGATCCGCCTTGAACTGATCGCCACGACTGCGCAACGTTGAACCGAGCAGTTGCACACGCTTGGCCAACACCTGCGCCAGATCCAGTGTCGCCTCGCGCCCGCCCATCAAACCGATCAGCACCCAACGCCCGTCCAGCGCCATCAGCTTGAGGTTCAATGCTGAATAATTGCCGCCCACCGGATCGAGAATCACGTCGAACGGCCCGAAGTCGCGCAGGCTCTCCAGATCATCGGTACGCACCACGCCGCCCTGCGCACCCAGCGCTTCGCAGTAAGCCAGGCGCTCGGCGGAACCGACGCTGACCCAGCAAGGGTTACCGAAGGCTTTGCACAGCTGAATGGCGGCTGAACCGATTCCACTTGCGCCGGCGTGCAGGAGAATTTTCTCACCGGGTTTCAGCGCTGCAAGTTGAAACACATTCAGCCAGACGGTGGCGTACACCTCGGGCAATGCCGCCGCCTCGATCAGCGAAACACCTTCGGGCACCGGCAGCACATGCCGTCCGTCGACGACCACCTCTTCGGCCATGCCGCCCCCGGCCAGCAAGGCGCAGACCCGGTCACCGACTTGCCAGGACGAGCCCGCGCCGACCTCGCTGATCACCCCGGAGCACTCAAGACCAAGCACTTGGCTGGCCCCGGGGGGCGGCGGATAAAGCCCTGCCTTCTGTAATAAATCGGCGCGATTGAGGCCGGCTGCCGCCACCCGGATGCGGACTTGTCCTACATCGCAGGTAGGACTCGGCTCTTCAACCCATGCCACTTGACCTTCAACGCCTTGCAATGCCTTCACACTGCCTCCATAGTGAGTCTGGACTGAGCCCGAAGCTGTAGCGCCGGGCTTTTTGCATTATGCGACCGGCTCTCAAAGAACCGGCGACTTCAAAGACGGCCTAATATGCGTTATCAATTGTCCCCGCGTCGAATCAGCATGAAGCATCTGCTCCCCAGCACCGCCCTCGCTCTTTTCATCGGTATCGGCCTGTTGCCGGTGTCGGGCACCACATTCGCAGCCAACAGCTGGGACAAGTTGCAGCCTGATCGCGATGAAGTCATCGCCAGCCTGAACGTCGTCGAGTTGCTCAAGCGTCACCACTACAGCAAGCCGCCGCTCGACGATGCGCGCTCGGTGATCATCTACGACAGCTACATCAAGCTGCTCGACCCGTCGCGCAGCTATTTCATGGCCAGCGATATCGCCGAATTCGACAAGTGGAAGACGCAGTTCGACGACTTCCTCAAAAGCGGCGACCTCAACGCCGGGTTCACCATCTACAAGCGCTATCTGGACCGCGTCAAGGCGCGTCTGGACTTCGCCCTTGCCGAGCTGAACAAAGGCGTCGACAAGATGGACTTCAACACCAAGGAGACCTTGCTGATCGATCGCAAGGACGCGCCTTGGCTCAAGTCCACCGCGGAACTCGACGACCTGTGGCGCAAACGCGTCAAGGACGAAGTGCTGCGCCAGAAGATCGCCGGCAAAGACCCGAAGCAGATCCAGGAAACCCTGACCAAGCGCTACAAGAATCAGCTGGCGCGCCTCGACCAGACCCGTGCCGAAGACATCTTCCAGGCGTACATCAACACCTTCGCCATGTCCTACGACCCGCACACCAACTATCTGTCGCCGGATAACGCGGAAAACTTCGACATCAACATGAGCCTGTCCCTGGAGGGCATCGGCGCCGTGTTGCAGAGCGACAACGATCAAGTGAAAGTCGTGCGTCTGGTGCCGGCAGGCCCGGCGGACAAGACCAAGCAGGTCGCTCCGGCCGACAAGATCATCGGCGTTGCCCAAGGCAATAAAGAGATGGTCGACGTGGTCGGCTGGCGCCTGGACGAAGTGGTCAAACTGATTCGCGGTCCGAAAGGCACCGTGGTGCGCCTGGAAGTGATCCCGGCGAGCAATGCGCCGAACGACCAGACCACCAAGATCGTGCCGATCACCCGTGAAGCGGTGAAGCTCGAAGACCAGGCCGTGAAGAAGTCGATTCTCAGCCTGAAACAGGACGGCAAGGACTACAAACTCGGCGTGATCGAGATCCCGGCCTTCTACCTCGACTTCAAGGCCTTCCGTGCCGGCGATCCGGACTACAAGAGCACCACTCGCGACGTCAAGAAGCTGCTCACCGAGCTGCAGAAGGACAAAGTCGACGGCGTAGTCATCGACCTGCGCAACAACGGCGGCGGCTCCCTGCAGGAAGCCACCGAGCTGACCAGCCTTTTCATCGACAAAGGTCCGACCGTACTCGTGCGTAACGCCGACGGCCGTGTCGACGTGCTCGAAGATGAAAACCCGGGTGCGTTCTACAAGGGCCCGATGGCGCTGCTGGTCAACCGCCTGTCCGCCTCGGCCTCGGAAATCTTCGCCGGCGCCATGCAGGACTACCACCGCGCGCTGATCATCGGTGGTCAGACCTTCGGCAAAGGCACCGTGCAGACTATTCAGCCGCTGAACCATGGCGAACTGAAACTGACCCTGGCCAAGTTCTACCGTGTCTCCGGGCAGAGCACCCAGCATCAGGGCGTGCTGCCGGACATCGACTACCCGTCGCTGATCGACACCAAGGAAATCGGTGAAAGCGCCCTGCCGGAAGCCATGCCGTGGGACACCATCCGCGCGGCGATCAAACCAGCGGCCGATCCGTTCAAGCCGTTCCTCGCCCAGCTGAAGTCCGAACATGACGCGCGCACCAACAAGGATGCCGAGTTCGTGTTCATCCGCGACAAGCTGGCCCTGGCGCAGAAACTGATGGAAGAAAAAACCGTCAGCCTCAACGAAGCCGATCGTCGTGCCCAGCACGCCGACATCGACGCCAAGCAACTGGCGATGGAGAACATCCGTCGCAAGGCCAAAGGCGAAGAACCGCTCAAAGAGCTGAAGAAAGAAGACGAAGACGCACTGGCCGCTGCCGAGCCGGACAAGGTCAAACCGGAAGACGATGCCTACCTGAGCGAAACCGGGCGCGTGCTGCTGGATTACCTGAAACTGAGCAATCAGGTGGCCAAGAAGTAAGTGATGGCAATTTAGTGCTGACGATCCCCGGATCGTCATCAAACAGTCATCATTCTGTCGTGCAATAAAGGACCGGGAGCAAGCGCTCCCGGTCCTTTTTTTATCGCCAGAGACTGCCATGACCACGACCGAACAGCTGAGCGCGTTGAGCTCGATCCTGACTCAAAGCGGTTTACACAGCTTGTTCCAGCCGATCATCTGTCTTTCCGAACGCCGCATTCTCGGTTACGAAGCCCTGACCCGTGGCCCGTCCAACAGCCCTCTTCACTCGCCGATTGCCCTGTTCGCCGTGGCGCGGCAGGCTGGCCGATTGAGCGAACTGGAGATCGCCTGCCGGCAAAGCGCCTGTCGCCGCTTCAATGAGCAGCAACTGCCGGGCAAGCTGTTCCTCAACGTCTCGCCAGAATCCTTGCTCGAAGCCGCGCACCAACCCGGACGTACATTGCAACTGCTGCAGGACTTGGGCATTGCGCCGAGCCAAGTGGTCATCGAGCTCACCGAGCAGACGCCAATCGATGACTTTCAGTTGCTGCAAACCGCTCTGCATCACTATCGGGCGATGGGTTTTTCCATTGCGCTGGACGACTTGGGCGCAGGCTATTCGAGCCTGCGCCTGTGGTCGGAATTGCGTCCGGATTACGTGAAGATCGACCGGCACTTCATCGACGGTATTCATCAGGATGCATTGAAAAGAGAGTTTGTCGGTTCGATTCTGCAAATCGCCAAAGCGTCCCGCGCGCAGGTGATTGCCGAGGGCATCGAGTTGCCGGAAGAACTCGCGGTGCTGACTGAAATGGGCGTCGACCTGGTGCAGGGCTACCTGCTCGGCCGCCCTCAGGAACATCCATCCCGCGACGCTCGCGCCTTAATGCCCAAACACGATAGCAGCGCCGTCGCGCTGAATGACGAAGGCAGCGACCTCAGCGCCCTGCTCAACGACCAGCCCGCCGTGCAACGCGATACGCCCACCGCGACGGTACTGGAAGCCTTCCGCCGCCAGGCCAACCTCAATTCACTCGCTGTGCTCGACGAACAAGGCCAGCCCTGCGGCATCGTCCATCGCCACTCGCTGTCGGACGCACTGCTCAAACCGTTTGCCACCGATCTGTTCGCGCGCAAACCGATCAGCCGCCTGATGAACGATGACTTCCTCGCCGTGGAAATCAGCCAGTCGCTGCAGCAAGTCAGCCGACTGATCACCAGCCGCGCCCGCCAGCGCATCGAAGAAGACTTCATCATCACACTCAACGGCAGTTACCTCGGCCTCGGCCGGGTGATCGACGTGCTGAAACTGATCACCGAACTGAAAATCCAGCAGGCACGCTACGCAAATCCCCTCACCCTTCTCCCGGGCAACGTACCGATCCAGCAATGCCTCACGCGCCTGCTGCAACAGGCCCGCGAGTCGATCATCTGCTACGTCGACATCGACAGCTTCAAACCCTTCAACGACATCTACGGCTACGGCCGTGGCGACGAAGTCCTGCTCTGCCTGGCCCAATGCCTCAACGAACGCATCGACCCCACCCGCGACTTCGTCGGCCACATCGGCGGCGACGACTTCCTCCTCGTCCTCGGCCCCGAAGACTGGCGCAAACGCCTCAACCAATTGCTCGACGACTTCCAAAGCCAATGCCGCCGCTTCTATCGGCCTGAACACCTTGAGGCAGGATGTTTTATTGCGCCGAATCGCCAGGGTGTGCGGCAGGAATTTGCGTTGTTGTCGTTATCGATCGGGGTGGTGCATCTGCGACCTGAGGCTTGTGCAGCGCTTGATGCCAGCCAGCTTGCGGAGATGGCTTCGCAGGCTAAGCATCATGCGAAGGGGGTTGTGGGGTTTAGTGTGTATTTGCTCGATCCTACGGCGTCTCCAAAGGCATCACAGTTAGTCGGTTAAGCTCGACGTAGTAGAGTGCGTGCTTACTTGCCAGGCGCCACTCCAGAATGCAGATTTTTAGCCACAGCCCGTTTCATCCCGATACTTTGTTAAGCACTCCAATAGAAGTCTCATAAAACTAGACCTATCGGTAATTTCTTCGTCAAAATAAGTTGTCATTCGATTAAATACACGGTCGAAATTGTCGTTTCTCTCCAAAAAATGTTCGACAGTATTTATTAGCGATTCTTGTTCTGCATCTGTATATTCACAAAATTCAGGCCTTAACACAGTATCGAAAAGCTCTTTTAACTGACGCGAATCGTTTACATTTTTTTCAACTATTAATCGTTCCCTCTCGACATCAGTAGTATTCTCTATATCAAAAACAAACAATAAGTTTTTTATATCTACAATTTCATACGTTTTTTTCATCATTCAAAATCCGCATATGAAGTCACGGTATCGCCATTAGCTCTCAGAATAACCACGGCTTTCCTCTGCTGCCCATAAATGCCGTCTCTGGTATAACCTTCCCCAATTATCTTTCCCATGTCCATAGGCCTTCTAGATGTTTGAAGATTAGTCTGACTGAATATAAGTTTTGCTCTATAGATAGCGTTCAGCTGATCTCTATGGCTGAAAAAATGAGTAGCCGCGCTTGGAATTTTAGGTTCTCCATGGTGCGATCCACCGGTGTAGGTCTCTATAACGCCAGTCGTTGGATTTTTTCCTGTCATGATCCTTTCAAATTGCGACCGTAGTGTTGTTTGGGCGCCGTGCTTTTCCAGAAAATGCTCTCCATTTTGTGGATTCTCCATTTCATGCAAACGTCGGTATGCGTTTTCTTCAGCTAATTCATCAATCCTCGCCCGACGCTCCTGAGCCGTCATCTTCGGCAGCGCAGGTTCACCATCATCCACTTTAGCCCCACCAATCCCACCCGGAACCTCACACCCAGGCTTATTCGGCGGCGGGCAATTGGACGTCAAACCCAACGGATCCACCCACCCCGTCGGATTCGGCACGTACTGGTACTGATTCAACCCACCCGCGAGCTTCACCGGGTCCGGCGTCAGATACCGCCCAAGCCTCGGGTCGTAATACCGATGGCGGTTGTAGTGCAGTCCGCTTTCCGCATCGAAATACTGCCCCTGAAAACGCAGCGGTTGATCCAGATAGTCTTCGCCGGCGAGGGTGACGGCGGCGACTTTGCCGTAGGCGTCGTATTGCGCGGACCAGACGATTTCGCCGCTGTAGTCGGTGAGTTCCTGCGGGGTGCCGAGGTGGTCGAGTTGGTAGTAGAACGGGCAGGCTTTTTTCGGGCCTTTGCCGTCGAGCATCGCGAGTGGGCGGAAGGTGCCGGGTTCGTAGAGGAAGCTGCGGTATTGCGTGCCGCTGCTTTCGGCGACGAGGTGTTCGCCTTGCCAGAAGAATTCGGTGACGGCGCCGTCGACGGTTTTGCGGATGCGCCGGCCGAAGGCGTCGTAGTGATAAGTGGCGGTCTGGCCGTCCGGGCGGGTCAGGCCGATCAGGCGGTGCTGGCAGTCGTAGCGGTATTCCGTGACCAGGGTCTGGCCGTGGCCACGGCGTTCGCGGATCAGGTTGCCGAAGGCGTCGTAGTCGTAATGGCGGTCGCCCTGCATCAGCAGGCGGTTGCCTTTGATCTGCGCAGGGCCGGAGCGGTCCTGCATCAACAGGTTGCCGGCCGGGTCGTGGGCGAAGGATTCGGGCAGTTCGTCGCGCGAGTGGCGTACGCGGATCAACCGGTCGAGGGCGTCGTAGCCGTAGGTGCGCTGGCCGTGGCGGCTGTCGGCGATGTGCTCGAGATTGCCGTTGGCGCTGTAGGCATAATCGCGGCGGTACAGCGAAGCGTGGCGATGACCTACAGCGTGGGCGAGCAAGCGGCCCTGATCGTCGTAGGAGTATTCGCTGAGCAGCAGACCCTGCTGGCGTTGCTGTTCGCGACCGGACTGGTAGACGTGGCGCGTGAGCGGCGTGCCGTTAAGGTCGATGGCTGACAGCGCACCGCCTTTGGCGTAGTGATAGTCGAGCTTGCTGTTGTCCGGCAGGCGCAGGCGTTTGAGCTGGCCGCAGGCGTCATAGGCGTAGCGCAGAGTGCCCCAGCCCTGATGCTCGGTGATCAGCCGGTCCTGACGGTCATACTCGAAGGCCAGCGGATGGTTCTGGCCGTCATTGACACCGATCAACCGACCGAGGCGATCGTAGTCATAGCGGATCTTGGCGCCATCGGGCAGGGTTTTGACGAGCAAACGCCCGGCCCTGTCGCGCTCGTACCGGGTGACCAGCGATAAACCCTGCTCGCCGAACTCGGTCTTCTCCAGCAGATGCCCATTGAGATCGTAGGCATACGCCGTACGCCGCCCATCAAACCCGATTTCCTGTCGGATCAATCCGGTCGGCGTGTAATCCAGTCGGTACTTTTCGCCCGATTCGTTTTCAATCTCGGTCAGCAACAGCCGCGCATGGTCATAGCGGTACTGCACGCGGGTGCCGTCAGGATTGATCCGCCGCGAGACCAGGTGCAGGTCATCGTCATATTCATAGCGGGTGATACGACCGAGCTCGTCACGTTCGGCGGTGATCTGGCCGTAGGCGCCGTAGCTGTAGGCGCGGGTGCTGCCCGTAGGAGAAGTCGTCAGGATCAGTCGGCCGGCCGCGTCCCACTGCTGACGACTGACAACACCAAATTCGTCCTGGGTGGTAATCCGCCGGCCCAGCGCATCGTAGGAAAAGCGCCGCACGCCGCCATCGGGCAGGGTTTCTTCGATGAGCTGGCCGAGCTCGTTCCACACCCAGCGATGGCGGCTGCTGTCCGGATAACGCAGCGACAGCAATTGGCCGCGCAGGTTGTAGTAGTAATGCGTGACCTGGCCGTCGGGATCGACCGCTTCGGTAACGGCACCTTCAGCGTTGCGCCGGTAAATCCACACCGCATCACCACGACAACGCTTGTAGAGAAAACCGTTGCGGTACTCGTAGGACGTTGGTGCATCGTCCGGTGGAATCAGCGCGATCAGCCGTCCGACTTCGTCGTAGCGGTATTCGGTAACCGCGCCCAACGCATCCTGCTCGGCGATCAAGCGCCCCTGCTGGTCATAGGCCTTGAGCTGCTCGCCGCCATCGGCCGCGACCTGACGCACCAGCCGAGCGCGCTCGTCGTGGACGTAGACTTCTTCGGTACCGTCGACGTAATGCACGGTCACGCTGGCATCGTCATCGTTCCAGACGTAACGGGTGTTCATCTGCGAGAACGACGCCCAGTGCCGCACGCAGCGCGCCGCTTTGCCCTCGCGCTGCCACTCCCAGAAGAAGCTCGCGCCGCCGGTCAACTGGCGCTGGAGGATGACGTGGTGGTCGTCGTAGTCGTAGCGCTCGCTGTCGCCGACCGCGTTGGTCGCGACCAGCAGGCGTTGCCGCGCATCGAAGCTGTAGGTGGCAAGGTTTTGTTCGGTGGTCCACTCGCCCTGAACAAAGACTTGGTAATCGACCGCCACCAGTTGCGTGCGGTCATAACGCAACAGCAATGAGCGGCCGGCGCCATTGTCCAGACGCTGAATGCGGTCGGAGCGATCGCGTTGCAGGGTCAGACGATTACCGTAGACATCGCTGATTGCGGTCAGCCGGCCGGCGCGAAAATGGTAAAACCGCGCACTGTCGCCGGCCAACGCCAGAATCAGTTCTTCCGGCTCATCGCCGAGAAAGATCGCCGCCCGCGACAGGCTGTTGTGAATCGCCGGGCGCGCGACATTGGGCAGGGGAAACCGAGTGCTGCGGTTTTCGTGATCAATCCAGATCACGCCATCGCCGTCGAAGGCCAGCCGATGCGCGAGCGTATGGCTCCAGCCGAAACCCAGGCCGATGTCGATCTCGACCGCGCTGCTGCGGTACAAGCGGGTGAACTCGAAGGGCAGCACGCCATCGAGCACCGCGTCGGTCAGGGTCAGCAGTTCTTCGCCGGTGACCATCGACACCGGGCAGCCATTGGTACAGGTTTTGGGCACGCAATCGGCGGCATCGCCGTTGGGGTTTTTCGCCTGGTCGGGCGCGTCGTCGTGTGGCTCGTCCTTCTTCAACATGGCGTTGCGCTTGGCATCCCAGCGCAATTGCATCCGGCCCTTTTTCACCCCGGCGGCGATGCCCCGCGCGGCAACGGCTTTGTAGCGGTCAACGTATTCAATAAAGGCGTTGACGATGCTGAACAGCGCCTTGACCAGACGCTTGGCGACGTTGAACAGCTGCGTTGCGCGGTCAGCCAGACGCAGCGTCAGATAAGCGATCCCCGCCCCCGCTCCGACAAACGTCAGCACCACGCTGATCAACACATCGATGATCAGTTGCACAATCATCATCGACGCCACTTCAGCAGACTTGCCGGCAACCTCGCTGGGCGGCAGCATGTCCAGCCACAGACTCGCCGACCGTAGCAGCAAGCACATCGCCGCCTCGTCACTGACCAGCAACTGCAGCTTTTCCATGAGATCCGGAGCGGTCTGTGCCAGCTCGATCAGCTCAGCCGCGCCGCTGCCTAGACGCTCGGCAAACTTGCCGGGATCCTGGAGAATTTCCGAGAGCAGACCGAGGCTGTCCCATACCCCCTCGATGGCCGCCCAACTGCCGGCGAGCATGCCGTTGCTGGCTGCGATCGCCACCGACTGTGACCACTGCGGCTTGAAACCTTGCCACTCGCTACGCAGCCAGCGCTCAAGTTCGCCGGTCAAACCGTCGTAGGATTTGAACAGCTCGTCGACTTGACTGGAGGTGACAGCGCTGTGGACCAGAACGCGGTAGAACTTGCCCTCGTCGCCTCTGAACTCGCCCTTGCCCTGCTGATCAAGGGTGACCGGCGCGGTTTTGCCGCTATCCACGTCGACCACATCGACGGAAATGTTGCCCAGCGGGATGTCGTAGACCGATTCGAACTTGCTCTCGATTTGCATCAGCCCGCCGTGCGGGCACTGGACGACGCTGGAGGAAAATTCGTCGTCGCTGCTGCTGACCGACGTACTGCTATCGCCGAAGCGGATGATCCGCTCCATACCCACCAGCGATGGCAGGTCTGCTGCCTCGCTGATCTGGTCCGCCCTGCGACTGAGCCAGTGATCAAGCTGTTTGCGGTAGAGGCTGAGCGTTTGCGGAAAGCTGTCGAGTTCCTGCTCGATGCGCGCGATGGCTTCCATCAACACACGCGAGCAAACAAGGTGGACTGAAAAACGGGCTGAAGCATGAGCGGTCCCTCGCGCAAGAAATTAGTCGCGGGAACTGTGCGGGGGATCAAAGAGGAAAGAAGTCAGGCGAGTAGGCAAAGGATGTAGGACTAATCTGCAATCCAGCATCAAGCGAAAAACGTGCAGGCAGAAACGTAAACGCGGCGTGAGGAAAACCTCACGCCGCGTTTACTTAGAAGATATACATGGAATTACTGCGTTGAATCACCAGCCTTCAGCTGTTGCAGCTTCAGCTCGGCCAACGGGTGGCCGGCCTTGGCGGCCATGCTCCACCAACGAGCGGCCTCAACGGGATCCGGCGCCTTGCTCGGGGTACCGGCGAGGCTGATCACGCCAACTTGATAAGCGGCTTTACCGTCGCCGGCCAACGCCGCCAGACGCAGCAGACGCACGCCTTCTTCACGCGCGCCCAACCCGACGCCGCGAAAAGTGAGAATGTGCCCATAAAAGCTTTGAGCATCGACATCGCCGAGGTTGGCCAGGCGCGCGAACTGGCCTTCAAGCCAGCGCCAGCCACGCGGCTGGCGAACGAACCACGACCAATGAAACAGCCGGCGGGCCAGCCAGTAACCGGCCCGCGCCTTGAGCCGCAGAAACACTCAGGCCTCCGCCGATTCCGGGTATTCGTATTCGAAGACCCGCACCACTTCCGACGCATGCCAGGACGCCGCCGCGACGCCATCCGACGGCCCGGAAAAACGCCCCAGACGCTCGACACATTCAAAGAACCCGGTACGTGGCAAACGACTGGCGCCCTGACTGATGACCAGCGAACTGCGCAACGGCTGCTCGGCTTTGGCGTCCAGTGCGGCCAGATGCTCCAGTGCAGCCGTCAACGTCTGCATCGCCGGAGTCGGTAGCTGCAAACGCTCAAGCAAGGCTCGATAGGTCAGAAGATGGCGCTGACGACGCGCCTGGTCCAGTTCCCCCAGCAATCCGTCCCAATGTTGACGGCTGATGCGTACGCTCACGATTCATCCCTCCAACCTGGCACCGTCAGTTCCCAGGCCAGGCTGCGGCGAATCGCGGCGTCGGGCTGACGCTCACCACTTTCGATCATGGCCAGGTAAGACGGGCTGATGCCTACCGTGCGGGCCAGCGCCTCGATGGCGATGCCCTTCCCTTCGCGCAAACTGCGTAATTGATCCAGACCCGGAAGAATCGGCTCCGGCGAGGTGGCGAGCGGCGCTGCTGGCTGCGGCGCCGGTGTTGCGTTGATCCCTGCTGCTTTCAGTAAAGCCTGATATTGAGCCCACGGCAGAACCGCGTATTCGGGTTCGCCATCGCGTGCAATTATCTGAATATCCATGACTACCCCGTAGGACAACACCACTTAGCGAGTCGGCACTTTTCCCTAGAAGTGTAATCCTAACAGCGGCTAAGGTCGCGAGTGGTATCTATCTGTAGGCAGTCTTGGTCAGTCAGGGCTTTTTCGGGCCTTGCAGCTGCAATTGTTCAGGGGTATCAGGGAGGCGTTCAACCACCGCCAGCTTTTCGGGCTGCTGGCGTTTGCGCCACAGGCGAAAGGCGTTGAGCTCGTCATCGAGGGTTTTCATCAGCCAGGCGAGGACAGCGATGTCATCGAGCATGCCGAACATGGGAATGAAATCCGGAATGGCATCGACCGGGCTGAGGAAATACATCAGGCCCGCCACCACCGAAATCAGCGACTTGGCACTGATCGCGCGATACTCGCCACGCCAGTAGGCCAGGCATAACGACTGCAGCAAGCGCAGATCATCCTTGAGTTTGCCCAAGCGATTGCCTTGCGCGGCGCCTTTGCTGGCCACCGCAAACAATAGGGTCGGCAGGCGTCCACGGGCCAGCAGGCGACCGGCCAACGGCAGGAATCGAGCGAAATTCCACGGAGCTTTCATCTATTCTTCCCGTTGAAATGTTATCCACACAAATTGTGGATAACCTTGTGAACAGAGCTGCATTTCAGCGCTGAGAGCCCCGTTTCATAAGGGCTGCGCTCAGATCGGGCGTTTTTTACTCACATAAAAAAGCCCAATATTTCATTGACTTGGCAGCTCAGGGCGTCTAGCGCGGGCAGCCTCAAAGCTATGACTGTGTTGAACGGCGTCAGTTCGCTCTGTTTACCTTTCCTGACCTGCAGATGCAACAACGCCCCGCATAAGCGAGGCGTTGTTGGCGATGCCGTTGCGTGTTACTTGGCAGCGGCGTCTTCTTTGGCTGGATCCTTGATGGCCAGCAGTTCCAGGTCGAAAACCAGAACCGAGTTGGCCGGGATTGCCGGGCTTGGCGACTGAGCGCCGTAAGCCAGATCGCTAGGGATGTACAGTTTGTACTTCTCGCCAACGTGCATCAGTTGCAGACCTTCAACCCAACCCGGGATCACGCCACTGACTGGCAGATCGATCGGGCTGCCGCGCTCTACGGAGCTGTCGAACACGGTGCCGTTGGTCAGCTTGCCGGTGTAGTGAACAGTGACGACGTCGGTCGGCTTAGGCTGTGGGCCATCGGCTTTCTTGACTACTTCGTACTGCAGGCCCGAAGCGGTGGTGGTCACACCGGCTTTCTTGCCGTTTTCTTCGAGGAATTTCTTGCCGGCGGCTGCCGACTCTTCGCTCATCTTGGCCATACGCTCTTCAGCACGCTTTTGCAGCGAGGCGAAGGCTTCGACCAGTTCTTCATCTTTCAGCTTCTGTTCTTTCTTGCCAACGGCATCTTCGATGCCCTGGGCTACCGCTTTGGAGTCCAGATCATCCATGCCTTCCTGGGCAAGGCTTTTGCCCATGTTCAGGCCGATGCCGTAGGAAGCTTTTTGCGCCGGGGTTTTCAGCTCTACGCTGGTCTGCGAGTCACAACCCGCGAGTACCAGGCTAACCAGGGCTACCGCCGCCGCCAACCGATGCTGTTTCATGCTATTTCCTTGTTCATGCGCCGAATGGGCAATCGAGTAAAGCCGCGAGCTTATCAGGCCGCCACGACCAATGGCTACCGGCATGAGAGCAGGAATCTTCCGATAAGTTCAGGGATTAAAACGCATTTGGACGATGGCTGGATGAAGCTTCTGTCATCCGTGAACGACAAGGCTCGTCGGCTCACGGCTCAACATCTGGCGTAATGGCCACTTGCCCAGCCAGCGCCGCTCAGGCATAACAGCGCAACAATTCGACAAGGATGTTCAACTTGCGCCTCTTATTCCGCGTTATCAGTCTGGTGATCGTGCTGGCGTTAATCGCCGTGGCGGTGATTACCTATTACGTCGCCAATCCGAAATTGCCCTTCTACACCCCGCCGCAACAGGTACGTTACCTGGATCAATGGAGCGAAGAGCAACGGCAGACCTACTACTTCACGCCACAAGGTACGCAAGTCAAAGGCCTGCGTTACGAGTGGTTCCAGGCATTGGAATTGCCCTTCTCCGAGCAGCGCTTCGCCTCCCCTGAATATCTCGCCCGTTTCGGCTTCCTGGTCGACCCGCAGCAGAAATCTAGCCCGAACAACCCCGGCAACCTCCCCGTCGGTTTTGCCCGGCACCAGAATCCCGGCGACGCCTCCGAGCACTATCTGGACATCACCTGCGCCGCTTGCCACACCGGCGAGTTGCGCTTCAAAGGCCAGGCCGTGCGCATCGATGGCGGCACCGCGCAACACGTGCTGCCTTCCAGCGTTCCTACTTTGCGCGGTGGCAGTTTCGGACAGGCCCTGGTCGCCAGTCTCGCCTCGACTTACTACAACCCATGGAAGTTTGAGCGCTTCGCCCGCCAGGTGCTCGGAGATGATTACGAAGCGCGCCGCGAACAATTGCGCAGCGAGTTCAAGACCTCACTGAACACCTTCGTCAAAGTGGCCTGGAACGACACCCATCGCGGCCTCTATCCGACCGAGGAAGGCCCGGGGCGTACCGACGCGTTTGGACGAATTGCCAACGCGACGTTTGGCGATGCGATTTCCCCTGCCAACTACCGCGTGGCCGATGCCCCGGTGGATTACCCGCAGCTGTGGGACATGTGGACGTTTGACTGGGTGCAGTGGAATGGCTCGGCCCAGCAGCCGATGGCGCGCAATATCGGCGAAGCGCTCGGCGTCGGTGCCACGCTGAATTTCTTCGACGCCAACGGTCAGCCGCTGCAAGGCGCTGAGCGCTATCCCTCCAGCGTGCGCGTGCGCGATCTGCACGCCATCGAAGAAACCTTGCAGCAGCTGAAGCCGCCAACCTGGCCGGAAGATCTGTTCGGTGCGATCGACAAGCCGCTGGCCGCCAGAGGCCGCGCGCTGTTCGCGGAAAACTGCGCCGGCTGCCATGTCCCGCGCCAATCGCAGGAAGGCGAACGCTGGGTGCAGCACTTGCATATGATTCCCGTGGAGGTGATCGGCACCGATCCGAATGCGGCCAACAACATTGCCAGTCACCGTTTCGACCTGAGCGCACTGCAATGGGATGTCAATGAGCTGAAAAAGATGGACGTCAAACTGCACCCCGAACCCAAGGAGCCGCTTGATCTGAGCCAATTGTCGGTGGCCAAGGGCCTGGCTTACGTCACCGCGTTCGTGGAAAACCGTGCCTATCGCGACGCGCAGATCACGCCGGAAGAAAAACCGCGCATGGATGGTTTCGGCCTGCCGATCGGCGTGCGCGAGAAAGTCGCTTACAAGGCCCGGCCGCTGGCTGGCGTGTGGGCGACTGCGCCGTTTCTGCACAACGGTTCGGTGCCGAGCATCTATCAGTTGCTGTCACCGCAGGACGAGCGTGCGACGACCTTCTACAAAGGCACGCTCGAATACGATCCGCGCCACCTCGGCTATCGCACCGAGCCTTTCACCAACGGTTTTCTGTTCGACACGCGCATCAGCGGCAACCACAACAGCGGCCACGAATTCCGCGCCGGCGCGCGCGGCAACGGGGTGATCGGCCGACTCCTGCAACCCGAGGAGCGCTGGGCGCTGCTCGAATACCTGAAAGTACTGGGCGGACCACTGGAGGCGCAGTTGCCATGATCATGCCGACATTCAAAAAAGAACTGCCGCCACTCGCGCGTTTCTGGCTGTGGCTGGGGCGTTTGCTTGGCAAGGCGCTGCTGATCCTGCTGGTCATCGCCCTGCTCGGCTGGGCCATCGCCGCCGCGTGGTTCGCTTGGCAGCATCGTGGGCCGGTGTCGGCGCAGGAACAGATTCCAGCGGGCGAAGCGGCGATGACCCAGGACATCATTCAAACCGCAGTGCGCATCGTCGACCAGCACCGCGAACCCACGCGTTATCTGCGCGATGCCCACGCCAAGGCGCATGGCTGCGTGAAGGCGCAAGTGCAGGTGTTACCGGAACTGGCGCAATCGCTGCGACAGGGTGTGTTCAGCGAGCCGGGCAAGACCTGGCAGGCGCTGATCCGGTTGTCCAACGGCAATGCCTATCCGCAATTCGACAGCATTCGCGACGCGCGCGGGATGGCAATCAAGCTGTTCGAGGTTCCTGGCACGCAACTGCTCGGCAATCGCCAGGAGCAGCATGAACAGGATTTCGTGATGTTCAGCCATCCGAATTTCTTTGTCAGCAATGTCGCCGAGTACCGTCAGAATGTGGCGGCGCAGGCTGACGGCAAGAAGGTCATGGCGTTTTTTCCGACATGGGATCCGCGCACTTGGCAGGTCCGCCATCTGTTTATCGCCTTGGCCACTCTGTCAGCGCCGCCGGACAGTCCGACTGAGACCACATATTTCTCGGTATCGCCCTACAAGTTCGGTGAGGCCAATGCGAAATTCCGCGTCGTGCCGGATCCGGAGCGTTGCCCGGCGTATACGCTGCCGAAACAGAATCACGACTTGCCGAATTTCCTGCGCAGCGCACTGAATCAGCAGTTGTCGACGGATCGGGTGCCGGCGTGTTTTGCCTTGCAGATCCAGCGCCAGGACGCGAACAAATACATGCCGATCGAGGACACGAGCATTGAGTGGCGTGAGCAGGATGCACCGTTTGAAACCGTGGCGCGGATCACCCTGCCCGTGCAGGACTTCGACACGCCGGCGCTGAATCTGCAATGCGACAACCTGTCGTTCAACCCGTGGTTCGGCATCGAGGCGCATCGGCCGATTGGCGGGATCAATCGCTTGCGCAAGGCAGTGTACGAGGCGGTGAGCGATTATCGGCATGCCCGCAATGCGGCGCAGTAGCGCGGCGATTTTATAAATCGAAGACAGCAAAAAGCCCGCACAAGGCGGGCTTTTTGTGGTGTCTGGCGTTCAGTTCCAGATACCGAATATGGCGCAGCGGACGGGACTCGAACCCGCGACCCCCGGCGTGACAGGCCGGTATTCTAACCGACTGAACTACCGCTGCGCGAAACGCTTGAAACGAATGGTGGGTGATGACGGGATCGAACCGCCGACATTCTGCTTGTAAGGCAGACGCTCTCCCAGCTGAGCTAATCACCCTTCGCTTCGTTACGGGGCGCATTATGCCACAAGTTTTCGTAAAGTGTTGATTTAATTGAATATTTTTCAAAAAAATCTGAAAACCGGTGAAACGATACATCCCGCGGGTACAACCTTGAGACAGAAAAAAACCCGCCTCAGCGGGTTTTTCCGTGGTGACCTGGCGTTCAGTGGTCCAGGTTACCGAATATGGCGCAGCGGACGGGACTCGAACCCGCGACCCCCGGCGTGACAGGCCGGTATTCTAACCGACTGAACTACCGCTGCGCTAAACACTTGAAACGAATGGTGGGTGATGACGGGATCGAACCGCCGACATTCTGCTTGTAAGGCAGACGCTCTCCCAGCTGAGCTAATCACCCTTCGCTTCGGTGTGGCGCGCATTCTACGGAGCACCCCCACCTCTGGCAAGCACTTTTTTAAATAATTTTCCGAGGCCTTCCAAAGGCTTAGAGAAGGGTTGGCCTATGCCCCGGCGAAGACAATAATGCCCCCCTTTGTATAAAGGAGTGACTCGCCCCATGTGGTTCAAGAACCTGCTGATCTATCGCCTGACCCAAGACCTGCCTGTCGACGCCGAGGCGCTGGAAACTGCACTGGCGACCAAACTGGCGCGGCCGTGTGCAAGCCAGGAGCTGACCACTTACGGTTTCGTTGCGCCGTTCGGCAAGGGCGAAGATGCGCCGCTGGTGCATGTCAGCGGCGATTTCCTGCTGATCTCTGCGCGCAAGGAAGAACGCATTCTGCCGGGCAGCGTCGTGCGTGACGCGGTCAAGGAAAAGGTCGAAGAGATCGAGGCCGAGCAGATGCGCAAGGTCTATAAGAAGGAACGCGATCAGATCAAGGATGAAATCATCCAAGCGTTCCTGCCGCGCGCGTTCATTCGTCGTTCCTCGACCTTTGCCGCGATCGCGCCGAAACAGGGCCTGATCCTGGTCAACTCGGCCAGCCCGAAACGCGCCGAAGACCTGCTTTCGACCCTGCGCGAAGTGATCGGCACCCTGCCCGTGCGTCCGCTCACCGTGAAAATGGCACCGACTGCGGTGATGACCGAGTGGGTCACCACGCAGAAAGCCGCCGACGATTTCTATGTGCTGGACGAGTGCGAACTGCGCGACACCCACGAAGACGGCGGCATCGTCCGTTGCAAACGCCAAGACCTGACCAGCGAAGAAATCCAGCTGCACCTGAGCACCGGCAAAGTCGTCACTCAGCTGTCGCTGGCCTGGCAGGACAAACTGTCGTTCATGCTCGACGACAAGATGACCGTCAAACGCCTGAAATTCGAGGATCTGTTGCAGGATCAGGCGGAACAGGACGGTGGCGACGAAGCCCTGGGCCAACTGGATGCCAGCTTCACCCTGATGATGCTGACATTCGGCGACTTCCTGCCGGCACTGGTTGAAGCGTTGGGTGGGGAAGAGATGCCGCAGGGGATCTGACTCTGACGAGTATTTAACCTGTGGGAGCGAGCCTGCTCGCGAATGCGGTGTGCCAACAACATTAATGTGTCTGGCTCACCGCATTCGCGAGCAGGCTCGCTCCCACAATGTTTTGTGGTGTAACCAAAAATAAGGATCAAGCCATGCGCGCACTGGCTGCACTCAGCCGCTTTGTCGGCAATACGTTCGCTTACTGGGTTCTGATATTCGCCGTCGTGGCCTTTCTGCAACCGGCGTGGTTCATCGGCCTGAAAAGCGCGATCGTACCGCTGCTGGGTCTGGTGATGTTCGGCATGGGCCTGACCCTCAAACTCGACGACTTCGCTGCCGTCGCTCGCCATCCGTGGCGGGTGGCGCTGGGCGTGGTTGCGCATTTCGTGATCATGCCCGGTGTGGCGTGGTTGCTCTGCCAGGTGTTTCACCTGCCGCCGGAAATCGCCGTCGGGGTGATTCTGGTCGGTTGCTGCCCGAGCGGCACCTCTTCGAACGTGATGACCTGGCTGGCACGCGGTGATCTGGCGCTTTCAGTGGCGATTGCCGCGGTCACCACCCTGCTCGCCCCACTGTTGACCCCGGCGCTGATCTGGCTGCTGGCCTCGGCGTGGCTGCCGGTATCGTTCATGGAGCTGTTCTGGTCGATCCTGCAAGTGGTGCTGTTGCCGATCGTTCTCGGCGTGGTCGCGCAGCGGCTGCTCGGCGACAAGGTGCGGCATGCGGTGGATGTGTTGCCGCTGGTGTCGGTGGTCAGCATCGTGATTATTGTCACCGCCGTGGTGGCGGCGAGTCAGGCGAAAATCGCCGAGTCCGGCCTGCTGATCATGGCCGTGGTCATGCTGCACAACAGCTTCGGTTACTTGCTCGGCTACTTCACCGGGCGCCTGTTCGGCTTGCCGCTGGCGCAGCGCAAGTCGCTGGCACTGGAAGTCGGCATGCAGAATTCGGGGCTGGGCGCGGCATTGGCCAGTGCGCATTTCTCGCCACTGGCGGCGGTGCCGAGCGCGCTGTTCAGCGTTTGGCACAATATTTCCGGAGCACTGCTGTCGACGTACTTCCGGCGCATGAGCGAGAAGGAAGACCGCGACAACCTCGCGCAACGGGCTGCCGATTGAGGCTGAAAACTTGATCCCCGGGTTAATGCTCGTCAGTATATTGCGCAACGCGGGGACGACCCTGCGGCTCGATCGAGTCATTAATCTGGGGACGACCCCGTCAATCGATGGAGGTCCTGCATGTCCTGGATCATTCTGTTTTGCGCCGGCCTGTTCGAAGTCGGCTGGGCCGTCGGCCTGAAATACACCGACGGCTTCACCCGCCCGCTCCCCACCGCCCTCACCGTTGCCGCCATGGCCATCAGCCTTGGTTTGCTCGGTCTGGCGATGAAGGAATTGCCGCTGGGTACAGCCTATGCGATCTGGACCGGCGTAGGTGCGGTGGGCACGGTGATCGCCGGGATCATTCTGTTTGGTGAATCGATGGCGTTGGTTCGGCTGGTCAGTGTGGCGTTGATCGTCACGGGTTTGATAGGCCTTAAAGTCAGCGCTTAAGCCACTACCGCCTTCGCGAGCAGGCTCGCTCCCACATTCAACCGCGTTCCGTCATTGGAATACGGCCAACTGTGGGAGCGAGCCTGCTTGCGAAGGGGCCTTTAATACACCGACTATCTGACGGATCCGCGCAACTCCCCCACCAACACCTGCAACTTCGCCGGCTCCGTCCTTTCGGTAATCGCCGGCCCCGCCACCAGCGTCACCCGCGACCACAAGCGATGGAACAAGCCCTTGCTCGGATCGCGACTGAAGAAACTCCCCCACAATCCTTGCAACGCCAGCGGAATCACCGGTACCGGCGTCTCCTCCAGAATCCGCGTCACGCCGCCGCGAAACTCGTTGATCTCGCCATCGGCGGTCAATTTGCCTTCCGGGAAAATACACACCAGCTCACCGTCCTTCAGATATTGGGCAATGCGCGTGAAGGCTTTTTCGTAGATCTGGATATCTTCCTGGCGTCCGGCAATCGGAATCGCTCCCGCCGTGCGAAAGATGAAGTTCAGCACCGGCAGGTTGTAGATCTTGTAGTACATGACAAAGCGAATCGGCCTACGCACCGCCCCGCCGATGAGCAAGGCGTCAACGAACGACACGTGGTTGCACACCAACAGCGCCGCGCCCTCGTCCGGGATCGCTTCAAGGTTGCGGTGCTCGACGCGGTACATGGAATGGCTGAGCAGCCAGATCATGAAGCGCATGCTGAATTCCGGAACGATCTTGAAGATGTAGGCGTTGACGCCGATGTTCAGCAGCGACACCACCAGGAACAGTTGCGGGATCGACAGTTTGGCGACGCTCAACAACACGATCGAAACAATCGCCGACACCACCATAAACAGCGCGTTGAGAATGTTGTTGGCGGCAATCACCCGCGCCCGCTCGTTTTCAGCCGTGCGCGACTGGATCAGCGCGTACAGCGGCACAATATAGAAGCCACCGAAAATGCCCAGGCCAAGGATGTCGATCAACACCGCCCAGGTGTGCACGAAGCCCAGCACGGCAATCCAGCTATGGCCGGTGACGCTGTCCGGGATCCCACCGGAATGCCACCACAGCAACAGGCCGAACACGGTCAGGCCAAACGAGCCAAAAGGCACCAGTCCGATCTCGACTTTGCGCCCGGAGAGCTTCTCGCAGAGCATCGAACCCAGCGCGATGCCCACCGAGAACACGGTCAGGATCAGCGTGACCACGGTTTCGTCACCGTGCATCCATTCCTTGGCGTAGGCCGGGATCTGCGTCAGGTAAATCGCGCCGACAAACCAGAACCACGAGTTACCGACAATCGAGCGCGACACCGCAGGCGTCTGGCCCAGACCGAGTTTCAGCGTCGCCCAGGACTGGCTGAAGATATTCCAGTTCAGGCGCATTTCCGGCGACGAGGCCGCCGCGCGCGGAATGCTGCGGCTGGCCAGATAACCCAGCACGGCAATGCCGACGATCGCTGCGGAGACTACCGGCGCGTAGTGCTCGGACGACATCATGATCCCGGCGCCGATGGTGCCGGCGAGAATAGCCAGAAACGTGCCCATTTCCACCAGACCGTTGCCGCCGACCAGTTCATCGTCGCGCAAGGCCTGCGGCAGGATCGAATACTTCACCGGGCCGAACAACGCCGAGTGCGTGCCCATGGCGAACAGTGCCACCAGCATCAGCGACAGATGATCGAAGAGGAAGCCGATCGATCCTACGGCCATGATGGCGATTTCCGCGAGTTTGATCAGACGGATCAGCGCGTCCTTGGCGAATTTTTCCCCGAACTGCCCGGCCAGCGCCGAGAACAGGAAAAACGGCAGGATAAACAGCAGCGCGCAGAGGTTGACCCAGATCGAGCGATCGCCCTCGATGGTCAACCGATAGAGGATGGCGAGGATCAACGACTGCTTGAACACGTTGTCGTTGAACGCGCCGAGCGACTGGGTAATAAAGAAGGGCAAAAAGCGCCGGGTGCGCAACAGGTTGAACTGTGAGGGGTGACTCATCTTCCGTGTTTCCTGATGTTAGGTAGTGAGGCCTGGGTGCTTGTTATTGGATTCCCGCACCACGATCCAGGCCACACCTTACCTAAACTTTTCGGATTATTTCTTCAAACCTGCAATACACGGCGAGACAAACAGCTCGCCACGCCACGCGCCCTGCACGGTGCGCTTGCCGACGATCAGCCACATTGCCGCCAACAAAATCACCAGCGCCGTACCGAACACACTGAAAAATGTCAGGTTGAGGATACTTGCCAGTTTCAGCGTCGCCAGCGAATACACGCCCAATGGGAAGGTGAAGCCCCACCAGCCGAGGTTGAACGGAATGCCGTCACGCAGATAACGCACGGTGATCAACAGTGCCATCAACATCCACCACAGACCAAAACCCCACAGCGTGATCCCAGCGACCAGACCCAGGCCCGAAGCGATCTCACCGACACCGGGCAGACCATTCGCGGCAAAAATCGCTGGCGCCTCACCGCCCAACAGCAACATGCCCAGCGCACCGGTGCCGATCGGCCCCAGCGCCAGCCAGCTCGACGCGGCCATGTTTTCGTGGGGCAGTTTGTGCAAGGCCATGCGCAGCAACAGAATGGTGAGAATGCTGAACGCCACTGGCAGCGAGAATGCCCAGAGCACATAGCTGGTGGTCAGTGCGACGAGTTGTCCATGGGCGTCGGGCAGATGCGGCGCGAGCAGGCCACCGCTGGCCGCTGCCACTTCCGCTGCCACCACCGGCAGCAACCAGACCGCGGTCATCTGATCGATGCTGTGTTCCTGACGGGTAAACATCATGTACGGAATCAGCACACCGCAGGCCAGCGACATCGCCACATCGGTCCACCACAACACTTCAACGATATGAATGACCCCGTCGCCCCAGCGCGGCAGGCCGAACAACAGAAAGCCGTTAATGATCGTCGCCAGGCCCATGGGAATGGTGCCGAAGAACATCGACACAGTGGAATGTCCGAAAATCCGCCGCGCCTCGTCGAAGAACAAAATCCAGCGCGCAGCGTAAGCGACGGTAAACAGCGTGAATAACAGAATGTTGAACAACCACAGCCCCTCGGCCACGGCGCGCAACCCGGGAATGGCCAGCGGCAACTGGGCAAGCGCCAATGCCAGCACACCGGTACCCATGGTTGCGGCGAACCAGTTCGGCGTGAACTGGCGGATCACTTCACGAGGATGTTGAAGCTGACTGAAAGGTTTGTAGCCGGGGGTGACACTGTTGGGGCAAATCATCATGAACTCCTGTCCTCTGGTGAGGTTGAATCCATGGTAGATCCGAATCGAATATCGATATAACGGGTAATATCTCTAACTGTTATCTGTTTTGCAGATAAGCATCTACACGCACTTAATGAGCGCTGCAAACTCTGCCGGTCTGCGGACGCAGACTGAGCAGCAGCGCAGCAACGGCCAGCACGATCAACACAACGCCGTAGCCATCGGTGGTCGTCAGCAGTCCTAAGTTGCGCGCCAGATACCCGGCCAGCAACGCCGGCAAACAGAACGCCAGATAACTGAGCACGTAGTACGCCGACATCAACCCGGCTCGTTCATGCGGCAAGGCCAGCGGCACCAGGCTGCGCACCGCTCCGAGAAAGCCCGAACCAAAGCCGCAACCGGCGACCAGTGTGCTGAAGAAAAACAACGACAGACTGGCGCCATGCACGCCGAGCAGAATCAGCACTAGCCCAACCGGCAGCAAGCTCGCACCCAGCCGCAACGCCTGAGCGGCCGGACGATTGCGCATCATGAAAATCATCAACGCACCGGTCACGGTGAGCGCCGCGACCGTAGCGCCGCCGATCAGATTGGAGGTAGAACCAGTGGCCGTGCGCACCAATGACGGTGCCAGCGAGGCATAAAAACCACCGAGCGCCCAGGTTGCGGTGTTCAGCGGCAGCACGCGCCACAACGTTGAACGCGCTTGCATCGGCACGTGCAGGGTCGGTCGCAACGACGCCAGCGCCCCACCTTGCCGCGAAACACTCTCCGGCAGGCGCCAGACATACACGCCTTGCAACACAAACAGTGCCAACAGTAACCAGTAAGTCAGCTGTAACGGCGCCGGCGCGAATTCCGCCAGCAAGCCACAACCCAAACCGCCCAGAGCCATCCCGAGTAACGGCGCGACACTGTTGATCAGCGGCCCCTGCTGCCGGTCGGTGTCGAGCAGCGTTGCGCTCAATACGGCAGTGGCCATGCCGGTGGCGAAACCTTGCAGCACCCGTGCGCTGATCAACCACGACACGCTGTCGGCATAAATGAACAGCAGCATCGCCAGCGCATTGAGCAGCACGGCACTGAAGATCACCGGTTTGCGTCCGAGATGGTCGGAAAGCGAACCCACCGTCAGCAACGCCGCCAACAGACTGAAAGCGTAAACGGCGAAGATCAGCGTCAACATCGCTGCCGAGAAATGCAGCTGATCCTGATACAAGTGATACAACGGCGTCGGAGCGGTGGAAGCGGCGAGAAAACTGAGTAAGGTGATCGCCAGAAACCACAAGCTGGACCGGTGGGAAGCGACACTATTCAAGGGGCTGGTCATGGGCATACTCCGCAAAAGCTAATTTTTTGCTTTTGCGCAGCGTGCTACCGCCCAGCGCTTAAAGCAAATTCTTTGTGTTAAGGTCTGCCGCATGGCTATTAAAGAAGGTTTACGCCCCGGTGGCCGCAGCGCCCGGGTGCAGGAGTCGATTCATTCGGCGGTCAATGCGCTGCTGCAAGAGCAGGAACGTTCCACCGTGACCGTCCCGCAAATCGCCGCCCGCGCGGGGGTAACGCCGTCGACGATTTATCGACGCTGGGGTGATCTGGCGGCGTTGCTGGCGGACGTCGCCCTCGCCCGCATGCGCCCGGACAGCGAGCCGGCGAACACTGGCAGCCTGCGCGGCGATATCCGTGCGTGGGCCGAGCAGTATCTTGACGAGATGAGTTCAGAGGTCGGGCGCAACATGATGCGCGACGTGCAGGCCAGCGCTACGCCGGGCTATTGCGTGGCGATCATTGGTGCGCAGTTGCAGACCATTGTCGATCGCTATCCCGATGAGAAGGCGCCGAGTGTCGATCGCTTGATCAATCTGGTGGTGGCGCCGGTGGTGTTCCGGATTCTGTTTTCGGCCACGGCGCTGGAGATTGAAGAGCTCCATCGCCTGATCGATATTGCGCTGCGTCTGGACTGACGCGCTCGCTCCCACAAGGGAATGCATTCCAGAACGTGGGAGCGAGCCTGCTCGCGAAGAGGTCCGCCCGGTCACCACAAAAACCACACGGTACCCCGCCTGCGACACCCCGCCACGCCACGACCTTGGTCGACACTGACTAACCGCCGCGCCCGTGCGAGACTGTCCGCCCGGGCAGGAGTGCCGGGGAGTCATTTGTCGGGAGTGCTGCATGTCGTTGTCCACCGGGCTGATCGCCGTCGTTGCCCTGGCCTACATGGCCATCATGTTCGCTATCGCCTTCTACGGCGACCGTCGCAGCACGCCGTTGCCGCCACGGGTGCGCGCCTGGGTGTACAGCCTGTCACTGGCGGTTTACTGCACCAGTTGGACGTTCTTTGGCGCGGTCGGTCAGGCGGCGGAACAACTGTGGTCATTCCTGCCGATCTACCTCGGGCCGATCCTGCTGCTGGTCGGCGCGCCGTGGGTCCTGCAGAAAATGGTGATGATCAGCAAACAGGAGAACATCACCTCCATCGCCGACTTCATCGCCGCGCGCTACGGCAAGTCACAATCGCTGGCGGTGGTGGTGGCGCTGATCTGCCTGGTCGGCGTGTTGCCCTATATTGCCCTGCAACTCAAAGGCATCGTCCTTGGCGTGAACCTGTTGATCGGCGCCGGCGCCGATGCCATGGGCACCCGCGCTCAAGACACGGCGCTGATCGTGTCGCTGGTGCTGGCGTTGTTCACCATCGTTTTCGGTACGCGCAACCTCGACGCCACCGAACACCACCGTGGCATGGTGCTGGCGATCGCGTTCGAGTCGCTGGTCAAGCTGTTCGCCTTTCTCGCCGTCGGCGCCTTCGTCACGTACGGTCTGTATGACGGTTTCGACGACCTGTTCAATCAGGCAATGCTCGCCCCGCGCCTTGAGGCGTACTGGAAGGAAACCATCAACTGGCCATCGATGGTGGTGCAGACCGGCGTGGCGATGATGGCGATCATTTGCCTGCCCCGGCAATTTCACGTCACCGTGGTGGAGAACATCGACCCGCAGGATCTGCGTCTGGCGAAGTGGGTCTTCCCCGCCTATCTGGCTTTGGCCGCATTGTTTGTAGTACCGATCGCCCTTGCCGGTCAGATGATGCTGCCCAGCCACGTGCTGCCCGACTCGTTTGTGATCAGCCTGCCGCTGGCCCAGGCCCATCCGGCGCTGGCGATGCTGGCGTTTATCGGTGGTGCATCGGCAGCGACCGGCATGGTGATTGTCGCCAGCGTCGCACTGTCGACCATGGTCTCCAACGACATGCTGTTGCCGTGGCTGTTGCGCCGCAACAACGCCGAGCGCCCGTTCGAAGTGTTCCGCCAGTGGATGCTCTCGGTGCGCCGAGTGAGCATCGTGGTGATTCTGCTGCTGGCCTATGTCAGTTATCGCTTGCTTGGCTCGACCGCGAGCCTGGCGACCATCGGCCAGATCGCCTTCGCCGCGGTGACGCAACTGGCGCCGGCGATGCTCGGCGCGCTGTATTGGAAACAGGCCAACCGTCGCGGCGTGTTCGCCGGCCTCGCCACCGGCACCTTTCTGTGGTTCTACACGCTAGTACTGCCGATTGCCGCGCACAGTCTCGGCTGGTCGCTGGCGAGTTTCCCCGGGTTGGCGTGGCTGCACAGCAATCCACTGAACCTGCCGATCACCCCGCTGACTCAAGGCGTAGTGCTGTCGCTGGCCGGTAATTTCACCCTGTTCGCCTGGGTCTCGGTGCTCTCGCGCACGCGGGTTTCCGAGCACTGGCAGGCTGGGCGTTTCATCGGCCAGGAAATCAGCGCACGACCTAATGCTCGTTCGATGCTGGCGGTACAGATCGACGATCTGCTGCAACTGGCGGCGCGTTTTGTCGGCGAAGAACGCGCGCGGCAGAGCTTCATTCGCTTCGCCTACCGCCAGGGCAAGGGCTTCAACCCCAACCAGAACGCCGACAGCGAATGGATTGCCCACACCGAACGCTTGCTGGCTGGTGTCCTCGGCGCTTCTTCGACGCGCGCCGTAGTAAAGGCCGCCATCGAAGGTCGGGAAATGCAGTTGGAGGACGTAGTCCGAATCGCTGACGAAGCCTCGGAAGTGCTGCAATTCAACCGCGCGCTGCTGCAAGGCGCGATCGAGAACATCACCCAGGGCATCAGCGTGGTCGACCAGTCGCTGAAACTGGTGGCGTGGAACCGGCGTTATCTGGAGCTGTTCAACTACCCCGACGGCCTGATCAGCGTCGGCCGGCCGATTGCCGACATCATTCGCTACAACGCCGAACGCGGCTTGTGCGGCCCCGGCGAAGCGGAAGTGCACGTCGCGCGACGCTTGCACTGGATGCGTCAGGGTCGCGCGCACACTTCCGAACGACTGTTCCCCAATGGCCGGGTGATCGAGCTGATCGGCAACCCGATGCCCGGCGGCGGATTTGTCATGAGTTTCACCGACATTACCGCGTTCCGCGAAGCCGAACAGGCGCTGACCGAGGCGAACGAAGGACTCGAGCAACGGGTCAGCGAACGCACCCAGGAACTGTCGCAACTCAATGTCGCGCTCACCGAAGCCAAGGGCAATGCTGAGGCGGCCAACCAGTCGAAAACCCGTTTCCTCGCCGCCGTCAGCCATGACTTGATGCAACCGCTGAACGCCGCACGGCTGTTCTCCGCCGCCCTCTCTCACCAGAACGAAGGCTTGAGCGCAGAGGCGCAGCAGCTGGTGCAACACCTCGACAGCTCGCTGCGTTCGGCGGAAGACCTGATCAGCGATCTGCTGGACATCTCGCGCCTGGAAAACGGCAAGATCAACCCGGATCGCAAAGCGTTCGTCGTCAATGAACTGTTCGACACCCTCGGCGCGGAATTCAAGGCGCTCGCCCAAGAGCAAAAACTCACGTTCCGGGTGCGTGGCAGTCAATTGCGCATCGACAGCGACATCAAACTGCTGCGGCGGATTCTGCAGAATTTCCTCACCAACGCGTTCCGCTACGCCAAGGGTCCGGTGCTGCTGGGCGTGCGTCGGCGCGGTGGCGAGCTGTGCCTGGAAGTCTGGGATCGCGGCCCGGGCATTCCGGAAGACAAGCAGCAGGTGATTTTTGAAGAATTCAAACGCCTCGACAGCCACCAGACCCGCGCCGAAAAAGGCCTGGGCCTGGGTCTGGCGATCGCCGATGGCTTGTGCCGCGTGCTCGGGCATACCCTGCGCGTTCGCTCCTGGCCGGGGCGCGGCAGTGTGTTCAGCGTGACAGTGCCGATCGCCCGCACGCAAACGCCACCAGTTAGCGCGACGGTGGAACTGAACGGAAAACTGCTCAGCGGCGCGCAGGTACTGTGCATCGATAACGAAGACAGCATCCTGATCGGCATGAACAGCCTGCTGAGCCGCTGGGGCTGCCAAGTGTGGACGGCGCGCAATCGCGAAGAATGCGCAGCGATATTGAATGAAGGTGTGCGGCCACAACTGGCGCTGGTCGACTATCACCTCGACCACGGCGATACCGGCACAGAGCTGATGGCGTGGTTGCGCACGCGCCTGGGCGAGCCCGTGCCCGGCGTGGTCATCAGCGCGGATGGACGCCCGGAGACCGTGGCGCAAGTGCATGCGGCGGGCCTGGATTACCTGGCCAAACCGGTGAAGCCGGCGGCGTTGCGGGCGCTTTTGAGTCGGTTTTTGCCGTTGTAGAGAGTGATCTTGCAGACGCCTTCGCGAGCAGGCTCGCTCCCACAGAAAAGCAAAAGCAAAAGATCGCAGCCTTCGTCAGCTCCTACACAATGAGCGTTAGCTCGAGTGCTTTTGATCTTGATCCACCGGCGACGTCGGAAGGCTGAGCGGAGGGATTGATCCGGGCGTGGGAGCGCAGCGACCGTCTGGCGCAGCCAGACACAGCGCAAGGAGGTGCAGCGAAGCAAACCGGAGCCGCTGCGCCCGGATCGATCCCGGAGCGAAGGGACCCGAGCTTGCGAGGGCCGAACGCAGGAGCAAGCCTTTTGGGTTACCTTTTTGCTGGGCCGGCACTCCGGCGTTTGAAAAAGGTGACTCGCCGTAAGGGCGAAACCGCCAGCCGCCACGACCGCAGCAACGGATATGCCCCCAAAATCAGCCCAATAAACGACGCCTACTCAGGCAACTCAACCAACCCATCAACATCCGTCATCGCCCGCTCGAGCAAATCCGCCGGCAAGCTCTTGCTCGCCCGCGCACCGAGCAACTTCAACTGCTCACTGCGGCTGACCAGATTACCGCGCCCCTCTGTCAGCTTGTTGCGCGCCGAGCTGTAAGCCTTGTCCAGCTGCTGCAGACGATTGCCCACTTCGTCCAGATCCTGAATAAACAACACGAACTTGTCGTACAGCCAACCCGCGCGCTCGGCGATTTCCCGGGCGTTCTGGCTCTGCCGCTCCTGCTTCCACAGACTGTCAATCACCCGCAGCGTGGCCAGCAGCGTAGTCGGGCTGACGATCACGATATTGCGGTCGAAAGCGTCCTGAAACAGCGACGGCTCAGCCTGCAATGCCGCAGAAAATGCCGCTTCAATCGGTACGAACAGCAAAACGAAATCGAGGCTGTGCAAGCCTTCCAGACGCTTGTAATCCTTGCCGGCCAGACCTTTCACATGATTGCGCAGCGACAACACGTGCTGCTTGATCGCGACCTGCCCCAACGTGTCGTCATCAGCCGCAACATATTGTTGATAGGCCGTGAGGCTGACTTTCGAGTCGACCACCACCTGCTTGTCGCCGGGCAGATAAATGATCACATCGGGCTGGAAGCGCTCACCGTCCGGGCCTTTGAGATTGACCTGAGTCTGATACTCGCGGCCCTTCTCCAGACCCGCGTGCTCAAGAACCCGCTCGAGGATCAGTTCGCCCCAATTGCCCTGGGTTTTCTGGCCCTTGAGCGCGCGAGTCAGATTGGTCGCTTCGTCGCTCAGACGCAGGTTCAACGCCTGCAAACGCTCCAGCTCCTTGGCCAGCGAGAAGCGCTCGCGGGCTTCGGCCTGATAGCTTTCTTCAACGCGTTTTTCAAAGGACTGGATGCGCTCTTTCAACGGATCAAGCAACTGCCCGAGCCGCTGCTGGCTGGTTTCGGCAAAGCGCTGCTCACGCTCATCGAAGATCTTGCCGGCCAGCTCGGCGAATTGCGCGCGCAGTTCATCGCGTGAGCCTTGCAGGTCGTTGAGACGTTGTTGATGGCTTTCCTGTTGCTCTCGCAGTTCGGCGCTCAGCGAGGCAGCGTGGGCGTCCAGGCGGCGTAACTCAGCATCCTTGTTGGCGCGTTCGAGGTTCCAGGCGTGGGAGGCATCGCGGGCGTCGTCGCGCTCGATCTGCAGCAATTCGACTTCGCGGCGCAGGGCGGCGAGGTCTGCCTGTTTGGCGGCGTTGGCCTGGCCGAGATCGGCGATTTCATCGCGGCTCGCTTCAAGCTGCGCGGTGAGGCCGTCCTGGGCCAGTTGCGCCATGGCCAGGCGCTCTTCGAGCAAGGCCAGATCGGCCTGGGCATTGCTGGCCCGGCGTTGCAGTTGCCAGGCCAGCGCCAGCAGCGGCACCCCTGCTGCCGCAAGACCAAGCAATATGCTGGTCAAGTCCATAGCCATAGCGACTCCTGCCAATCGGATAAAGCCTGAAGGTTAACCAAGGTGTCTGGGCTTGGACAGCTCAGTCTTCGATCAGACCGAGTTCCTGCTGCGCGCGACGGTCACCGGCACGGGCGGCCTGACGCAGCAACTCCTGACCGATACGCCGGTCACGGGCATTGCCGCACTCCCGGCAAATCAATTGGCCGAGACGGCTCTGTGCAGCGACCACGCCTTCTCGGGCCGGTTGCTTGAGCAGACGGCCGGCCAGGTGCTTGGCGCTGGGACTGTCGCTCAGGCGCGGCGCATCGAGCAGCCATTCGGCAACACGCACGGAAAAACGCTTGGGAGCGGTAACAGAGGTCGGATTGGAGGTAACAGAGTCTGATACTGAGCGAAACTTCATAAAGCACTGCGGGACAGATCGGAAGGCGCGCCACTTTACTCTCTTTTTCTTACAGGTAAAGTCGAAAAAAACCCGGCACGCCCGTGCTAGAGCAAGCGCTAGGGACAATCCACAGAAGCTGTGGATAAGTCAGTGGACAACCGCTCTACGATCCCCGCAAAGCCTTATGGAATGGGGCTCGCAGTCAAACTGACGATTTTTTCACCAACAAAAAAAGACGATATTTTTCATTGACTTAAACTTTTGATACAGGCAGCGACTGGCGTCAGGATCGATGTGACAGTTGCGTTACGCTCTGCGCAACTAATGTGCACAAGTACCTGTGAGCCGGTTATATGCGTGCGCTTTTTCGGGTCATTTTGCGCAGCTGCGAGCGACCGAAAGGCTCTGCGAAAAGCACGCACGCCGACGGACGGTGCGACACGACCTTTCCCGGTGATCCTTTTTTTGGTCATGGGGTTTGCTTCGCCCGAACGGATCCGTTACTATCCGCGGCGTTAGTACCAAGCTGAAAGTCAATTCCGGTCGAACATCTCCCCACGGTCAACTTCCAACAGGAAGACATTGCCGAAAAAAGCGGGAACGACCCCTCGATGGTTTCCAGGTAAATCTTGCGACGACGCTGCCTTTGAACGAAAACAAAGGGCGTTGCGAAGAACACTTACTCTGACCGAACCAACCTGCAAATTGATCAGGATCTTCACCCCGGGCCCAGAACCTTTGCCCTCGCTGTGATGCCTGTCCTCCTAAGTACCTACCTGCCAGCCCAAGCGCGCACATTTATCAGCGCTTCAAACTGGCTGCTTTGTTCCAGTCGGGTTCTTCGTTCGATCAATGGTGATCAACGTTACTGGAACGTTTTAACGTTGCACGGTTCTTATCCGTGTCATTTGTAGGAACACCTAATAACTATGTCTACTCAAATCCAGACTCAGGATGCCATTCGCACCCTAACCAACGCTTTTGCTCCAATGAACTGCCTGATCATGGCCGCTCGCAAAGGCTGCTTCAGCTTCACCGTGGTCAATGAACACGGCATCGCTCGTCACAGCGAGCGTTTGTACCCCGATCAATACTCCAGCGCCGAACCGCTGCAGGCCGTGATCGAGCGTACCCGCCAGGCACTGGTTGCCTGAAAGCCGGACAGGCTGCAAAAGCAAAGCCCTGCTGAAAAGCGGGGCTTTTTATTGCCTGATATTTCACTTTTAGCGCTGCGCTTCTAAGCATGTTCCGATCTAACGCCCGGGATGCGATGGCGGAAATATTTTAAAAACAGGCCTTTACACGCTGAATATGACACTACACTTCAACTCAAGCGGCTTGACCCGCTTGCGGCGAGCCTGAGTCGATCCACTGCTGCCAAGGCCCCTTCAGGACTCGCCCTCAACAACAAGAACCGAGGGTGTTATGGGTATCGCTGCCAGCGAACTGTGCCGCTATGTGATCCGTCCCACACTGATTTATCTGGGACGCCACTGCGCAACTGCCGAATCCCTGCTGCTGGGTATCGCCGCCAGCCAGTCCGCCCTCGGGTCTGCCCTGCATGACCGCCGTGGCCACGGCCTCTACCGGATTGCCGAGCATCGCCATCAGGCCCTCTGGGACGATTATCTGGCGCTCGATCCGGAGCGCGCCAGCCTGGTGCGCGGCCTCGCCAGTCAGCATGCGTTCCTCAGCGGCCCGCATCTGGAACTGACCGTCAACCTGCGTTACGCCACGGCCATCGCCTGGCTGCTGGTAGAAGAACAAAACCCCACCCTCCCCGCTCCGACCGACCTGCTCGGCATGGCGCGTATCTGGCGCCAGACCTTTCAACCGCAAGGTCGTCTGCGCGACTTCACCTATGCCTGGCAAACCTGTGTTTCACCGCTGAATCAGGTCGCTTGCTGACCGGGCGGTTTCACAAGTTCTCGCATCAGGTCTCCATTTTGGTCGGATTGTCCTACAAAACCGCTCTAACTCAAGGCATACAGGCTATAGCGCTGGGACGAAAATGTTGGTAATTTTCGCCCCGGTGATCACCAGGAGTTCTAATAATGAAAAAAGTCATGCTCAAAACCACCCTTAGCCTCGCCGTTACCCTTGCCTCCACACAAATCTTCGCGGCAGGTTTTGCCCTCAACGAACAAAGCATCAGTGGGATGGGGACTGGTTTTGCCGGGCGATCTTCTTCTGCCGACGACGCAAGCACTGTTTATGGCAACCCGGCCGGCATGGCGCGCATCAAGCGCGAACAAGTCACCGGCGGTGTCGCCGTTGTCGATGCACACACCGATATCAGCAACGCCAGCTCCAGCCCTAACGGCGGTAGCAACAAAGGCGACATGGTGCCCTTCACCGCTGTACCTATGGGCTTCTATGTAAAACCGATCGATGACCACTGGGCATTCGGTCTCGGTGTGTACGTACCGTTCGGTCTGATCACGGATTACGAAAACGGCTTCGCCGGTCGTTACTTCGGCAGCAAGTCCGAAGTACAAGTCATCACTTTCCAGCCAACCGTCAGCTACGCCTTCAACGACAAGGTGTCGATCGGTTTCGGCCCGACCATCAACCGCATCGACGGCTCGCTGGAATCCAACCTGTCGATCACCCAGGCACTGCCGGACGGCAAGGTCAAGATCAAGGGTGACGATACCGCGCTGGGTTACAACGTCGGCTTGCTGGTCCAGGCCACCGACACCACCCGTGTCGGCCTGACCTACCACTCCAAGGTCGACTACAAGCTCGAAGGCGACACCAAGGTCAACTACAACGCTCTGGCGCTGGTGGGCGTTGGCGCCAACCAGAAGTACGACGCTTCGTTGAAGATCACCACGCCGGAATCCGTGGACCTGTCGGTCACCCAGGCAATCAACGATCGCTGGAACGTCTACGCCGGTACCACTTGGACCCGCTGGAGCCAACTGGACAAGATCACCGTAAAGAACTCCGGCGTGCAGCCTCTGCTGGCCGGTCAGTTCGGTTCGATCAACGAAGACCAGAACTGGCATGACTCCTGGGCGTACGCCGTGGGTACCTCGTACCAGTTGAACAAGGAATGGGTCCTGCGTACCGGTCTGACCTTCGACCAGTCGCCAACCAATAACGAAGACCGCTCGCCGCGTATCCCGACTGGCGACCGCACCATCTTCAGTATCGGTGCCGGCTGGAGCCCGACGGACGACCTGACCATCGACGTCGCGTACTCGTACCTGAAAGAAGAGTCGGTCAACATCCGCAACGAAAACGCGCGTGGCCAGACTTACGATGCCAAGTATGAAAACTCGGCAAACGGCTTCGGTGTCGGCGCGACTTACCGCTTCTGATGCACCGTGGCGAGGCTAACCCCTCGCCCACGAAAAAGCCCCGCACTCTTTACAGAAGCGGGGCTTTTTCATGTCTGCAACTTTTCACTGGAACGACTAAATCACCCCTGTGGGAGCGAGCCTGCTCGCGAAGGCGGTATGTTAGATGTTGATGTGCTAACTGACACATCGCTTCGCGAGCAGGCCCGCTCCCACAGAGAACAGCATTAATCAGGGCTTCAGCGGTTTGGAGGCAATGGCCTTTTCGATCGCCGCAATAAATTCCGGATCATCCGGTTTGGTCAAACTGGAAAAACTCGCCACCACCTTGCCCTGCCGGTCGACCACATACTTGTAGAAATTCCACTTCGGCGCATTGCTCTGCGCGGCCAGCACCTGGAACAGATGCGTGGCGTCGTCGCCGCGAACCTTCTGCGGCTCGGTCATGTTGAAGGTCACGCCATAGTTGGCGTAGCAGACCTTGGCGGTTTCGGCGCTGTCCTTGGACTCCTGCTTGAAGTCATTGGACGGCACGCCGAGCATCTCCAGCCCTTGCGCCTTGTAGCGCTTGTTCAGCGCCTCGAGGCCTTCGAACTGCGGGGCGAAACCGCAGAAGCTGGCGGTATTGACTACCACCAGCGGCTTGTCGGCGTACTGCTTGCACAGATCGATGGATTCCTTGGCGCGCAGCTTGGGCAGCGAGCCTTGCAGCAGCTCAGGACAATCGGCGGCCTGGGCCAGGCCAGTCAACGCCATCAGCAACGCGGGAACAGCACACCAGCGCATCAACATGTCGAATTTCCTTGGGCAGTCATCAGGCTTCGACGTTACTCGCCACGCTGCCATCTAGCAAATACTCATGCCCAACTGCATCAGCGCCAGACCACCGCGCTGCCAGCCCCACCACACCAGCGCCAACAGCGCCGCAGCCAGTGCGGCAACAACGACCCGCGCGCAGATCCGGCTCATGCTGCACTCGCCGCAGCTTGCAGGCGCGCCACCGGACGCTCGCGCACCGGCCAGTTCAGGGCCGCTGCCAGCAGGCTCAAGAGAACCGCCACTTGCCAGATCAAGTCATAACTCCCGGTACGGTCGTACACCACCCCGCCCAGCCAGCCACCAAGGAACGAGCCGAGCTGATGGAACAGAAAGACAATGCCACCGAGCATGGACAAATTGCGCACGCCGAACAATGTCGCCACCGTACCGTTGGTCAACGGCACCGTCGACAGCCACAGGAAACCCATGGCCATACCGAACAGGTACGCCGACATGGTCGTCACCGGCAACCACAGGAACAGCACGATCACCACCGCGCGCAGCAGATACAACGCTGTCAGCAGGCGCGGTTTGGACATGCGGCCACCGAGCCAACCGGCGGTGTAAGTGCCGAAGATATTGAACAGTCCGATCAACGCCAGCACCGTAGTGCCAACACTGGCGGGCAGATGCTGATCGACCAGATACGCTGGCAAGTGCACACCGATGAACACCACCTGAAAACCGCAGACAAAAAAGCCGAACGCCAGCAGCCAGAAACCGGAGTGCGAGCAGGCCTCACGCAGCGCTTCGGAAAGAGTCTGTTCATGGCCAAGCACCGGCAGCGGCTTGTCCTTGAGCATGCTCACCAGCGGCACAATCATCGCCACCAACAGGCCCAGCACCAACAGCGCGGCCGACCAGCCGAGCCAGCCGATCAGGCCCAGCGTGCCCGGCAACATCGCAAACTGGCCGAACGAACCGGCGGCGCTAGCGATACCCATGCCCATGCTGCGTTTCTCTGGCGGCACAGCGCGACCCACAACACCAAGAATGACCGAAAACGAAGTGCCCGAAAGACCGATACCGATCAGCAGGCCGGCACTCAGTGACAGAGTCACTGCCGAATCAGACAGGCCCATGCACACCAGGCCCGCTGCGTAGAGGATCCCACCGACCAGCACCACTTTCGCCGCGCCGAAGCGGTCGGCCAGGGCGCCGGTGAATGGCTGCGCCAGGCCCCAGATCAGGTTTTGCAGGGCGATGGCGAAGGCAAACACTTCGCGACCCCAGCCGAACTGCGCGCTCATCGGCGACAGGAACAGACCGAACCCGTGGCGCACGCCCAATGACAACGCCAGGATCAGCGCACTCCCCAGCAACACCCAACCGCACGTACGCCACATTGATGTCATTGTTATTCTCCAGTCGCGGGTATATACCCGCTTGAGCGCGAAAAAACCGGCGTCAGGCCAGTTCGTCGAGCAGTTTGAGCAAAGTTTCGCGCTTCTCGGCACCGAGACGGTCGATCAGCCGCTGTTGCGCCGCTTCCCACGCCGGCAATGCTGCTGCCAGGCGCTGCACGCCGGTTTCGGTGAGGCGCACGATACGGTTGCGCATGTCCTCGCCTTCGGCCAGCGTCACCAGACCTTCGCCCTCGAGCACGCGCAAGTTGCGCCCCAAGGTGCTGCGATCCAGGCCCATGGCCTCTGCCAGTTCGGAAATGCTCGGTTGCTCCAGCCGCTGCAGATTGCACAGCAGAGAATACTGGGCAACGTTGATCCCGAAGCCGTCGAGAGCGCCGTCGTAATGCCTGCTGACGCCACGCGCGGCGCGACGCAGGTTGGTGCACAAACACTGAGAAGGAAGCATGATGCGTGTATATACCCGCGAGTGTGTTAAATCAAGTTACAGATGAGTTTACTCTGCACATCATCGTTGCCGGTGAGGCCGCCTTCGCGAGCAGGCTCGCTCCCACAGGGGATTGCATTTCGAAGGTGGGAGCGAGCCTGCCCGCGAAGGGGCCGGCATCATCTCCGCAAATCCTTCAGACCAAAGCGAGCCCCACCAACACCCCCATCTCCAGCAATTCCAGCAACGCCCCCGCCGTGTCCCCGGTAGTCCCGCCCAACCGCCGCATCATCAAACGCCGCAGCCAGACAAACCCGACCAGCGAAATCAGCACCGCGCCAATACCCGCGATGAACACGCAGCCCAGCGCACTCAACCCCAGCACCCACCACCCCGCTCTACGCGGCAGATGATCGGCCAGTGCCTGACCCAAGCCGCCCGCACGCACATACGGCGTAGTCAGAAACAACCCCAACAGCGCCGCTCGCCCGAGTACCGGAACGATGATCAGCGCCAGGGTATGCCCTTGCTCGATCAGCGCCAGCAGCGCGGCAAATTTGAGCAACAGGACCAGCACCAGCGTGACGACCGCAATCGGCCCGCTGCGCGGATCTTTCATGATCGTCAGCGTGCGCTCGCGATCACCAAAACCGCCGAGCCAGGCATCGGCGCTGTCGGCCAGGCCATCGAGATGCAGCGCGCCGCTGAGCAATACCCACACGGTCAGCAACAGCGCCGCATGCAGCAACAACGGCGCGCCGGCCAACAACAGATTCAACGCGAAGAGGATCAGCCCGAACAGCAATCCCACCAGCGGATAAAACAGCAGCGAACGGCCGAGCTGGTGCGGCTCGGGCATGCCCGGCAGGCGAATCGGCAGGCTGCTGAGAAACTGCAAGGCGATCCACAGCGGCAACATCTCAGTGACCTTCCTTGAGCGCGCCGTCCGCAGCGACCGTTAGCGCAAACAGCGCGCCGTGGCCGACCTCGACATTGAGCAACTGTTCACGTGGCAGCTCTCGTGCCTGCGCCAGCAACAACCGCATCACGCCGCCGTGGCTGACCAGCAGAATCCGTTCACCGGCGTAAGCCGCATGTAACCGTCCGACCGCCGCCAACACCCGTGCGGAAAACGCGCTGACCGGCTCCCCCTGCGGTGGCGTGAAGCCATAGGGATCAGCCCAGAACAGCCCCAGCGCTTCGGCATCCGTCTCCATCAATGCCGCCGCGCTCTGCCCTTCCCAAGCGCCGAAATGCAGTTCCTGCAGATCCTTGTCCAGATGCACGGACAGATTCAGTTGCTCGCCGAGTTCAGCTGCGAAGCGCGCGCAGCGCTGCAATGGCGAACTGACGATACGATCCCACGGCCCGCCGTCGACCACCGCTGCACGCATCTGCGTCCAGCCGTTTGCGGTCAGCGCATCGTCGAGGCTGCCGCGCAAGCCGCCGCCGAGTTCCGTTTCGCCATGGCGCAGCAGATCCAGGCGCAGGCTCATGCCGGGCGATCCGCCACGGCTGCTTCGGCGAACGTCGCCATTTGCCCGTGCAGGTCACAGGCCAGACGCAACAACGGCACTGCCAACGCCGCGCCACTGCCCTCGCCCAGGCGGAGGCCGAGCTCGAGCAGCGGCTCGGCGCTCAAGGTTTCCAGCACATGGCGATGGCCCGGCTCGGCACCGCGATGGCCGAACAACAGCCACTGGCGACAGGCGGGATTCAAGCGCACCGCGACCAGTGCCGCGACCGTGCAGATGAAGCCGTCGACCAGCACCGCGATGCCTTCCTGCGCGCAGGCCAGATAGGCACCAACCAACGCGGCAATCTCGAACCCGCCGAGATTGAACAACGTCTGCAAGGCATCGCCACGCTGTGCGGCATGCAGCGCCAGAGCGCGTTCGATGACGTGCGCCTTGTGGCTGACGCCAGCGGCATTCAGCCCAGTGCCGGGACCGGTCAGGTGCACCACCGGGCAATCGAGCAAGGCACAGGCCAGCGCACTGGCCGCCGTGGTGTTGCCGATGCCCATCTCGCCGCCGATGTACAACTGGGTGCCGGCGGCTTTCGCGCGCAAGACGCTGTCGCGACCGGCCTGCAAGGCCGATTCGCCCTGCGCCTGAGTCATTGCTGCGCCCTGAGCGAAGTTCTCCGTTCCCGCGCCAATGTTCAGATGGCGCACGCCGGGCAGATTCAGCGCCGGATTCACCGTGCCCAGATCGACCACTTCCAGTTGCGCACCGAGCTGACGCGCCAGCACGCTGATCGCCGCGCCGCCGCTGACAAAGTTGAGCAGCATCTGCCCGGTGACTTCCTGCGGATAAGCCGATACGCCTTCGGCTACCACGCCATGGTCGCCAGCGAAAATCGCGATCCAGACTTGATCCAGCGTTGGCTTGAGCTGACCTTGCAGACCGGCCAGTTGCACGGCCACCGATTCAAGGCGCCCCAGCGAACCGGCCGGTTTGGTCAGTTGCTGCTGGCGCTCGGTCGCTTGCGCGATGATGTCCGGGTTCACGGTTTTGCACGGGTTCAGCCACCAGGTCGGGCTCATAACGCAGGTCCTTTCAAAGTCAGGGGCAGGCCGGCGACGGTCAGGACAACTCGCTGACAGCGCTCGGCCAGAGCTTGATGCAGCCAACCGGCTTCATCGACATAGCGGCGGGTCAATTCGCCCAGCGGCACGACACCCATTCCGGTCTCGTTGCTGACAAAAATGATTTCACCCGGCAACGACGCCAGGCAATCGAGCAAGGCTTCACGCTCGGCGGCGAGACGTTCGGTGTCGTCGAGCATCAGCAGATTGGTCAGCCACAGGGTCAGGCAATCGACCAGCAGGCAGCGCTCGGCGCCGGCGGATTCGCGCAGCACGCGGGCCAGTTCCAGCGGCTCTTCGATCAACGCCCATTCGACCGGGCGACGTGCGCGATGATGGGCGACGCGTTGATTCATTTCGCCGTCGAGCGGTTGGCTGGTGGCGATGTAGGTGACCGCCAGATGGCTGTCGCTGGCGAGTTTTTCCGCCAGACGACTTTTGCCGGAGCGGGCGCCGCCGAGGATCAGTTGGAGCATGGGTTCATCCAAAAATGTGTGGTAAGGCAACCGGCCCCTTCGCGAGCAGGCTCGCTCCCACCGTTGATCGCAGTTCCCTGTGGGAGCGAGCCTGCTCGCGAAGAGGCCAGCCAGGACAACTCAAATCCCGCAGAGCTGACGCAACAGCCCGGTATCCAGATGCTTCTCCACCAGATCCGCCAACCGCTCGATATCACGCTCGCGCAAGCTGTGGTAATCGACTTCCTGCACATCACTCAACCCGGCCCAGCGCAACAACGCCGCGCTCGCCTCGGGGGATTCGAACAAGCCATGCAGATAGGTGCCGAACACCTGGCCATCGGCACTTTGCGCACCATCGCAACGACCGTCGTCCAGATGCACCGCCGGCGTTTCCAGCCCCGGCCCGCTGGTTACGCCAGCATGAATTTCGTAACCGCTGACTGCGGCGTTTTCCAGCGCCAGCCGCCCGCGCACGTTGCGCAGTTGCTTCTCGGCTTCGAGCTGCGTTTCGAACGCCAGCAGACCCAGCCCCGCGCTGGAGCCGGCAGCGCCTTCCAGCCCAAGCGGATCGTGCACCTGTTCACCGAGCATCTGCAGACCGCCGCAAATCCCCAGCACCTTGCCGCCGTAGCGCAGATGCCGATTGATCGCCGCGTCCCAGCCGTTGGCGCGCAGATAAGTCAGATCACTGCGCACGCTTTTCGAGCCCGGCAGGATGATCAGGTCGGCGGCGGGAATCGCCTGCCCCGGGCCGACAAATTGCAGATCCACCTGCGGATGCAGACGCAGCGGGTCGAAGTCGGTGTGATTGCTGATACGCGGCAGCACCGGCACCACCACTTTCAACACCTGCTCGGCCTTGTCGGTCTGGCGTTGGTCGATGCCGTCCTCGGCTTCAAGGTGCAGGTCCATCACGTACGGCAACACGCCGACCACCGGTTTGCCGGTGCGTTGTTCCAGCCAGTCGAGGCCCGGTTGCAGCAAGGCGATATCGCCGCGAAAGCGGTTGATGATGAAGCCTTTGACCCGCGCCTGTTCACTCGGCGAAAGCAATTCCAGGGTGCCGACCAAATGCGCAAACACGCCGCCGCGATTGATGTCGGCGATCAGCAAAACCGGGCAGTCCACCGCTTCGGCAAAGCCCATGTTGGCAATGTCGCCGGCGCGCAGATTGATCTCCGCCGGCGAACCGGCGCCCTCGACCATTACCAGCGGATAGGCAGCGCTGAGTCGCTCGTGCGAGGCGAGCACCGCTCGCATCGCGATGGCCTTGTAATCGTGATAGGCGACGGCGTTCATCGTCGTCACCGCGCGGCCATGAATGATCACTTGCGCGCCGGTGTCGCTGTTGGGCTTGAGCAATACCGGGTTCATGTCGGTGTGGGGTTCGAGAAAGGCCGCTTGCGCCTGCACTGCCTGCGCGCGGCCGATCTCGCCGCCGTCAGCGGTGACTGCGCTGTTGAGCGCCATGTTCTGCGGTTTGAACGGCACCACCGCCACGCCCTGGCGGGTGGCCCAGCGGCACAACGCCGTCACCAGAGTGCTTTTGCCAGCATCGGACGTGGTGCCTTGCACCATCAGAGTGGTCATGGATTGTCCTTGGTGAAAGCTTGCAAAGCCTGTTCGAGGCGCAACTCTTTCGCGGCATCGGCCGGCAGGCCGAAACGCACACTGCTGTTGTGGCTGAACAGGCGCAGGAGGATGCCGCGCCGGGCGAGGAATTCGTGCAGCGCTTCGGCGTGCTCGGTGATCAGCCACTGAAACAGCGCGCAGCCGCCCTGCGGTGCAAAACCGCAACGTGTCAGCAACGCCGCCAGCCGTTCGCTCGCTTCATCGCTGCGAATCCGCTGACGGGTATGGCCCTCGGTGTCTTGCAGGCACGCCGTACCGAGCACCCGCGTCGGCCCGCTCACCGCCCACGGCCCGACCTGTTCGGCGAGCAGTTTGAGCAACTTGCGCTCGCCCAGAACGAAACCGAGGCGCACCCCGGCCAGACCGAAAAACTTGCCGAACGAACGCAACACCACCAGCCCGACCTGATGCGCATAGGGCGCCAGGCTCAGTTGCGGCGTGTTGTCCATGAACGCTTCATCGACCACCAGCCAGCCGCCGCGTTGCGCCAGCCGCGCATGCCAGTCGAGCAGGCGCGCCGGGGTCAGGCTGAGGCCGGTCGGGTTGTTCGGATTGACCACCACCAGCACATCAAGACTGTCGAGAAAGAATTCGACTTCCTGCTCGAGCACTTCACGGACAATGTAACCGCTGCGCCGCCACGCTTCGGCATGCTCGGCATAGCACGGCGACAACACGCCGACCTTGCCGGCCCGGCGCAGACGCGGCAGCAACTGGATAGCCATTTGCGAGCCGGCCACCGGTAGCACCTGCGCGGCGCCGTAATAATCGCAGGCGGCCTGTTCCAGACCGTCATCGGTTTCCGGCAAGCGCGCCCAGGCGCGTAGCGGGATTTCCGGGATCGGGAACGGCCATGGCGCGAGGCCGCTGGACAGGTCGAGCCAGTCGGCTTCGGCAATCCCGTAATCGAGTGCAGCCTTGCGCAACCGGCCACCGTGCTCAAGCATAAAATTCCGCCCCCAGGCAAAGCATCAGCAGCCACAACCATACGCCGCGCTGGACCAATTGCCAGCCACGGTCGATGGAATCGGCATCGGCCGGCGCACCTTCGCCCAGTTGCGGGCGCTCATGCAGTTCGCCGTGATAGATCGCCGGGCCACCCAACTCGACGCCCAGCGCACCGGCACCGGCCGCCATCACCGGGCCGGCGTTGGGGCTGTCCCACTGCGGCGCCTGGGTGCGCCAGCATTTGAGCGCGAGGCGGGTTTTGCCCAGTAGCGCGTAGGTCAATGCCACCAGACGCGCAGGAATGTAGTTCAACACGTCGTCGATTTTCGCCGCCGCCCAACCGAAACGCTCGAAGCGTTCGTTGCGATAACCCCACATCGCATCGAGGGTATTGCTCAAGCGATACAGGACCACGCCCGGCGCGCCGGCGACGACAAACCAGAACAGCGCAGCGAACACCGCATCGCTGCCGTTCTCCAGCACCGACTCAGTCGCGGCGCGGGCAACCGCAGTGCCGTCGAGTTCATCGGTCTGGCGGCTGACCAGATAACCGACACGCTTGCGCGCCTCGTCCAGATCATCGGCGCGCAACGCCGCCGCAACCGGCGCAACATGTTCGCCGAGGCTGCGCATGCCGAGGGCGCAATACAACGCGAGAATCTCGACAATCCAGCCGACATAAGGCGCCCAGGAAAATGCTGTGGCGAGCAAGGTCAGCGGCAGTACCGCGATAACCCACGCGGTCACGCCATGGCTGCGCCAGCCACGACCGCCGGCGTTGAAGCGTTGCTCGATGCGCCCGGCAAAATTGCCGAACGCCACCAGCGGATGCCAGCGTTTCGGTTCACCGAGCAGCGCATCCAGCGCTACCGCGGCGACACTCAGCAACGCCACACTCATTGACTCACTCCCCAATAATTTTCGTACAGCAACTCGTTGAGCGGCCGCGCCTGCGCCCAGCCTTCAAGTACCAGCATCGGCGCCGGATAGAATTCCCTGACCGGGCCGAGACACAACACCGCCAGCGGCTTGGCACCGACCGGCAACTTGAGCAAATCCGCCAATGCCTGCGGTTCAAACAGCGAGACCCAGCCCATGCCCAGGCCCTCGGCACGGGAGGCCAGCCACAGATTCTGGATCGCGCAGGACAACGAGGCCATGTCCATTTCCGGCAACGTGCGCCGACCGAAGATGTGCTTTTCGCGATCGTCCATCAGCGCCGCGACCAGCACCTCAGCGCAGTCGTTGATGCCTTCGACCTTGAGTTGCATGAACTCATCGCTGCGCTCGCCAAGGGCTTCGGCGGTGCGGATGCGCTCTTCTTCCACCAGATCGCGGATCTGCCCGCGCAGAGCACGATCGCTGATGCGGATGAAGCGCCACGGCTGCATCAGGCCGACGCTCGGCGCTTGATGAGCGGCCTCGAGCAGACGGCGCAGCAGCTGCGGTTCGACGCTGCCGCCGGTGAAGTGGCGCATGTCGCGGCGTTCGGCGATGGCCTTGTAGACCGCTGCGCGTTCGGCTTCGGAGAATGCGTTGTCGGTCATGGCCCCATCGCTGGCAAGCCAGCTCCCACAGTGGGCGGTGCAATACCTGACGAAACGCAATCCCCTGTGGGAGCTGGCTTGCCAGCGATGGCGGTCTCAAGGCCGGGCGCAAACAGCGCAGCGACAGCCACAGGATTCGACGGGAAATAAAAGTGCACATAGGAAGCCGTCATCCGCCCCTCGCGATAAACCGCCTCAGCACCGCGCCCGCCATTGGGACTCAGCCCACGGGCAATCGGCGTCAGCTCGGTTGTAGTCAGCGAATGGTGATACGTATGCCCCCGCAAGGAACCTTCCGGCAACTCAACCGCCTGCAACGCCAACGCCGCGAGACGCTTCTGCATCACCGCCTCGCCCTTGAGCAAACCGACCAGCTCAGCACGGGTGCCTTCCACGTCGGTCAGCGAATCAAGCAGATAAAGCATGCCGCCACACTCGGCGAGCAACGGCTTGCCCGCCGCATGGTGCGCGCGGATCGCCGCCAGCATTGAGGCGTTTTGCGCCAGCGCGACGTGATGCAGTTCCGGATAACCGCCCGGCAGATACAGGCTGTCCGCCTCGGGCAATCGGGTGTCGCGAATCGGCGAGAAAAACTGCAGTTCGGCGCCCATCGCCCGCAGCAGATCGAGACTGGCGCCATAGGTGAAGGCAAAGGCTTCATCGCGGGCAACGGCGATGCGCACACCTTTTAATAGAGGCTCTGCGGCGATGAGGTCAGGCGCGGCGAATTCAACGGCGGGTGGCAGCGCGACCTCGCAACTGCTGGCCAGCGCATCGGCGGCCGCGTCGAGGCGCAGATCCAGATCATTCAATTCGCTGGCCTGAACCAGGCCGAGGTGGCGGCTCGGCAATTCGATACCGGTTTCGCGGGACAGCGCACCGTACCAGCGCAGACCTTCGGTGAGGCTGCCTTCGAGCAATTGCGCATGGCGCAAGGTGCCGACGCGGTTGGCCAGCACGCCAGCGAATGGCAAGTCCGGCTGATACTTCGCCAGGCCCAGCGCCAAGGCGCCAAAGGTCTGCGCCATGGCGGTGCCGTCGATCACGCCGAGCACCGGCACACCGAAGTGGCGCGCCAGATCAGCGCTGGATGGCGTGCCGTCGAACAGGCCCATCACCCCTTCAATCAGAATCAGGTCGGCTTCGGCGGCGGCTTCCCACAACAGGCGGCGACTTTCCTGCTCGCCGACCATCCACATGTCCAGTTGATACACCGGCGCACCGCTGGCGCGCTCGAGGATCATCGGGTCGAGAAAATCCGGACCGCATTTGAATACGCGCACCTTACGCCCCTGATTGCGATGCAAACGGGCGAGTGCAGCGGTGACGGTGGTCTTGCCCTGACCGGAGGCCGGCGCGGCAATCAATACCGCCGGGCAGTGACGTGGTTGCTTCAAAGTTCGACGCCTTTCTGCGCTTTGATCCCGGCCTGGAAGGCGTGCTTGAGCATGCCCATCTCGGTGACCGTGTCGCCCATCTCGATCATTTCCGGCTTGGCGCCGCGACCGGTGACCACCACGTGCTGCATCGGCGGACGCGCCTGCAAATCGCTGAGCACCTGATCGAGATCGAGGTAGCCGTGCTTGAGGGCGATGTTCAATTCGTCGAGCACCACCAGACCGATCGAAGGGTCGCGCAACAATTCGCGGGAGACTTCCCAAGCGGCGGTCGCCGCGGCGATGTCACGTTGGCGATCCTGGGTTTCCCAGGTGAAACCTTCGCCCATGACGTGGAAACGCACCTGCTCGGGGAAGCGGCGGAAAAACAATTCTTCGCCAGTGCTGTTGCGGCCCTTGATGAACTGCACCACGCCGCATTGCATGCCGTGGCCCATGGCGCGGGCGAGCATGCCGAATGCCGAGCTGCTCTTGCCTTTGCCGTTGCCGGTCAGCACCAGCACCAGGCCACATTCGTCGGGCGAGTTGGCGATGCGTTCGTCGATCACGGCTTTCTTGCGCTGCATGCGCGCCAGATGGCGTTCGTCACGCTCGGGGGAATCAGTCATGGGGGAGCTCTCCGTTGAGGCTGGATAACGGCGGGCAGGCACAAGAATAGACGGCAAAAAGCCTGGCATCGCCCACCGTGATGCCGTTGAGATGGATCAGGCCGGTCTCCGGGCTCATGAGCGGCGTTTCGCCTGACTGCGCGCCTTCCCGCTTCTTTCGAGGCAGTGGCTCAAGGCGCAGTTTTCACTCATTTACCGTTGCGGGGGCAGCGCCGGGATCGTCGTGGCTTCGCTTGAAGACCACACTCACCGGCTTCCCTGTTTCACTCTGTCGACGCGGGGCCACAGAGCACCTGAAACAAGCGGCGAAGGTTAGAGGGTTGGGGGTGGAGCGTCAATTGAAGAGGCGCTTTGCGCGCGAATAACTGCCGCTGATCAAATGTGCAGCGGCAATCTTGTGCCAGACTGTGACAAGTGATATCAAAGAGCCATGCTTTTTCCGAAAAGCCCACTACAACAATAAGGATGACGACGATGCAAGGCATGATCATCAGCAACCCGCGCTTGGAATTCCTGCGCCCGGTGCTGGAACGCTGGTTTGACTGTATCGATCGCTACAACACCGTTCGCGGCGACAACGACACGCCGTACTGGCACGACGAGAAAGCCAATCTGGGCCTGCTCGCGGCAGCGGCGTGGATGGCTGAAATGGTCACGCTGAACGACACCGCCACGCGCAAACAGAACGAAGAAGGCGAACGCAATGCCCGCGCCGATCTGTTAATTGCCGGCAGCGAAGACCGTGCATTCATTCAGGCCACGCAACGCTGGCCACGGGTCAACAACCTCAACCTGACCCAGGCCCTGCTCGACATCACCGTTGATGCCAAGCGCATCAGCTACGCAAGCGATCTCAAGCTCGGCTGCCTCTTCATCGCTCCGCAAAAAGCCCAGCACAGCGCCAGCCCTGAAGAACTGCAGGACATGGTCGACGACCTGCAAAAGGAACACACCTGCGCCGTGGCCTGGTATTTCCCCTACGCCTATCGCAAATTGCACAGCGACGCGGGCAACTATCATCCGGGCATCGCCGTGCTGTTCAAGGAAGCCCGCGGTTGAGCAGTTGAACCATCGGGCCTGCGCCCTCCTCTATGTTTAGGAATGCATTCATAGGGAAGATCAGCAATGCGCAAGGCCCCACTCGCTCTCATCATCGCCGTCGCTGGCGGGCTCGCTGCCTGCGGTGAAACCTCCAGCCTGCAAGTTTCCGACGGCACCGGTCCGTCACCGAAACTGCCCGAACCGAACAAGACACTGATCCCGACAGTCAACATCGCCCCGGCGGTGGGCTGGCCGGACGGCGCGAAACCGACCGCAGCGGCCGGCACCCAGGTCGCGGCGTTTGCCGAAGGACTCGATCACCCGCGCTGGCTCTACGTGCTGCCCAACGGCGATGTGCTGGTGGCGGAAACCAATGCGCCGCCCAAGCCCGATGACAGCAAAGGCATTCGTGGCTGGGTGATGAAGAAAGTCATGGGCAAGGCCGGTGCCGGCGTACCCAGCCCGAACCGCATCACCCTGCTGCGTGATGCCGACCACGATGGCGTCGCGGAAACCCGCACGGTGTTCCTGCAGAACCTCAATTCGCCGTTTGGCATGACGCTGGTTGGCAATGATTTGTACGTTGCCGACACCGACCGCCTGCTGCGCTTCAACTACGAGCCGGGCGCCACCGAGATCAAAACCCAACCGATCAAAGTCGTCGACTTGCCCGGCGGCACGCTGAATCACCACTGGACCAAGAACGTCATCGCCAGCAAGGACGGCAACAAGCTCTACGTCACCGTCGGCTCGAACAGTAACGTCGGCGAAAACGGTCTGGATCAGGAAGAAGGCCGCGCGGCGATCTGGGAAGTGGATCGGGCGACCGGCAATCACCGGATCTTCGCCTCGGGCATCCGCAACCCCAACGGCCTTGCCTGGGAACCCACCAGCGGCGCCTTGTGGACAGCGGTCAACGAGCGTGACGAAATCGGCAGCGATCTGGTGCCGGACTACATCACCTCGGTCAAGGACGGCGGCTTCTATGGCTGGCCGTTCAGCTACTACGGGCAACACGTCGATGTGCGAGTCAAACCGCAGAATCCTGATCTGGTGGCCAAGGCCATCGCTCCGGATTACGCCGTCGGTCCGCACACCGCTTCGCTGGGCCTGACCTTCGCCGAGGGCAACCGCTTGCCGGCGCAATTCAAGGAAGGCGCATTCATTGGCCAGCACGGCTCGTGGAACCGCAAACCGCACAGCGGCTACAAGGTGATTTTCGTGCCGTTCACTGGCGGCAAACCGACCGGGCAACCGGTGGATGTGCTGACCGGTTTCCTCGACAAGGATGAGAACGCGCTGGGCCGCCCAGTGGGCGTGGTGATCGATCAGCAAGGTGGCTTGCTGGTGGCGGATGATGTCGGGAACAAAGTGTGGCGTGTGTCGGCCACGAAGTGATGTTGAATGTGACTTGAAACAACTGTGGGAGCGAGCCTGCTCGCGAATGCGTAGTGTCAACCTCCATTGAATTGGCTGATACACCGCTTTCGCGAGCAGGCTCGCTCCCACATTAGAATGTATGCGATTTTTACTACGGGTTATGCGCCAGCTGCCCCGGCTGCAACACTCGCTTGGCGCTCAGATACGCCTTCTGCCAATAGGCCTTCGACAGGCTATCAAGCTTGACCGTGCCACCCGTGGCCGGTGCATGCACGAAGCGCCCCTCACCGACGTAAATCCCCGCATGACTGACCTGCGAGCCGCCATTGGTGGCGAAGAAAATCAGGTCGCCGGTCTGCAAGCCTTCCTTGCCGACATTCGGCGCCTGCATGACGATCATTTCGCGGGTCGAGCGTGGCAGCGAAATTCCCGCCGCGTCGCGGTAGACGAAACCGATCAGACCACTGCAATCGAAACCGGAATCTGGCGTGTTGCCGCCCCAGCGATACGGCGTGCCGACCAGGCCGAGGGCGCGGAACAGCACGTCTTCAGCAACGGGAGAAAAAGCCTGGGAAGGACCGAACACGATCGGCGCGCGAACCACGGGGGCTGGCGGCGGTGTACGGCTGGCGCAGGCGCTGAGCAGCGCGGCGCAAAGGATCAAGGTGAGGCGGGCCGACATCGTCATAAGCAGAACATCCTGATCTGGCTGCGGCTTTCTCTGCAGAATGGACAGAAACAAAACCGCCTGCGTCATCACGCAGGCGGTTTGCCATCAATATAGATTCAGGATTCTAGCGGCTACGCGGCAAACTTCAAGTAAGACTTTAACTTCACCTTGTAAAGTTTAGGTCTACTCCGTTGCCGTGCCGTTTTGTCGCCGCGAACGCAGCGACCTCGGGCTTACTTGCGAGCGGTGACCACGGTCGGCGCCATGGCGAGTGCACGCTTGGCTTCGATGAAGGTCTTGCTCCAGTAGCTGTCACCCAGGCTGTCGATGCGAACACCGCCGCTGCGACGACTGCTGGAGTGGATGAACTGATTGTCACCCAGGTAGATCCCGGCGTGACTGACACGACCGCGACGACCATTGGTGGCGAAGAACAGCAGATCACCCGGCTCAAGGTTGCTGCGCGAAACCAGCGGCGCATCAACGTTGATCATTTCGCGAGTAGAACGCGGCAGGTTCATGCCCGCCTCTTCACGGAACAGGTAACCGATGAAACCGCTGCAATCGAAGCCGGCTTCAGAGGTACCGCCGAAACGGTAACGGGTACCGATCAGGGACATGCCGCGTTCGAGGATGCTGTCAGCCAGAACAGGAAGCTGATAAGGCTTGCTGCCGTTGAACTGGTTGAGTTCTTTTTCGGTGTCCAGCTCTTCCTGGTAAATAACGGAAGACTGGGCAGTAGCAGAATTCTTGACCTGTTGCGGCGGCTCTTGAACCGGAGAATGAGCAGCACAACCGAATAACAGGGTAACGAGTGCGAGAGGCACGAGGGGTGCGAAGCGCTTTAGCATGGGCACGACCGTGGCTGATAGTTGTAAAGAAGCCGAGACTATGCCCGCTATCGTCCTCATTTGCAAATTCAATCGAACTTTATGTGACTTCCCGGTTTCGCGTTTACATCTAAGCGCGTAACTCGCCTAGCCGGTGGATCGCCGCAGATACGCGGGTTTTCTGGCGCCTGAAAGCTGGCAAAAGCCCACTACTACCAGCCGAGTGTTTCCTTGAGAAAGGGAATGGTCAGCTTGCGTTGCGCCTGCAATGAAGCCTGATCAAGCCGCTCGAGGAGATCGAACAGCGCGCTCATGCTGCGCGTGCCGCGAGTGAGAATGAAGTGCCCGACTTCATCGGTCAGGTGCAGACCGCGACGGGATGCGCGCAATTGCAGCGCACGCAATTTGTCTTCATCAGAAAGTGGGCGCATCTGGAAGATCAGCGCCAGGGTCAGACGGGATTTCAGGTCAGCCAGCTTCACAGGCAGTTCGCGCGGTGAAGTGGACGCGGCGATCAGCAGGCGCCGGCCGCTGTCACGCAGACGGTTGAACAGATGAAACATCGCCTCTTCCCAGTCGGCCTTGCCGGCAATCACCTGCAAATCATCCAGGCAGACCAGTTCGTACTGTTCAAGGTTGTCGAGGATTTCCACGCCGCGGTCCATCAACTCGGCCAGCGGCAGATACACCGCCGGTTCGCCCATCTGCTCGAAGCGCAGGCACGCGGCCTGCAACAGATGCGTGCGCCCGACGCCGTGCTTGCCCCACAGGTAGATCAGGCTCTCTGTCCACCCGGCGTCGGCTTCGCAGAGACGCTCGACATAGCCGAGTGCAGCGGCATTGGCGCCTGGGTAGTAGTTGATGAAGGTGGCGTCGTCACGCAGACGCACACCTAGGGGCAGCTGAATCGGTTTCATGCTGACTGAACAGTTCTCAAAGGAACCGTTAGTGGCCTCTGTGTAAAGTTGGCGAAGTTTATACCCGTGAGGCTGAGCGCACAATGCGACAGACCCCAAGCAAAATCAAAGGTTTGCGTTGACGCAGCGGTTTTGTGACGGATTCTCTGGCGCCCTCGCCTGCACGACACGGGCCAGCCCGGCCAAGCGCCGGGCTGGCCCTCGCATCACAGCTCGGGTTCGTCGACGCCGCTGTAGATCCCGGAATCCTTATACAAGTCGTGGACATGACGCACCAGCACCATGATCACCGCCGCCACCGGCAACGCCAGCAGAACGCCGGTGAAACCGAACAGCTCGCCGCCAGCAAGGATCGCGAAGATCACCGCCACCGGGTGCAGGCCGATGCGGTCCCCGACCAGTAGAGGCGTCAGCACCATGCCTTCCAGTGCCTGACCGACCATGAACACTGCGACGATCCCGACCATCGGGTACAGATCGCCACCGAACTGGAACAACCCGGCGATCAATGCCGCGCCGATGCCGATGACAAAACCCATGTACGGCACGATCGCCGCGAGACCGGCAATCAGGCCGATCAACAGCCCCAGCTCCAGACCGACGATCATCAGGCCTGCCGCGTAGATCACCCCCAACGCAACCATCACCAGCAACTGCCCGCGCACAAACGCGCCGAGCACTTCGTGGCACTCGCCCGCCAGCGCAACCACGCGCTCTTCGCGATCACGTGGGAGCAGGCTGCGGATCTTGCCCATCATCACGTCCCAGTCGCGCAGCAGGTAGAAGCTCACCACCGGAATCAGCACCAGGTTTGCCAGCCAGCCGATCAGCGCCAGGCTCGAGGCCGTCGCCTGACTCAGCACCACGCCGACGATGTCGGTGGTCTGGCCCATGTGCTCGCTGATCGCGGCTTTGACCTTATCGAATTTCCAGAAGCCGTCCGACAGCCCCAGTTTCGCTTGCGCCCACGGCACAGCGGTGTGCTGCAACCAGTCGAGCATCTGCGGCGCCAGCTCGTACAGACGCAGCAACTGCTTGGCGAGCATTGGTACCAGCACCAGCAGCAACGCGGTGACGATCAAGGTGAACAAGGCAAACACGGCGATCACACCCCAGGTTCGCGACAGCCCGAGCCGCTCCAGACGATCCACCAACGGGTCGAACAGATAAGCCAGCAACAACGCGACCAGAAACGGCGTGAGGATCGGGTGCAGCAACCATACAAACGCGCAAAGCAGGACTACCCCACCGAGCCAGAACCAACGCCGCGTATCGGCCATTTACCACTCCTGATGCTTCTATATAAGGAAAGACTTACCAGCGAAACCGCAACGACGGTGCCGCCGCTGCCGGGGGTGGCGCTGCCACCGCAGGCGCACCATCCGCCGCTGGCTGGGCAGGCGCCACCGGGGCCGGCGCTTCGGCCGGCAGTTCCTGCAACTTCGCCAGCGACAATTGCGCGCGCAATTGATCGACGCTGCCATTGACCCGGTAGACGATCCGATCACCCTGCACGCTTTGCAGACGCACGCCGAACGGTTCGAGTAACCGCAGCAGCGCCGCATAATGCTCCAGATTCATGCCCTGCACTTCCAGGGTCTGCTGACCCGACGCGCCGGGCTTGGCGACAAATCGCGGCGCCAGACGCTCGGCTACCGCCAGCATCACCGCATCGGCAACCGCAGCCTGATCGGCGCCCTGCACGCTGCCGGCCTCTTTCTGATCACCGAGCCACAAGCGCCATTTCGCCTGCCACTGCCCGCCCTCTTCGCGCGCGTGCACCGCCAGCAAGGCGTCAGCGTTGTAGCGTTCCGAAGCACTGCGCAGGGGCGCCGGATCAGCGCTTTCCAGCGCCGGTGCGGTGGCAACCAATTGCTCGCTGAGATCAGCCAGCGGCAAGCGCAGTGGCAAACCGCGATGTTGCGCGGCCGTGCGCAACATCGCGGCTGCGGCCTGACCATCACCGACCAGGCTCCCACCTTCAGTCGAATCGTTCAGCCACCAGCCGAGGATCGACGGTCGACTGGCGCCCCACACCGGTAACCCGGCCCGGCGCAAGGCCTGCTCGGTGGTTGCCGGATCGAAGTCGACTTTCAGCACTTCCGGTGGCCCGGCGTCGAAACCGAACTGGCTGATGATCTGCTGCGGATCCTTGCGAATCGGCGCCAGCCCCGGGTTCTGCGCGGCTTTCGGGTCGCCGGTCAGGCGCAGCACCAGGGTATCGAGCGCTGCCTGCGTGGCGCGATCGCGCTCTTCCGGCGCCTGGCCGTTGACCGGCTGACGCACCTGATACAGGCCTTTGAGGTTTTCGGCATGGCTCGCCAGGCTGACCAGCGTCAGGCAGCCTACAAATAACAATTTACAAAAACGCATGGAAAATTCCCGTCGACAGGAGCGGCTGGAACACGCCGCGTGAACCGTTTGAGCAAGGCTGTGACCCCCTCCCCTGGCAAAACATTCACACGGTGGCGGTAAGTTTTTGCACAGTCCTAACGATAGACGGTTAATCGCCACACCTTATACAGGCAGTCATACCCTGCGATTGCAAAAAATTTCCGCCGATATGGCCCTGCCCGTCGGTGCGAGGATGGCCGCTGCCCCTCAAGCCTGATAAAATCGCGCGCCTTCGCAGACCGGCAACAGCCGGGCCCCTCGAAACTCGCGTGAGGCGATCGCCCATCGAGTTCGATGTTCCCGCTGAACTCGGTCGTTACCCCCTGAATCCCCTCCCCTAAAGGCCTGGATCATGAGCAAGCAACCCTCCCTGAGCTACAAGGACGCCGGTGTAGACATCGACGCCGGTGAAGCATTGGTCGAACGCATCAAGAGCGTCGCCAAGCGCACTGCGCGCCCGGAAGTCATGGGCGGCCTGGGCGGTTTCGGCGCCCTCTGCGAAATCCCGGCCGGCTACAAGCAGCCAGTGCTGGTCTCCGGCACCGACGGCGTCGGCACCAAGCTGCGTCTGGCGCTGAACCTGAACAAGCACGACAGCATCGGCATCGACCTGGTCGCAATGTGCGTCAACGATCTGGTGGTGTGCGGCGCCGAGCCGCTGTTCTTCCTCGACTACTACGCCACCGGCAAACTGAATGTCGACACCGCTGCCCAAGTGGTTACCGGCATCGGCGCTGGCTGCGAACTGTCGGGTTGCTCGCTGGTTGGCGGCGAAACCGCTGAAATGCCAGGCATGTATGAAGGCGAAGACTACGACCTGGCCGGCTTCTGCGTCGGCGTCGTGGAAAAGGCGGAAATCATCGACGGCTCGAAAGTCGCCACCGGTGACGCCCTGATCGCCCTGCCATCGTCCGGCCCGCACTCCAACGGCTACTCGCTGATCCGCAAAATCATCGAAGTCTCCGGTGCCGACATCGAGAACACCCAGCTCGACGGCAAACCGCTGACCGACCTGCTGATGGCCCCGACCCGCATCTACGTCAAGCCACTGCTCAAGCTGATCAAAGACACCGGCGCTGTGAAGGCCATGGCCCACATCACCGGTGGCGGCCTGCTCGACAACATCCCACGCGTGTTGCCAAAAGGCGCGCAAGCAGTGGTTGACGTGGCCAGCTGGACTCGCCCGGCCGTGTTCGACTGGCTGCAAGAGAAAGGCAACGTTGATGAAACCGAAATGCACCGCGTGCTCAACTGCGGCGTCGGCATGGTCATTTGTGTAGCTCAGGAGCACGTTGAAGTTGCGCTGAACACCCTGCGTGACGCCGGCGAGCAGCCTTGGGTCATCGGTCAGATCGCCGTGGCCGCCGAGGGCGCTGCGCAGGTCGAGCTGAAGAACCTCAAGGCTCACTGATGCCAAAGTCCTGTGATGTCGTGGTGCTGTTGTCCGGCACCGGCAGTAACTTGCAGGCTCTGATCGACAGCACGCGGACCGGCGACAGCCCGGTCCGCATCGCTGCGGTGATTTCCAACCGCGCCGACGCCTACGGCCTGCAACGCGCCCGCGACGCGGGTATCGCCACCCGCTCGCTGGATCACAAAGCATTCGAGGGCCGCGAGGCCTTCGATGCCGCGTTGATCGAACTGATCGACCAATTCAACCCCAAACTCGTGGTACTGGCCGGCTTCATGCGCATTCTCAGCGCTGATTTCGTGCGCCACTACCAGGGTCGCCTGCTCAACATCCACCCGTCGCTGCTGCCCAAATACAAAGGGTTACACACTCATCAGCGTGCGCTGGAGGCCGGCGACACGGAACATGGCTGCTCCGTGCACTTCGTCACCGAGGAACTCGATGGCGGACCACTGGTCGTACAAGCAGTATTACCGGTAGAGTTGCATGACACGCCGCAGAGTCTGGCGCAACGAGTCCACGCTCAGGAACACCTGATCTACCCGATGGCAGTACGCTGGTTTGCCGAAGGCAGGCTGACACTCGGTGACCAGGGTGCTTTACTCGACGGCCAGTTACTCGCCGCCAGCGGCCACTTGATTCGACACTAGGAGATATTATGCGTCGCGCCCTGCTCTTCGCTTGCGCTCTGCTCGCCCTGCCCTTCGCGCAGGCAGCGGACCTTCAACCGTTCTCCGCCAGCTACACCGCCGACTGGAAGCAGCTGCCCATGAGCGGCACCGCCGAACGCAGCCTGACCAAGGAAGCCGACGGCGTCTGGAAGCTCAGCTTCAAGGCATCGATGATGATCGCCAGCCTGACTGAAGAGAGCACCCTGAAGCTGGACAAGGACACCCTACTGCCGCAGTCCTACCACTTTGAACGTGGCGGTCTGGGCAAAGCGAAAAAAGCTGATCTGGACTTCGACTGGGCCAACAAACTGGTGACCGGCACCGACCGTGGCGACGCGGTGAAGATCCCGCTGAACCGTGGCATGGTCGACAAGTCGACCTATCAACTGGCGCTGCAGCACGACGTTGCCGCCGGCAAGAAAAGCATGAGCTATCAGGTGGTTGATGATGGCGAAGTCGACACCTACGACTTCCGCGTGCTGGGTTCGGAAAAGGTCGACACCAAGGCCGGCCAGATCGACGCCATCAAGGTCGAACGCGTGCGCGATCCGACACAAAGCAAACGCATCACCGTGCTGTGGTTCGCCAAGGACTGGGATTACCTGCTGGTGCGTCTGCAACAGGTCGAGACTGACGGCAAGGAGTACAACATCATGCTCCAGGACGGTACGGTCAACGGCAAGACTGTCAAAGGCAGCTGATCGACCGCAACAACAAAGAGCCCCGCGAATGCGGGGCTTTTTATTGCCCGCAGTTTACGCAAACATAACAATCCCTGTGGGAGCGAGCCTGCTCGCGAAGGCGTCTGCTCAGCCAACCTTTTCAGTGGCTGACACTGCGCTTTCGCGAGCAGGCTCGCTCCCACAGGTTTCAATTGCAATGGATTGCGCGGTCACACCGAAAACCGCGCCACCATCCCGTTCAGATCCACCGCCAACTTCGACAACTCCTGACTCGCCGCACTGGTCTGATTGGCCCCCGCCGATGTCTGCATTGCCAGATCACGAATATTCATCAGATTGCGATCCACCTCGCGCGCCACCGCTGCCTGCTCTTCCGAGGCGCTGGCGATGACCAGATTGCGCTCGTTGATCAAGGTAAACGCCGAGGCAATTTCCTCCAGAGCCGAGCCTGCGCTCTTGGCCAATTCCAGAGTCGAGCGCGCCCGAGAATTGCTTTGCTGCATCGAACTGACCGCCGAATCGGTGCCCTGCTGGATCCCGCCGATCATCTGCTCGATTTCCTGGGTCGACTGCTGGGTGCGATGCGCCAGCGCGCGCACTTCATCCGCCACCACTGCAAAGCCACGCCCGGCATCGCCGGCGCGCGCGGCTTCGATCGCGGCGTTGAGGGCGAGCAGATTGGTCTGTTCGGCGATCGAGCGAATCACGTCCAGCACTTTGCTGATGCCATGAACCTTTTGCGCCAGCGCCTCGACCTGCGCGGCATTATTGGTGACATCGCCAGCGAGAAACTCGATCGACGTCACCGTCTGCTGCACTTGCTCGCGCCCTTGGCGGGCGATGCGGTCGGATTCGCGGGAAGCTTCAGACGTGGCCATGGCGTTGTTCGCCACCTCTTCCACCGCCGCCGTCATCTGGTTGACCGCAGTGGCGGCCTGTTCGATTTCCTGACTTTGCTGATGCAAGCCGCGAGTGGCATCTTCGGTGACGCTGCTGAGTTCTTCGGCGGCCGAGGCCAACTGGGTCGACGACTCGGAAATGCGCCGGATCGTGTCGCGCAGATTGTGCTGCATGCTTTTCAGCGCTTGCAGCAGGCGCGCCGGCTCGTCTTTGCCGGAGATGAGAATGTCACCGGTCAAATCCCCACCGGCCACCACCTCGGCCACGCTGAGCGATTGCGACAATGGCACGACGATGCTGCGCGTCAGCAGCAATGCCAGGCCGACGGTAATCAGCGCGGCCATGGCGATCATTACTGCGACCCATAGCCGCGATTGCTTGAACACCAGCCGCGCGGCCTCAGTGGCCAGACCGGCATTCTGTTTATTCAACTCGACCAGCTCACGCAAAGTGGCGGCGATTTCATCGGCCAGCGGGCTCATCTGATCATTGAGAATCGTCGCAGCCTCAGCGACCCGATTCTGTGCCGACAGCTGTAGGACTTGTGCCTGAAGCTCAAGGTATTTGTGCTCGGTGCCCTTGAAGCGTTCGAACAATACGCGCTCTTCAGGCAGCACGATCAACGCGTCATAACGCTGCTGCGCTTCGCTCAAGCCACTGCGCAGCTCGTCGAGCTTGGCGACATTCTGCTCCAGTGCCTTGGGGTCACGGTTGAGCAACAGGCGCATGGTCAGTGCGCGCAGGCGCAGCATGTCCTGACTCATCTCACCCACCGCCATCACGCTTGGCAGCCAGTTGTTGTCGACTTCATCGGACTGCGCACGCATGTTCGACATTTGCAGCAAGGCGAACGCGCCAAGGGCAAACACCATCAGGGCCAGCAGGCCAAAACCGAGACCGGCACGCGGGGCAATATTGAGACTACGGATATTCATCACTCTGGCTCCTTCCAAAAGCGCTGCATCAGCCTGCAGCGGGTTGCTTTAGAAGGTATCGGCATTGCCCTGAAATTGCGTAAGACGAAAAAGCGATAGGCAGACGAGTGGCTAGTCCGAACTCATGGCTTTGACGTTTCAGCGCGGACCGGCGGGTTTACAGTGTTGCGCGGCAATATCGCCAGGAAGTTATCCCGCGCGACTTTGCGCGCCACCGCCTCCGGCAGCGCATCGAGAAACGGCTTGTAGCTGTGCATTTCCTGACCGAGCTTGTTGAACCGTCCTACTACGTCTGAGCCGAGCATGAAGCGCTCGGGATACTTTTCCACCAGCGCCAGCCATTCGGCGCGCGGCTTGCCCTGCTCGTCGAGCAAGTACGGCGTGAGCATGCTCCACGACAGGTCGATGAATAGATTCGGATGAGCCTCAAGCATGCGCGTCAGGGTTGGCAGGAGAAACGGTAATTGCGTTTGATGCCGATGAATCTCGGCGCTGGTGCCGGCGTGCGCCCAGATGAACCGCGTGTGCGGATGATTACGCAGCGGCTCTTCAACTTCCTTCAGATACAGCGGATTTTTCTCACGCTTGGAAGTGATGTTGGAATGCAGCATCACCGGCAGATCGTTTTCCGCAGCGAGGTGATAGATCCTGGTCATCGCCTCGTTGTTGGCCCGGGGTGTGTCGCCGGAGGTCAGCGCGGTCAGGTCATCGTGCCGGGTAAACACCTCGCCGATGCCCTGCCACAAACCCGGATACAGGTCGAGCATGCGCTGGATGTGCGCGGCGGAATTCTTGTCATTGGGATTGAAACCGGACAGGAACGGATGAAAGTACTGGCGCTGCTCCGGCGCCAGTTTTTGCACCGCGTCGGCAATGATCACATCGGTGGCGCTGTACCAATAGGCATCGGCGTCATCACCGGCGTAATAACGCGGGCGCTTGGGTTCGTCTTCATGCCATTTCTTCGCCACGGGAATGCCGGAAATCATCACGTGCTCGATGGAATTTTCTTTCATGGCCGTGAGCAATTTCTGCATGCCGGCGCTTTCCTGGAAAAAATCCACGTAATGCAGGTGCGCATCGCTGTAAGTGTATTCGCGGGCACTGGCGCTGCCAGCGAACAGCAGCAGACAGGCAAGACTCAGACGAGACAAGGACACAAGTAATCTCCGGCAGATGGGCATAGCCTAGACCGCGCCCGAACGACAAGGGTTCATCCCTGCCGAAAAGCGGAACGCCCACTGCCGGGAATGCTCTATAACTGCAAGGTCTGCTTTGATCGAACGATTTTTCCTGCCGCCTGTGAGGTTTCCATGACTGTTACCGTCAATACCGTCTCCGCTGAAGGTTTTCGTCACACCGTCCAGATCGACGACCATGAATTGTTTGCCGATGTACCGAAAACCTCCGGGGGTGAAGGCACCGCGCCAGAGCCACACGATTACTTCGACGCTGCGCTGGGCGCCTGCAAAGCGCTGACCGTGAAAATGTATGCGAAGAAAAAAGACATCCCGCTGACCGGCGTGGGAGTCGAGGTAAAGCGCGACAACAGCCAGGAACAGAAAGGCAAATACGCCCTGCATGTCACCCTCACCCTTAAAGGCGTACTGACCGACGCCCAGCGCGAGGAACTGCTGCGTGTGGCCGATCGCTGCCCGATTCACAAATTGATGACCACCAGCGAAGTCAGCATCGAAACGCACGCACCGCAAGGCTTCGACAGCCAATAATCCTCCTGATGCCAGCGGCGGGTTATGCTTCTGGCATCACCCGCTCAGCCTGGAATGCACCATGGACACGCCACTCCTGATCATCCGCCCGCGCGCCGAAGACGTCGAAGGCCAGCCGATTCTGCGCCCGCTGCCGTCAGCCAAATGCCGCAACGTCGGGCCTTTCGTGTTTTTCGACCACATGCTCGAGACGATTTATCCGACGGGTAAAGGCATGGATATCCGCCAGCATCCGCACATTGGCCTGTCGACACTTACCTATCTGTTCGAAGGGCAATTGCAGCACAAGGACAGTCTGGGCTCCGATCAAGTGGTCGGTGCCGGCGATGTCAGCTGGATGACCGCCGGCAGCGCCATCGCCCACGTCGAGCGTACGCCAGCGCCACTGCTCGCCGAGACCTTCACCTTGCATGGCCTGCAAGTCTGGCTGGCCTCGCCCAAGGCACACGAACAGGGCCCGGGGCATTACAGCCATCACCCGGCAGCGATGCTGCCGGTCAGCGATAACCTTGGCGTGCAGATTCGCATGATTGCCGGGTCAGGCTTTTGCCTGGAATCGCCGGTGCCAGTGCTTTCTCCTACGCTGTATGCGGAAGTGAAGATGCAGACCGCGACCACCCTGCTGATTCCCACCGAGCATGAAGAACGCGCGGTGTACGTGTTGAGCGGGGATGCGCAGTTGAATGGCGAGGCGATCGAGCCGCATGCGCTGGTGGTGTTGCCAGCCGGCGAAGAGATGAGCCTGTTTGCCGAAAGCGATGTGCACGCGGTGGTGTTCGGCGGCGCGGCGCTGGACGGTCCGAGGCGGATCAACTGGAATTTTGTTGCAAGCGATTCGGCGGCGATTGATGAGGCACGGCGCAAGTGGGCAGCCGGGGATTGGCCGACGGTGCCGGGGGAAGTCGAGCGGATCGAACTACCGGCAAGCCGTTAAAAGCAAAAGATCGCAGCCTTCGGCAGCTCCTATACCGGATTCATGTAGGAGCTGCCGAAGGCTGCGATCTTTTGATCTGAGGGCAATCAGCCCTTGAACACTTCATCCAGCAAATCATGCATCGACTTGAACGCGCGCTTGGCGGTCTTTTCGTCGTACATCATCTTGCCCGGCACATTGGCGTGCGGATCGGTAAACGAGTGCACCGCGCCGCCGTAGCTGAGCAGTTGCCAGTCGACCTTGGCCGCGTTCATCTCATCTTCGAATGCCGGCAGTTGCTCTTTCGGCACCAATGGATCGGACGCGCCATGCAGCACCAGCACCGAGCCCTTGATGTTCTGCGCATCCGCCGGGTTCGGCGAATCCAGCGTGCCGTGGAACGACACCGCCGCTTTTACCGGCGCGCCGGTGCGGGCCAGGTCCAGCGCACAGCAACCACCGAAGCAGAAACCGAACACCGCCAGTTTCGAAGTATCCACCGTGGCTTCGCCCTGGCTCTGCAATTGCTCGAAAGCCACTTGCAGACGTTTGCGCAGCAGCGCGCGGTCGTCCTTGAGCGGCATCATTGCTGCCAGCGCCTCATCAGCGTTCTGCGGACGTACGCTCTGGCCGTAGACATCCGCGATCAGCACCACGTAACCCTTGGCCGCTACCGCTTTGGCGATGTCTTCGGCACCGGCGCTGACGCCCATCCAGTTCGGCGCCATCAGCAAACCCGGGCGCGCAGCCTTGTGCTCGGCGTCGAACGCCAGGCGACCTTCATAGGCCTGGCCGTCAATCTGATAGACCACGGAACGTACAGTGACTTGGCTCATTTCTGACTCCTGATTGAGTAAACACCAGAACGAAAAAACCCGCCGAAGCGGGTTTTTCCTACAACGTGATCAAACCGACAGTTCAACCAGCAGCTTGTTCAGCCGGCGCACGTAAGCGGCCGGATCCTTCAAGCTGTCGCCAGCCGCCAGGGCAGCCTGATCGAAGAGGATGTGCGACAGGTCGCCAAAACGCTCTTCGCTCTGCTCGCCATCGAGTTTCTCGATCAGCGGGTGGCTCGGGTTGAATTCGAAGATCGGCTTCGAATCCGGGACTTTCTGCCCGCTGGCTTCGAGGATCTGGCGCATTTGCAGGCCCAGGTCCTGTTCGCCGATGGCCAGAATGGCCGGCGAATCGGTCAGACGATGGGATACGCGGACTTCAGCCACGGAATCACCCAGCGCAGTTTTCAGACGCTCGACCAGGCCTTCTTTGGACTTGGCAACTTCTTCTGCGGCTTTCTTGTCCTCTTCCGAGTCCAGATTGCCCAGATCGAGGTCACCGCGCGCCACGTCGACAAACGTCTTGCCGTCGAATTCGCTGAGGTAGCTCATCAGCCACTCGTCGATGCGATCGGTCAGCAGCAGCACTTCGATGCCTTTCTTGCGGAAGACTTCCAGGTGCGGGCTGTTCTTGACCTGCGCGTAGGTTTCACCTGTGAGGTAGTAGATCTTGTCCTGACCTTCCTTGGCGCGGGCCAGGTAGTCAGCCAGACCGACAACCTGCTCGCCGTCGTCGCCCTGGGTCGATGCGAAACGCAGCAGACCGGCAATTTTCTCTTTGTTGGCGAAGTCTTCTGCCGGGCCTTCTTTCATGACCTGACCGAAGTTTTTCCAGAAGCCTTTGTATTGCTCAGGCTCGTTCTTCGCCAGTTTTTCCAGCATGTCGAGCACACGCTTGGTCAGCGCGGTTTTCATCGAATCGATGATCGGGTCTTTCTGCAGGATCTCACGCGACACGTTCAGCGACAGGTCGTTGGAATCGACCACGCCTTTGATGAAGCGCAGGTACAGCGGCAGGAACGACTCGGCCTGATCCATCACAAACACACGCTGCACGTACAGCTTCAGGCCTTTCGGCGCTTCACGCTGGTACAGGTCGAACGGTGCGCGGGCCGGCACGTACAGCAGCGAGCTGTACTCGAGCTTGCCCTCAACCTTGTTGTGGCTCCACGACAGCGGATTTTCGAAGTCGTGAGCGATGTGTTTGTAGAACTCCTGGTATTCCTCGTCTTTGACTTCAGTGCGCGGACGGGTCCACAGGGCGCTGGCACGGTTGACGGTTTCCCATTCAACGGCTGGAGCCTCTTCGCCTTCGGCCGCAGTGACTTCCTTCGGCAGTTCGATCGGCAAAGCGATGTGGTCGGAGTACTTCTTGATGATGTTGCGCAGACGCCAGCCATCAGCGAATTCGTCTTCGCCGGATTTCAGGTGCAGGACGATGCGGGTGCCGCGCTCTGGCTTGTCGATGGTGGCGACTTCGAACTCGCCCTCGCCTTTCGACGACCAGTGCACGCCTTCGCTGGCGGCAGTGCCGGCGCGACGGCTGTAAACATCAACCTTGTCGGCAACGATGAAGGCCGAGTAGAAGCCGACACCGAACTGGCCGATGAGGTGCGAATCTTTCTTCTGATCGCCGGACAGGTTTTTCATGAAGTCGGCGGTGCCGGATTTGGCGATGGTCCCCAGGTGGGTGATCACATCGTCACGGTTCATGCCGATACCGTTGTCTTCGAGGGTGACGGTCTTGGCGTCCTTGTCGAAGCTCACACGGATTTTCAGGTCAGCGCCACCTTCGAGCAACTCAGGCTTGGCCAGGGCTTCGAAGCGCAGCTTGTCGACAGCGTCAGAGGCGTTCGAGATCAATTCGCGAAGGAAAATTTCCTTATTCGAATACAGCGAATGGATCATGAGGTGCAGCAGCTGCTTTACCTCGGTCTGGAAGCCCAGGGTTTCCTTTTGAGTTTCCACACTCATGGTCATCAAACTCCAATCAGATGGCAGTGGCCGCGACCCGAAATGGTCTGCGGCGGGTTGTCATCTGAGTTGGGGGCGCTGTTCAGGATTTCAAGGGCTCATCAATTTTGAAGTGCGCGCGGGCGGTGGCGATCGGTTCGGCCTCGGTACTCTGCCAGGCAGTGACCGCTACGTTAGCGACGCGACGGCCCTGGCGGCAGACCTGACACCTGGCCCAGGTGTCGCGAAACTGCCCGGCGCGCAGGTAATCGAGGGAAAAATCGATGATCTTCGGCACACCCGGCGTGCCGGTGAAAATCAGCAAATGCAGGGCGGCGGCCAGCTCCATGAACCCGGCAATCACGCCACCATGGATCGCCGGCAATAAAGGGTTACCAATGTTGTCCTTGTTCGCCGGCAGCTTGAACAGCAACTCATCGCCGACTCGCGAGCATTCGATACCGATCAGCCCGGCATAAGGAATCAACGCCAGCAGCGGCGTGTAATCGCCCTGTGCATGGGCCTGTTGCAGCTGCTCCCTGAGTTCGTTGCTCATTGGCTCGCTCCCTTGATCGCGCCCGCGAAACCCTTGCTGCCCTTCAGACCGATGCCCATGCGCATGAATGTGCCGACGACGTGGGCAATCGGTTGCTCGGGATCGTCCTGGTAAGCAAAACCACGGGCAAAGATCACGTCGGTGGTGACGCGATAGCACTGGGCAAAACCGTACACGGCTTTGTTCGGTTCAGCGGCGTGCATGTAGTCGATGCGCAGATCGAGGGTCGGACAGACTTCGAACTCTGGCAGCACGCACAGGGTCGACATGCCGCATGCAGTGTCCATCAATGAAGTGATGGCACCGCCGTGGATGACTCCGGTTTCGGGATTGCCGACGATTTTTTCGCTGTACGGCAGGATCACCGTCAGCCCTTCGCTGGACGCACTGTGCACTTGCAGACCCAAGACCTGACAGTGACGCAATGCCGATAAAAAGCGCGTCGCGCGCTCAAAAACGGGGTTTTCGGCCATGTGATAATTACTCGCGTTTGGGCCTTGTGCCAGTAGTGAGAAAAGCGGCAAAAGTTCCGTGATAAAACAAACTTATATATCTGAAACAATTGAGGAACTTAACCCGTAGCGCCGAGTTCTTAAGGCCAGTAGTTATTTTCCATAAGGAGATACACCCCATGCGTAAGACTTTAGCTATTGCCTTGATGTTGACCGCTTCCCTCGGTCTCGCTGCCTGCGATAAAAAATCCGAGGACAAAGCTCAAGATGCCAACCAACATGCTGAGCAAGCTCAGCAAGACATGAACAAAGCTCAGGATAAAGTGAACGACGCAGCAAAAGAAAACGCCGAAGCTGCCAAAGCTCAGGCTGAATCGAACGCCGCTGCTCAAGAAGAAGCCGCCAAAAAGCAATAAGCTTTCTGGTGTGAAAGAAAACCCGCTAAGTGCGGGTTTTCTTTTGCCTGCGATTTACCGATTAGAGCAACACGGTTCTAAAAGTCGGACTAATCATCAGCAACAGCGAACAGATGAAGCCAACTAGCCACATCAGGCTGCGCAACTTCGCCAGATCGGCCAGATAGAACCACAGATAGAACACTCGCGAGATCACGAAGATGATCGCCAGCGCATCGATCAGCCAACCCGCGGTTTGCGTGGTGTGCGCCATCAGCACACCGACCGCGAACAGAATGAAGGCTTCGATGCTGTTCTGATGGGCCGCCAGCGCCCTCGCACCGAAGCCGGTCAACTGCGCCTGCTGCTGCCGAGGCAAGTGATTGTCATACCCGCCCTGCTCTTTCATGGCCTTGGCCACCGGCATGCGCGCCACGTAGATCAATAAAGCACTGATAAACACACACCAGAACGGAATACTCATCAAACAGCCTCTTTGTTCGCCTCAGGGACGGGCGCCTCTGTAGGGGTATAGACCATGACATCGAGAACGTCGGAATGAAACTCGCGGCGATACAACACCACCACCACGCCCGCGCTCATGATCATGAACAGCCACGGGCTGACGAACCACGCCAGCATGCTCATGCCGAAGTAATAAGAGCGCAGGCCGAAGTTGAACTGGTTGGCCGCCATCGAAATCACTCGCGCCGCCCGTGAAGCGAAGGCCTTGCGTTCCTGCTCGGTCACTTGGCGCTCGCCGATCATCGGCGCTGAACCGACCAGAATCGCCGCGAAGTTGTATTGGCGCATGCACCAGCTGAAAGTAAAGAACGCATAGACGAACACCAGTGCCAGGCACAGCAACTTGATCTCCGACATGCCTTGCGAGGCCTGTTGCACCATCGGAATATCCGCCAACAACGACACAGCTCGGTCGGACGCACCGAGCACGGTGAGAATACCGGCGAGGATGATCAGCGTGCTGGATGCGAAGAACGAGGCGTTGCGCTCCAGATTGCCGATCACGCTGGCATCGGCGATGCGGTTGTCACGCAGCAGCATGCGGCGCATCCAGTCTTCGCGGTAAAGGTGCAACACGCTGGCCAGACACGCCGTATCACGGGCCTTCCAGGTGGCATAACGGGTGTAACCGCCCCAGCAGACGACAAACCAGACGGCGGCGAGCAAGTGGATCAGATTGGCTTGGATGAACGACATTCGTTGTCCTGAGCAAGAGGAATGATGGAGGGAACCCTTCGTTTCGACGTGTTGGCTCGTAAAAAGACACGCTCATTGAAGAGTCAAATACATTCAAAAATAGACCGCAGCTATCAGCTTTCAAGGCTTATACCTGTCAACTCTGACAGTAGCGCCGAGGGTATGGCGAGGCATAAGGTCGTTTTCTCAAACGGGAACACTGACCGCTCCCCTATCAGACAAGGATTTGAGCATGACACCTTTGAACGCTGCGCTGCCCATTGACACAACGTTTGGCAACCGGGGGTACGCCGAGTCATTTGCTGCGGGAAGCCACGCTTTGAACATCGCAGGCTTGCGCCCGGATGGAAAGATCCTTCTCGTGGGACAAACTTTTGTAGAGGGCAAGGTCAGTTATCATTTGGCGCAATTACTGGCAGACGGTACTAACGATACTGGCTTCAACGAAAACGGTTTGATCGTAGGTACGTTTACAGGTTCGGGACAAGCCAGCGGCACTGGCGCCTGTCTTTATAAAGACGGTAAGGCGCTGCTTTTTGGGTATCAATATGATGAGGACCAAGGAACTCGATTCGCGCTTGCCAGATTCTTCGCTGATGGTCAAAGAGATCGCGATTTCGGTCCCGATGGGACGGTTTACGTCCCTTTCCTGCCACAGTCCGAATCGCAATTGCCAAAACCGGAAGCTTCCATCAAGTCGCAATCCAGAACCAGGTTAGTACTGACTGCTGATGAAAAAATACTCGTCGGTCAAAGCGACCGACTGTTCAGACTTGATCAGAAAGGAGATTTCGATACCGCTTTCAACAACAAAGGCTGGCTGGATCTTGCAATGGGCATTGCTTCGATTTCAGTGGCAGAGGATGGAGTAATCACAGTCGCAGGTTCGAGGGCTGGAGAAGGAAAGATTGTGCGCCTGAACGTCGATGGAACACCTAAAGACTTCGGCGATGATGGCACCGGGACCGTCTACATTCCATCGGATTACCCGGCCAGCGTACGAAGCCTGATGTTACGTGCTGACGGCAGCTTCTTTGTTGCTGGCCAGGTCGACACATCTCCTGACGACGTTTGGGGTAAAGGACGCAAAGCAATGATGGCCGCGTACAACCCGAACGGTAGGCCAAATCTCGCATTCAATCAGGGTAAGCCTGTTGTCACTGATCTTGGATTAACCGACGGTTGCACTTTGTTCGATCTAAGTGGGGAGCCTGAGGATGGCTTGGTTGTGGTGGGGAGTACAGGGCAAATAACCAAGGAGCAAATGCTTGCCTGCCGCTATCTGGCAACGGGGGAACTGGACACAACCTTTGGAGATGGCAAGGGATACGTAACTCACTCTATGGGGCCCGGTATGCAATGGATCTCGGTGGCAGTGCAGCCCGACAAGCGAATACTCCTGAGCCGTGACAGCGACAACGTCAATGTGGGAGCTCTGGTCGTACGTTATCTGGGCTGAGGATTATCAGCTCTGATAAAAAATGCCCCGTATCGATTGATACGGGGCATTTCTGTTTAACCGGGGCTGACCCACTTGTGGCGGGTCCGAACCACGTCAGGCAGTGACTTCGCTGCGCTTGCCCAGCAGACGATCGCAGACCACTGCGACCACCAGGGTCATCACGCACGGCACCAGCCACGCCAGACCCTGCTCGCTCAGCGGCAGTTGGGTCAGCTGAGTTGGCATCCAGTCGGCCAGACCAGCGCCTTTCAGGGCGTCGATGGTGCCGAAAACGAAGGAAACCAACATCACCGGGCCAAGAATGCGCCCGTGCTCATGCCAGAAATCCTTGCAGAAGCTCAGTGCGACCAGAACGATGCACGGCGGGTAGATCGCGGTGAGTACCGGAATCGAGAAAGCAATCAGCTTGGTCAGACCAAGGTTGGAGACCAGCAGCGAGAACGCCGCGAGGATAATCACCAGCGTCTTGTAGGACAGTGGCAGCACACGGCTGAAGTATTCAGCGCAGGCACAGGTCAGGCCAACCGCCGTGACCAGACACGCCAGCGAGATCAGCACCGCAAGGAAACCACTGCCCAGCGAACCGAAGGTGTGCTGCACGTAAGCATGCAACACCGCCGCGCCGTTGGTGGCGCCGACCGCGACTTCATGGCTGCCGGACCCGAGGCGGAACAGGCTGACGTAGACCAGTGCCAGACCGACGCCGGCAATCAGCCCGGCGATGATCGCGTAACGGGTGATCAGCGCCGGCGACTCGACGCCACGGGAGCGGATCGCGTTGACGATAACGATGCCGAATACCAGTGCGCCGAGGGTATCCATGGTCAGGTAACCATTGATGAAGCCTTGGGAAAACGGTGCCGCCACATACTCTGGAGTGCCGTGACCGATGTCACCCGCCGGCAAGGCGAACGCGGCGACGCCCAGTACTGCCAGCGCAATGATTTTCAGCGGCGCGAGGAAGCGGCCCACGGTATCCAGCAAACGCCCAGGGTAGAGCGAAATGAAGAACACCAGCAGGAAGTACACCGAGCTGTAGAGGAACAGCGCCAGCGGGCTCTCGCCGGTCAACGGCGCCAGACCCACTTCGAAGGAAACGGTCGCGGTACGCGGAGTGGCGAACAGCGGACCCACAGCCAGATAGCATGCCGCCGCGAGGATACCGCCGGCGATCTTGCCGATCGGGCTGCTCAGCGCATCCATCGCGCCGCCGACCTTGGCCAGCGCCACCACAGTGACTACCGGCAAACCTACGGCGGTTATCAGAAAGCCCAGCGCGGCCATCCAGACGTGAGGTCCAGCCTGCAAGCCGACGATCGGCGGGAAAATGATGTTACCGGCCCCGACAAACAGGGCAAACGTCATAAAACCAAGTGCCAGGATGTCCTGACCTTTCAAAACTTTCATTAAGGTAATACCACACTACTGAAATCGGAATTTAGAGGGGGATTGCCCTGTTGGATTAGGGAAATGCTGTCGATCCGTATGGGACTGACCCTTAAAGCGCGTGGCTGCCTTGTGGGCGGCGGACGCAAAAATGGCGGCCAGCCTAACGAATTTGGCTGACAAACGCACTGTTGGAGGGCGAACTATCCGATACGCGACGTTTCCGTGTCGCGTTTACATAAGAAAAGCAGCTGCAAGCTACAAGTTTCAAGCTGCAAGCTTCTATCTTGCAGCTAGCCGCTTGAAGCTTGCCGCTGCTCTGAAACGACAAAGGCCACCCGAAGGTGGCCTTTGCTGCTGGAGCTAAAAAGTCAGCCGAAGCTTACTTCTTCACTTCCCAGCCAGTCAGCTCGGCCAGGGCCTTGCCGATGTCTGCCAGCGAACGCACGGTTTTTACGCCTGCGTCTTGCAGCGCAGCGAATTTCTCGTCTGCAGTGCCTTTGCCGCCAGAGATGATTGCGCCAGCATGGCCCATGCGCTTGCCCGGAGGAGCAGTCACACCAGCGATGTAGGAAACAACCGGCTTGGTCACGTTAGCCTTGATGTAGGCAGCCGCTTCTTCTTCAGCCGAACCGCCGATCTCGCCGATCATCACGATCGCTTCGGTCTTCGGGTCTTCCTGGAACAGCTTCAGGATGTCGATGAAGTTCGAACCCGGGATCGGGTCACCGCCGATGCCGACGCAAGTCGACTGACCGAAACCGGCGTCAGTGGTCTGCTTCACAGCTTCGTAGGTCAGGGTGCCGGAACGCGAAACGATACCGACCTTGCCTGGCAAGTGAATGTGACCTGGCATGATGCCGATCTTGCATTCGCCTGGGGTGATCACGCCTGGGCAGTTAGGGCCGATCAGGACTACGCCCAGCTCGTCGCACTTAACTTTGGCGTCCAGCATGTCCAGGGTAGGAATGCCTTCGGTGATGCAGACGATCAGCTTGATGCCGCCGAATGCCGCTTCCAGGATCGAGTCCTTGCAGAACGGAGCCGGAACGTAGATCACGCTGGCGGTAGCGCCGGTGGCAGCTACTGCGTCTTTAACGGTGTTGAACACTGGCAGACCCAGGTGCTCGGTGCCGCCTTTGCCCGGAGTTACGCCGCCAACCATCTTGGTGCCGTATTCGATGGCTTGCTGGGTGTGGAAACTACCTTGCGAACCGGTAATACCCTGGCAGATAACTTTGGTGTCTTTATTGATCAGGACGCTCATTATTTGCCCTCCGCAGCTTTGACAACTTGTTGAGCAGCGTCGGTCAGGCTGGTTGCAGCGATGATGTTCAAACCGCTTTCTGCCAGTACTTTAGCGCCCAGCTCAGCGTTGTTGCCTTCAAGGCGAACAACAACCGGGATTTTCACGCCGACTTCTTTCACAGCGCCGATGATGCCTTCGGCAATCATGTCGCAGCGAACGATGCCGCCGAAGATGTTGACCAGTACTGCCGCGACGTTCTGGTCGGACAGGATGATCTTGAACGCTTCAGTAACGCGTTCCTTGGTAGCGCCACCACCTACGTCGAGGAAGTTGGCTGGCTTGCCGCCATGCAGGTTGACGATGTCCATGGTACCCATGGCCAGACCGGCACCGTTGACCATGCAGCCGATGTTGCCTTCCAGGGCTACGTAGTTCAGTTCGAACTTGGCAGCGTGCGCTTCGCGCGGATCGTCCTGCGACGGATCGTGGAAAGCCTTCAGCTTGGGCTGACGATACATGGCGTTGGCGTCGATGTTGATCTTCGCGTCGAGGCAGTGCAGATCGCCGTCAGCCTTGATCACCAGCGGGTTCACTTCCAGCAGAGCCAGGTCGTGGTCTTTGAACAGCTTGGCCAGACCTACGAAGATCTTGGCGAACTGAGTGACCTGCTTGCCTTCCAGACCCAGCTGGAATGCCAGCTCGCGACCTTGGGATGGCTGAGCGCCAACCAGTGGATCGATAGTGGCCTTGAGAATTTTTTCTGGAGTGTCGTGAGCGATTTTCTCGATGTCCACGCCACCTTCGGTGGAAGCCATGAACACGATGCGACGGCTCGAACGGTCAACGACAGCGCCCAGGTACAGCTCTTTAGCGATATCAGTGCACGATTCAACCAGGATCTTGGTGACTGGCTGGCCATTGGCGTCAGTCTGGTAAGTCACCAGACGCTTGCCCAGCCACTGCTGTGCGAAGGCTTTGGCGTCTTCTTTGCTGCGAACCAGCTTTACGCCGCCCGCTTTACCGCGACCACCGGCGTGAACCTGGGCTTTGACGACCCACTCGTTGCCGCCGATTTTGTCGCAAGCTTCTGCTGCTGCTTCCGGGGTGTCTACTGCGTAACCAGTGGAAACTGGCAGGCCGTATTCAGCGAACAGCTGCTTACCCTGATACTCGTGAAGATTCATGCTTTTTACCGTCTTCGTTAGGTACTGCGCATTCGGCGCTGCGCTCGTTTGAGTGCCGCGCCACCTGTGACTGCTGCTTGCGTAGCTGGGCTACGCAAGACTGCGTCCGGCGGACATTCCGCGGTGAGTCTTGCTCGCAAGGCTCACGACGGGCCGCTACCGCCGTGGTTTCTTATTATGTCTTAACGCTTCTTGCGGTTGGCAATGTGAATGGCACCGCCATTCACTGCCAGAGCAGCTTCGTGCAAGGCTTCGGACAGGGTCGGATGGGAGAAAACCATCATGCCCAAGTCTTCAGCGCTGGTGCCGAATTCCATACCGATCGCGCCCTGCTGAACCAGTTCTGCAGCGCTCGGGCCAATCACGTGCACGCCCAATACGCGGTCGGTCTTGGCATCGGCGATGACCTTGACGAAACCACCGGTATCGTTGGCAGCCATGGCACGGCCGGAAGCGGCGAACGGGAAGGTGCCGACGTTGACTTCAACGCCTTCGGCCTTCAGCGCCTGCTCGGTTTTGCCAACCCACGCGATTTCCGGGTGAGTATAAATAACCGAAGGGATCAAATCATAGTTCATCTGAGCCTTGTGGCCCTTGATGCGCTCGACAACCATGATGCCTTCTTCCGAAGCCTTGTGGGCCAGCATCATGCCGCGAACCACGTCACCGATGGCGAAAACGCCCGGTACAGCTGTGACGCAATGGTCATCGACCGCGATGAAACCGCGCTCGTCGATTTCCACGCCGCAGTCGGCAGACAGCAGATCAGTGGTCACCGGACGGCGACCAACGGCTACGATCAGCTTGTCGAAAGTGATGGTCTGTTCGCCGTTGGCATCGGTGTAGTTGACGACGACTTCTTCGCCGTTGACTTTCGAACCGGTAACACGAGCGCCCAGCTTGATGTCCAGACCCTGTTTGGTCAGGGTTTTCAGCGCTTCCTTGGAAACAGCGGTGTCCGCTGCCATCAGGAAAGTGTCCAGCGCTTCGAGAACAGTCACTTCTGCACCCAGACGCGACCATACCGAACCCAGCTCCAGACCGATCACGCCAGCGCCGATCACGCCCAGACGTTTAGGTACGGACTGGAACTCCAGAGCGCCAGTCGAATCGACGATGACTTTCTGGTCAACCGGAGCCGGTGGAATGTCGATCGGACGCGAACCTGGCGCGAGGATGACGTTTTCCGCTTCGATCACTTCAACCGAACCGTCCGGCTTGGTGACTTCGACTTTCTTGCCGGCCAGCAGCTTGCCGTGGCCCTGGATCGAAGTAACGCCGTTGGCCTTGAACAGGGTCGCAACGCCGCCAGTCAGGTTCTTGACGATGCCAGCCTTGCGGCCAACCATCGCAGCGACGTCCATTTTGACTTCGCCGGTCGAGATACCGTGAACGTTGAAGCTCTCTTTGGCTTCCTTGTATTTCCACGAGCTGTCGAGCAGCGCCTTGGAAGGAATGCAACCCACGTTCAGGCAGGTACCGCCCAGGGCTTGCTTGCCCTCTGCGTCGGTGTACTTCTCGATGCAGGCAGTGGTCAGGCCCAACTGAGCAGCCTTGATGGCCGCTACATAGCCACCAGGGCCGGCACCGATCACTACTACGTCAAATTTCTGCGACATTCAAAAAATCCTCTTTAGCAATAAAGCTACAAGCCGCAAGCTTCAAGCTGCAAGCCCACCCGCTCGCCTTGAGCTTGAGGCTTGTAGCTGAAAGCTTGCAGCTGCTTTTTAGATATCCAGCAACAGACGAGCCGGATCTTCCAGCAGGTTCTTGATGGTCACCAGGAAGGTCACAGCTTCTTTGCCATCGATCAGACGGTGATCGTAGGACAGAGCCAGGTACATCATCGGACGGATCACGACCTGACCGTTGATGGCCATCGGACGCTGGATGATGTTGTGCATGCCCAGGATCGCTGCCTGCGGCGGGTTGACGATCGGCGTCGACATCATCGAACCGAAGGTACCACCGTTGGTGATGGTGAAGGTACCACCGGTCATCTCGTCCATCGACAGTTTGCCGTCTCGGGCTTTCTTGCCAAATGTTGCGATGCCGCCTTCGATTTCAGCCAGGCTCATCAGCTCGGCGTTACGCAGAACCGGTACCACCAGGCCACGGTCGCTGGAAACGGCAACGCCGATGTCCGCATAGCCGTGGTAAACGATGTCGCCGCCGTCGATCGACGCGTTGACAGCCGGGAAGCGTTTCAGCGCTTCGGTGGCCGCTTTCACGAAGAACGACATGAAGCCCAGGCGTACGCCGTTGTGGGATTTCTCGAACAGATCCTTGTACTTCGAACGCAGGGCCATGACTTCGGTCATGTCGACTTCGTTGAACGTGGTCAGCATTGCCATGTTCGACTGGGCTTCAACCAGACGCTTGGCCACGGTGGCACGTACGCGAGTCATCGGTACGCGCTTCTCGATGCGGTCGCCGGCAGCGAACACAGGCGCAGCAGCCGAAGGAGCAGCAGCCTTGGCAGGTGCGGCAGCCGGAGCGGCTTTCTTCGCAGCAACAGCAGCAACCACGTCTTCCTTGGTCACACGACCGCCCTTGCCGGTGCCGGCAACGGAAGCGATGTTGATGCCGTTCTCTTCAGCCAGCTTGCGAGCGGCAGGAGCTGCGATCGGGTCATCTTCGCCATCGGCAGCAGCCGGTGCGGCAGTGGCAGTAGCAGCCGGAGCAGCAGCGGCGGCAGGAGCGGCAGCAGCAGCGCCGCCCTCTTCGATCGAGCCCAGGACCTGGTTCGACAGAACGGTAGCGCCCTCTTCGGCAACGATTGCGCCCAGCACGCCGTCTGCTTCAGCCAACACTTCGAGCACGACTTTGTCGGTTTCGATGTCGACGATCAGGTCGTCACGCTTGACGGCCTCACCTGGTTTCTTGTGCCAGGTGGCAACGGTGCCATCGGCAACCGATTCCGGGAATGACGGGGCTTTGATTTCGATAGCCATTATCTGTGGGTCCTTAAAATTCGGTTTCAGTCAGCGCGAAGGCGTTAAACAGTGAAAGCATCTTGCAGCAGTTTTTCCTGCTGCTCGGCGTGCATCGATGCGTAACCACAAGCTGGCGCAGCCGAAGCCTCACGGCCCGCGTACTCGAGTACGAGAGTCTTGTCGAGGTTGGCGATGCTGCGACGCAAGTGATGCTGGCTGCAGTACCAGGCACCCTGGTTCATCGGCTCTTCCTGACACCAAACGGCGTGTTTGACGTTGGTGTATGGAGCCAGGACTTCTTTCAAGTCGTCCTCAGGGAACGGATACAGCTGCTCGATACGCACGATGGCGATATCTTCGCGGCCTTCGGCACGGCGTTTTTCCAGCAGGTCGTAGTAGACCTTGCCGCTGCACAGAACCACGCGCTCGACCTTTTTCGGGTCCAGTGCGTCGATTTCCGGGATCACGGTCTGGAACGAACCTTCGGCCAGATCTTCCAGCGTCGAGATGGCCAGCTTGTGGCGCAGCAGCGACTTCGGCGTCAGCACGACCAGCGGCTTGCGCAGCGGACGAATCACCTGACGACGCAGCAAGTGGTAGATCTGCGCTGGCGTGGTCGGCATGCACACCTGAATGTTGTGCTCGGCGCACAGCTGCAGGTAACGCTCAAGACGTGCCGAGCTGTGCTCAGGGCCCTGGCCTTCGTAACCGTGTGGCAGCAGCATGGTCAGACCGCAGAGACGGCCCCACTTGTGCTCGCCGCTGGTGATGAACTGGTCGATCACGACCTGAGCACCGTTGGCGAAGTCGCCGAACTGGGCTTCCCAGATCACCAGCGCGTTTGGCGTGGTGGTCGAGTAACCGTATTCGAATGCCAGTACCGCTTCTTCCGAGAGGAACGAGTCGTACAGGTCGAAACGTGGCTGACCGTCGTACAGGTTCTGCAGCGGAATGTAGGTGCCCGCGTCTTTCTGGTTGTGCAACACAGCGTGACGGTGCGAGAACGTACCGCGGCCGATGTCCTGACCAGTCATGCGAATCGGGTGACCTTCGAACGCCAGGGTCGCGTACGCCATGGTTTCGGCGTAACCCCAGTTGATCGGCAGGCCGCCGGCTTGCATCTTCTGACGGTCTTCGTAGATCTTCGCGACCTGACGCTGAACGACGAAGCCTTCCGGAATTTCCAGCAGCTTGGCGGACAGTTCTTGCAAGGTTTTGAGATCGAAACGCGTGTCGTGACGCGCGGTCCAGGCGTGGCCCAAGTATGGACGCCAATCGACGAACAGCTCTTTGTTCGGTTCTTTGACCAGCGATTTCACCACGTGCAGACCGTTGTCCAGCGCGTTGCGGTATTCGTCGACCTTGGCCTGAACGCGTTCAGCGTCGAGCACACCGGCCTGGGTCAGGCGATCAGCGTACAGCTCACGGGTGGTGCGCTGCTTGGTGATCTGCTGATACATCAGTGGCTGGGTGCCGCTTGGCTCGTCGGCCTCGTTGTGGCCGCGACGACGGTAGCAGACCAGATCGATCACCACGTCACGCTTGAACTGCATGCGATAGTCGATGGCCAGCTGGGTCACGAACAGCACGGCTTCCGGATCATCACCATTCACATGGAGGATCGGCGCCTGGATCATCTTGGCAACGTCGGTGGCGTACTCGGTGGAGCGCGAGTCCAGCGGGTTGCTGATGGTGAAACCGACCTGGTTGTTGATCACGATGTGCACGGTACCGCCGGTCTTGAAACCGCGGGTCTGCGACATCTGGAAGGTTTCCATGACCACGCCCTGACCGGCAAATGCCGCGTCACCGTGGATGGAGATCGGCAGTACCTTCTCACCGGTCAGGTCGTTGCGACGGTCCTGACGGGCGCGCACCGAACCTTCGACCACCGGGGAAACGATTTCCAGGTGGGACGGGTTGAACGCCATGGCCAGGTGAACTTCACCGCCGGTGGTCATCACGTTGGACGAGAAGCCCTGGTGGTATTTGACGTCACCGGAACCGAGCTCGACCTTCTTCTTGCCTTCGAACTCGTCGAACAGCTCGCGCGGGTTCTTGCCGAAGGTGTTGACCAGCACGTTCAGACGGCCACGGTGGGCCATGCCGATGACGACTTCCTTGGTGCCGTACGAGCCGGAACGCTGGATCAGTTCGTCGAGCATCGGAATCAGGCTTTCGCCACCTTCCAGACCGAAACGCTTGGTGCCCGGGTATTTGGTACCGAGGTATTTTTCCAGGCCTTCACCGGCAGTCACGCGCTCAAGCAGGTGGCTCTTGATGTCGGCAGAGTACGTCGGACGGCCACGCACGCTTTCCAGACGCTGCTGGAACCACTGGCGCTGCTCGGAATCGGTGATGTGCGTGAATTCAGCGCCGATGGTGCGGCAATATGTCTGCTGCAACGCTTCGTGAATTTCGCGTAGGCTCGCTTCCTCTTTGCCGATGAACAGGTCGCCGGCACGGAAGGTCGTATCAAGATCGGCATTGGTCAAGCCGTAATGATTGATCGACAGGTCTGCAGGTGCAGGACGCTGCCACAGCCCCAGCGGGTCAAGCTGGGCTGCCTGGTGGCCACGCATACGGTAGGCCTGGATCAATCGCAGCACTTCAACTTGCTTCTTCTCGTGCTCACTGCTCACGCTGCCGGCGGAAACCGGTTGGGCGCGGCGCTGGTTCTTTGCCAGCAGCACGAAATGATCGCGAATCGTCGAGTGCGAAACATCAGTGGCAGAGTTGCCGTCGGCTGGCAACTTCTGAAAGTAGGTGCGCCACTCTTCTGGCACAGCGTTAGGGTCGTGCAGGTAGAGCTCATAAAGCTCTTCCACATAGGCAGCGTTTCCACCTGAAAGGTAGGCGCTGTTCCACATGCGCTGCATCACGCTTTCTTGCATGCTTGGTCACCCTCGGTTAGGGGAACACCATCGGTGTCGACACCGAGCAAACTTGCAGAAGTCCGAATGCAGCGACTAAAACAAGCCACCTAGGATCACACTGATAGTCCGGGTACCAGCCCGGATGCCCCTGCTTGTCTCATTTCTTCAAAAGAAGAGCTGCAGCTTATGGCTACGGCTCTGGTTATAGCCATGACGCGGGTTGAAGCCCGCGCCACAGCCTCTACGGTGCAACGGTTACAGCAGCTGAATCACACGCCGCTCGAAAGCAGCATGTTACGGATGTGACCGATGGCCTTAGTCGGGTTCAGGCCTTTCGGACATACGTTGACGCAGTTCATGATGCCCCGGCAGCGGAAAACGCTGAACGGGTCGTCAAGTGAAGCCAGACGCTCGCTGGTCTTGGTGTCACGGCTGTCTGCCAGGAAGCGGTAGGCTTGCAGCAGTGCAGCAGGACCGAGGAACTTGTCCGGGTTCCACCAGAAGGACGGGCAAGAGGTCGAGCAGCAGGCGCACAGGATGCACTCGTACAGACCGTCCAGCTTTTCACGCTCTTCTGGCGACTGCAGACGCTCGATGGCCGGAGCCGGCGTGTCGTTCTGCAGGTAAGGCTTCACCTTCTCGTATTGCTTGTAGAAGATGCTCATATCGACGACCAGGTCACGGATAACCGGCAAACCTGGCAGCGGACGAACGATCAGTTTGTTGCCTTTTACAACGGCAGACAGCGGCGTGATGCAGGCCAGACCGTTCTTGCCGTTGATGTTCATGCCGTCGGAGCCGCAGACGCCTTCACGGCAGGAGCGACGATAGGAGAAACCTTCGTCCTGCTCTTTGATCAGGGCCAGCACGTCCAGCACCATCAGGTCTTTACCACCGGTATCGACCTGGAAATCCTGCATGAACGGCGCAGCGTCCTGATCAGGGTTGTAGCGATAAACACTGACTTGCAACATGGCGGTCACCCTTAATAAGTCCGGACTTTAGGTTCGAAAGTCGGAACAGTCTTCGGCGAGAAGTTCACGGCACGCTTGGTGACGCGCTTGTCACCCGGGAAGTACAGGGTGTGGCACAGCCAGTTTTCGTCATCACGGTCTTCGAAGTCTTCACGGGCGTGAGCGCCGCGAGACTCTTTACGTACTTCGGCCGCGATGGCGGTAGCTTCAGCCACTTCCAGCAGGTTCTGCAGTTCCAGCGCTTCGATACGTGCAGTGTTGAACGCTTGCGACTTGTCGTTGATCTTCACGTTGGCGATACGCTTGCGCAGATCGGCCAGCTGAGCGATGCCCTTCTGCATGTATTCGCCGGTACGGAATACACCGAAGTAGTTCTGCATGCAGCTTTGCAGCTCGCGACGCAGGGTGGCAACGTCTTCACCGTCGGTACGGTTATTCAGCGCGTTCAGACGCGACAGTGCAGCTTCGATGTCGGACTCGGTAGCGTCGTCGTATTCGATGCCATCGGTCAACGCCTTTTCCAGGTGCAGGCCGGCAGCGCGACCGAAGACCACCAGGTCGAGCAGCGAGTTGCCGCCCAGACGGTTCGCACCGTGAACCGATACGCAAGCCACTTCGCCTACCGCGAACAGGCCAGGAATGATCTGGTCCTGACCTTCGGCGTTCTGGGTGATCGCCTGGCCATGAATGTTGGTGGCAACGCCGCCCATCATGTAGTGGCAGGTCGGCACAACCGGAACCGGAGCAACAACCGGGTCAACGTGGGCGAAAGTCTTCGACAGTTCGCAGATGCCTGGCAGACGGCTGTGCAGCACTTCCTCGCCCAGGTGGTCGAGTTTGAGCATTACGTGGTCGCCATTCGGACCGCAACCGTTGCCGGCGATGATTTCCTTGACCATCGAACGGGCAACCACGTCACGACCTGCAAGGTCTTTCGCGTTCGGAGCATAACGCTCCATGAAACGCTCGCCGTGCTTGTTGATCAGGTAACCACCTTCACCACGGCAACCTTCGGTAACCAGTACACCGGCGCCGGCGATGCCGGTCGGGTGGAACTGCCACATTTCGATGTCTTGTACCGGCACGCCAGCACGCAGAGCCATGCCGACGCCGTCACCGGTGTTGATCAGGGCGTTGGTGGTGGACGCGTAGATACGGCCTGCACCGCCAGTGGCCAGAACGGTGGCCTTGGCACGGATGTAGGAGGTTTCGCCGGTTTCGATGCAGATCGCGATCACACCAACGAATTCGCCTTCCTGGTTTTTCACCAGATCAACAGCGTAGTACTCGTTGAGGAACGTGGTGCCGGCTTTCAGGTTACCCTGATAAAGCGTGTGCAGCAGCGCGTGACCGGTACGGTCGGACGCAGCGCAGGTACGTGCAGCCTGACCGCCCTTGCCATAGTCCTTGGACTGGCCACCGAACGGACGCTGGTAGATGCGGCCTTGCTCGGTACGCGAGAACGGCAGACCCATGTGGTCCAGCTCGAAAACAGCGGCCGGGCCTTCCTGACACATGTATTCGATAGCGTCCTGGTCACCGATGTAGTCGGAACCCTTGACGGTATCGTACATGTGCCAGCGCCAGTCATCGTTCGGGTCGGCGGAAGCGATGGCGCACGTGATGCCGCCCTGCGCGGACACAGTGTGCGAACGGGTCGGGAAAACCTTGGTGATCACCGCAGTCTTGTGGCCGCCCTGTGCCAGCTGCAGCGCAGCGCGCATGCCGGCACCGCCACCACCAATAATGATGGCGTCGAAAGAAATCGTTGGAATGTTAGCCATGAATCAGATACCCCAGAGAATCTGCACACCCCAGACGAAGTAAGCGAACATCGCAACGCCGCATACTGCCTGGAAAAGGAAACGTATCGCCGTTGCGGACTTGCCGAACGCCATTGGCGTCAGGTAGTCGGTCGCGATGGTCCACATGCCGACCCAGGCGTGAGCGCCCAGAGCAACAAGGGCCAGCAGGCTGAAAATACGCATTCCGTTGTGAGCGAACAGTTCATGCCACTGGGCATACTCGAGGCCAGGGTTGGCGACGATGTATCCGATCAGAAAGATGAAGTAAGCCGCGAGAACGACCGCAGACACACGCTGTGCCATCCAGTCATAGAGGCCCGAACGCGACAGGTTAGTGACGTTAGTTACCATATCCAGACTCCTGCCAGAACGATTACCACCACGGAAACGGCGATAACGATTTTCGAGCCCAGTTTGCCGCCTTCCAGCGTCTCACCGATGCCCATGTCCATGATCAAGTGGCGCACACCGGCTACCAGGTGATACAGCAGAGCGGACAGGATGCCCCAAATCACTAGCTTGGCTAGCGGACTGGTCAGACACGCTTTCACCTGACCGAAGCCTTCCTCGGAGCTCAGCGACTTGTCCAATGCGTAAAGCATGATGGCAAGGCACACGAAGAGGATGACACCGGAGATACGGTGAAGAATGGACGTGTAAGCAGTGACTGGGAGTTTGATGGTCCTTAGGTCTAGGTTTACAGGTCGTTGGCTTTTCACGGCTTTTTTTTCACACTGAAGAGCCCCTAACAATCAGGGCAAAGTTGTTGGGGAGTGCACTGGTCAGGTAACCACCACCCAGGGATGCGACCCCCAATGAAAGCAAGCCCAAAAGCCCTTGGCGGTCGGTGGCCGAGTATAGACAGTTAGGCTACTAATGACAACGCGTTCACCTACCCCCAATAGCGGATTGCACAAGTTGCATAAAAGGCGTAAATGGCAGGCAATTTCGAGGAAAAAGTCGGCTTAAAGCCTTCTGGAGCAAGACTTTAGGCAAATTGACATTCGAATTTATCTCACTATAGTGGTGCGGGCCCTGCGTGGGGGGTCTGTCTGATGGTTCAAGCATAAATAGGAGGCCACATGGCTGACAAAAAAGCGCAGTTGATCATCGAGGGCGCAGCCCCCGTCGAGCTGCCCATTTTAACCGGCACCGTTGGTCCCGATGTAATCGATGTTCGGGGCCTGACGGCCACGGGCCGCTTCACTTTCGACCCGGGTTTCATGTCGACCGCTTCGTGCGAATCGAAAATTACCTATATCGACGGCGACAACGGCATTCTGTTGCACCGCGGCTACCCGATCGAACAGCTGGCTGAAAAGTCGGACTACCTGGAAACCTGCTACCTGCTGCTCAACGGCGAATTGCCGACCGCAGAACAGAAGGCCCAGTTCGTCAGCACCGTGAAAAACCACACCATGGTTCACGAGCAGCTGAAAACCTTCTTCAACGGTTTCCGTCGCGACGCCCACCCGATGGCCGTCATGTGCGGTGTAGTCGGCGCCCTCTCGGCCTTCTACCACGACTCCCTGGACATCAATAACCCGCAGCATCGCGAAATCTCCGCGATCCGTCTGGTTGCGAAGATGCCGACCCTGGCAGCGATGGTCTACAAGTACTCCATGGGCCAACCCATGATGTACCCGCGCAACGACCTGACGTACGCGGAAAACTTCCTGCACATGATGTTCAACACCCCGTGCGAGATCAAACCGATCAGCCCGGTACTCGCCAAGGCCATGGACCGGATCTTCATCCTCCACGCCGACCACGAGCAGAACGCTTCGACCTCCACCGTGCGTCTGGCCGGTTCTTCGGGTGCCAACCCGTTCGCCTGTATCGCCGCCGGTATCGCCGCACTGTGGGGCCCTGCCCACGGCGGTGCGAACGAAGCCGTGCTGACCATGCTCGACGAGATTGGCGATGTGTCGAACATCGACAAGTTCATCGCCAAGGCCAAGGACAAGAACGATCCGTTCAAGTTGATGGGCTTCGGTCACCGCGTCTACAAGAACCGCGACCCTCGCGCGACTGTCATGAAGCAGACCTGCGACGAAGTGCTGAAGGAACTGGGCATCAACAACGATCCGCAACTCGAACTGGCCATGCGCCTGGAAGAGATCGCGTTGACCGACCCGTACTTCATCGAGCGCTCGCTGTACCCGAACGTCGACTTCTACTCGGGGATCATCCTCAAGGCGATCGGCATTCCAACCAGCATGTTCACGGTGATTTTCGCCCTGGCACGTACTGTCGGCTGGATTTCGCACTGGAAGGAAATGCTCTCGAGCCCGTACAAGATTGGCCGCCCGCGCCAGCTGTACACCGGTTACGAGTCGCGTGACATCACCAAGCTGGAAGATCGCAAATAAGGGTTTTTCTTTTTTTGTGATGGTTTAGTGGTGTGTCAGGAACGGCCTCTTATATAGAGGCCGTTTTTGTTTGTGGTCTCAGCGGCCTTCGGGCCGACTGGTTCTTGGATTCTGAGGGCATATCCGTTGCTGCGGGTGCTGCCGCTGGCGGTTTCGCTCTTACAGCGAGTCACCTTTTTCAGACGCCGGAGTGCCGGCCCAGCAAAAAGGTAACCCAAAAGGCTTTGCCCCGGCGTACGGCCCGCTCGCTAAAGCTCGGGGTACCTTCGTTACGGGACCGATCCGGGCGCAGCGGCTACGGTTTGCTTCGCTGCACCTCCTTCCGCTGTGTACGACTGCGTCGTACGGTCGCTGCGCTCCCACACCCGGATCGATCCCGTAACGAAGCCTGCCGAAGGGGCAAAAGATCAAGAGCCGGATCAAAAGCCACAGCAAAAGCAAAAGCCAGATCAAAAGATCGCAGCCTTCGGCAGCTCCAGTTAGATTGCGTGCTAGCTCAAGACCAGGTCGGCTGTCAGGCCGCCTTCGCGAGCAAGCTCGCTCCCACAGAAAGCAAAGCAGCGCAGCTGCCCGCGGCGAAGCCGCACCACTCAACAATGAGCGCAAGCTCGAGTGCTTTTGATCTTGATCCACCGGCGACGTCGGAAGGCTGAGTGGAGGGATTGATCCGGGGGTGGGAGCGTAGCGACCGTCTGGCGCAGCCAGACACAGCGGAAGGAGGTGCAGCGAAGCAAACCGGAGCCGCTGCGCCCGGATCGATCCCGCAGCGAAGGAACCCGAGCCTGCGAGGGCCGAACGCAGGAGCAAGCCTTTTGGGTTACCTTTTCGGCGTTTGGAAAAGGTGACTCGCCGTAAGGGCGAAACCCTAAGCCGCCGTTACCGCAGCAACGGATATACACCCAAAACCAACCGATAACCGTCCACAAAAAAAAACGCCCCAATCTCTCAATCAGGGCGTTTTCTTGAAGCTTGCAGCTTGCAGCTTACATCTGATCTCTTAGTGCGAAACCGCCCCACTCGCCCCCAAGCCGGTCTGCGAACGCACAAACTGCGGGAAGAACAGCGCCCGCTCGTTATCCGCAGCCGCCGACTTGTCAGTGATCGAGAAGAACCAGATCCCGATAAAGGCAATCATCATCGAAAACAGCGCCGGATATTCGTAAGGGAAGATCGCCTTCTCGTGATGCAGAATCTGCACCCAGATGGTCGGGCCGAGGATCATCAGACCAACAGCACTCACCAGACCCAGCCAGCCGCCGATCATCGCGCCGCGAGTGGTCAGCTTCTTCCAGTACATCGAAAGCAGCAGTACCGGGAAGTTGCAGCTCGCCGCGATGGAGAACGCCAGGCCGACCATGAACGCGATGTTCTGGCTTTCAAACAGAATGCCCAGACCAATCGCCAGCACCGCCAGGGCGATAGTGGTGATCTTCGATACGCGAATCTCATCCTTCTCGTTGGCTTTGCCCTTCTTGATCACACTGGCGTACAGGTCGTGAGAAACCGCCGAAGCACCCGCCAGCGTCAGACCGGCCACCACAGCCAGAATGGTTGCGAACGCCACTGCCGAGATGAAGCCTAGGAAGATGCTGCCGCCCACCGCGTTGGCCAGGTGCACCGCCGCCATGTTGTTGCCGCCGAGCAAGGCGCCCGCTGCATCTTTGAAGGCCGGGTTGGTGCTGACCAGCAGGATCGCGCCGAAGCCGATGATGAAGGTCAGGATGTAGAAGTAGCCAATGAAGCCGGTAGCGTACAGCACGCTCTTGCGCGCTTCTTTTGCGTCACTCACGGTGAAGAAGCGCATCAGAATGTGTGGCAGGCCAGCGGTACCGAACATCAGTGCCAGACCCAGCGAGAACGCCGAGATCGGATCCTTGACCAGCCCGCCCGGGCTCATGATCGCTTCGCCCTTGGCGTGCACCTTGATCGCTTCGGAGAACAGCGTGTTGAAGTCGAAGCCCACGTGCTTCATTACCATCAGTGCCATGAACGAGGCACCGGACAGCAGCAACACTGCCTTGATGATCTGCACCCAAGTGGTCGCGAGCATGCCGCCGAACAGCACGTACATGCACATCAGCACGCCGACCAGAATCACCGCAACGTGGTAATCGAGGCCGAACAGCAGCTGGATCAGCTTGCCGGCACCGACCATTTGCGCGATCAGGTAGAACGCCACCACCACCAGCGAGCCGCAGGCGGACAGGGTGCGAATCTGGGTTTGCCCCAGGCGGTAGGACGCCACGTCGGCAAAGGTGTATTTACCCAAGTTGCGCAGGCGTTCGGCGATCAGGAACAGAATGATCGGCCAGCCCACGAGGAAGCCGATCGAGTAGATCAGGCCGTCGTAGCCGGAGGTGAACACCAGCGCGGAAATACCCAGGAAGGACGCCGCCGACATGTAGTCGCCAGCGATCGCCAGGCCGTTCTGGAAACCGGTGATCTTGCCGCCCGCCGCGTAGTAGTCGGCGGCCGAATTGTTTTTCTTCGAAGCCCAGTAGGTGATGTACAACGTCGCGCCGACGAAGGCCACGAACATCAGGATCGCCGGGATGTTCAGCGGCTGTTTGGCCACCTCCCCCGTCAACGCGTCAGCCGCCCAGACACTCGGCGCGAAAGCCGCAACACTCAATAGAGCCAGTAGACGCCGGATCATTGCTGAGCCTCCTTGAGAATCGCATTGTTCAGGTCGTCGAACTCGCCATTGGCGCGGCGCACGTAGATGCCGGTCAGGACGAAGGCTGAAATGATCAGGCCGACACCGATCGGGATGCCCCAAGTGATCGAGGATTCAGGACTGAGTTTCGCCCCGAGCACGTGCGGCCCGTATGCGATCAGCAGGATGAATGCGGAGTACAGCCCAAGCATGATTGCCGAGAGAATCCAGGCGAATCGTTCCCTTTTCTGAACCAGCTCCTTGAATCGGGGACTGTTTTGAATCGAGAGGTAAATGCTGTCGTTCATTGTTTTTATCCTCGCAGCACAAATTATTGTTGGAACGTAGCTAATGTATGCGGCTGCGAGAGAGGTTCCAGACGACCTTAGTAGTAGATGGCCATGATGTTCTGGCCATTTTCAAGCACACACAAAAACAACTGTGGGAGCGAGCCTGCTCGCGAAGGCATCGTATCAGTCGATATCGCATCAACTGACAGATTGCATTCGCGAGCAGGCTCGCTCCCACAGGGGTGTGGCGGTGTTTAAATTATTTGGTCCAGTCAGCTACACGATCCGGGTGTTTGGCCACCCAGTCCTTGGCCGCAGCATCAGGCTTGGCGCCGTCCTGAATCGCCAGCATGACCTCGCCGATTTCGTCTTTCGAAGCCCACTGGAAGTTTTTCAGGAACTTGGCCACTTCCGGCGCCTTGGCGTCCAGGCCTTTGCTGCCGATGCTGTTCACGGTTTCAGCCTGGCCATACACGCCTTTCGGGTCGTCGAGGAAGCGCAGTTTCCACTTGGCGAACATCCAGTGCGGCACCCAACCGGTGACAGCGATGGATTCATTCTTCTTCTCGGCGCGGGTCAGTTCGGCAATCATTCCGGCGCCGGAACTGGCCTTGAGGCTGTACTTGTCCAGACCGTAATCCTTGATCGCCTGATCGGTCTTGAGCATTACGCCTGAACCGGCGTCGATGCCGACGATACGGTTTTTGAAGGTATCGTCGGTTTTCAGGTCTTCGATCGATTTGGCTTTGACGTACTCCGGCACGATCAGGCCGATCTTCGCGTCCTTGAAGTTCGGGCCGTAATCGACGACCTGATCCTTGTTTTTCGTCCAGTAGTCACCGTGGGTCACGGGCAGCCAGGCCGAGAGCATCGCGTCGAGTTTGCCGGTGGCCACGCCCTGCCACATGATCCCGGTGGCGACGGCTTGCAGCTTCACGTCATAACCGAGTTTCTGTTTGATCACTTCGGCCGCCACGTGGGTGGTCGCGACGCTGTCGGACCAGCCGTCAACGTAACCGATGTTCAGGGTCTGTTTTTCAGCGTTGGCGAAAGTGGAACTCATCGCAAGCGCCAGAACGGCACCTGCGCCTAAAAGTCGTCGCATCTTCATCGTTTACTTCCCCGAAATGCTGCGCCCGACGGATGCCGGGCATCGTCAACGTATTGTTATGGTGCACAGCGCCCCCATCACGCCGGACCTCACACACCGAACATCAGCCGATTTTTCAAAAAGGGTACTGATGGTTTGATCATCAACCTCAAGCGGCCGGCGACCTGCTCTGTCAGCGACCTCAAGGCAGCGAGAAACGACATCAGAAAGCCATTAATCAAGCGCGATTAATTGACGCCAGACAATCCGCCCGAACTTTGCATGTACAACGCCTGCGAGCCACCTGCCCTTCTATAAATGCAGGTAACATGCGTCGCTTTGCAGCCACTCGGCCTGACCATGTCCGCAACGTCCCGATTTCCTTTTCTGCCTTATCTGTTCGCCTGCCTGCTCGGGCTCCTGGCCCTTGGCGGCTTCTGGTATGGCCTCGGCCAACCGGTGATCCTGCCGGACGCCGCGACGCCGACGCACAAGTTGCAATGCGCCTCCTACACACCGTTCGACAAAGACCAATCGCCGTTCGACGTGCCGTTCAAATTGCGCCCCGAGCGCATGGACGCCGACCTCGCACTGCTGGCGACGCGCTTCGAGTGTATCCGCACCTACTCGATGACCGGGCTCGACGCCCTGCCCGATCTGGCGCGCAAGCACGGTCTGAAGTTGATGATCGGCGCCTGGGTCAACAGCAACCCGGTCGACACCGAGCAGGAAGTCGAGCTGCTGATCAAATCGGCCAATGCCAACCCCGACGTGGTCACAGCCGTAATCGTCGGCAACGAGGCACTGCTGCGCAAAGAGGTCACCGGCGCGCAACTGGCCCGGCTGATCAGCAAGGTCAAAAGCCAGGTCAAGCAACCGGTGACCTACGCCGACGTCTGGGAATTCTGGCTCAAGCATCCGGAAATCGCCCCGGCCGTGGACTTTCTGACCATTCACCTGCTGCCGTACTGGGAAGACGATCCATCGAACATCGACGTGGCGCTGCGGCATGTGGCGGATGTGCGCCAGGTGTTCGGCAACAAATTCGCTCCGAAAGACGTGATGATTGGCGAAACCGGCTGGCCGAGCGAAGGCCGCCAGCGCGAAACCGCCGTACCGAGCCGGGTCAACGAGGCAAAATTCATTCGTGGATTCGTGGCGATGGCCGAGCAGGAAGGCTGGCGTTACAACCTGATCGAAGCCTTCGACCAACCGTGGAAGCGCGGCAGTGAAGGCGCGGTCGGCGGCTATTGGGGGCTGTTCGATGCCGATCGACAGGACAAGGGCGTGCTCGCCGGGCCGGTGAGCAATGTGCCGTACTGGAAAGAGTGGCTGGCGGTCGGCGGATTGATTTTCCTTGGCACGCTGATCCTTGGTGGACGCGTGCGCACCACACGTTCAGCGCTTTTGCTGCCACTGCTGGGCGCGGTCGCAGCGTGCTCGATTGGCGCCTGGGGCGATCTGGCTCGATTGACCACACGATTTGCCGGTGAATGGCTGTGGGTCGGCTTGCTGACCGGGTTGAATCTATTGGTCCTTGCGCATGCCGCGCTGACGCTAAGCGCACGCACAGGTTGGCGCGCGCGAGCCTTCGACTTCCTCGAGCGGCGCGCCGGCTGGCTGGTCGTGGCGGCCGGTTTTGCCGCGGCGGTGATGATGCTGGAGATGGTCTTCGATCCGCGTTATCGCAGTTTCGCAAGCATGGCGTTCGTCCTGCCGGCGCTGGTCTACCTGTGCCGCCCGGTGAGCGTGCCGCGTCGGGAGATTGCTCTGCTGACCTTTATCATCGGCGCCGGGATTGCACCGCAGTTGTATCAGGAAGGGATGCTGAATCAGCAGGCGTGGGGCTGGGCGCTGGTGAGTGGTTTGATGGTGGTGGCGTTGTGGCGATGCCTGCGGGTTCGCAGAGGCTGAGCAAGAGCAAGATCAAAAGATCGCAGCCTTCGGCAGCTCCTACAGGTGTACGGCATGCAACTGTAGGAGCTGCCGAAGGCTGCGATCTCTTCTGTCACTCGCTGCGTGAGGATCTGACCAGGCGCAACCCGGCAATCACCACCGCAAACACCGCTAATGTAGTGTTGTACAACGCCAGCGCCGGCAGGCCGAACACCAGCGCCAGCACCGCCAGCCACCACCCTGCCCGTCCCTGCACGACAAATGCCAATACCGCGGTGGCCACCGCCGCCCAGCCCAACACCTTGAAATGAATCATCAGCCCCAGATTCGCACGCACCAGGCATTGCCAACGACTGGCCTCGTCGACGCAGATGCCTACCCACTGCCCGTCTTCCATGAAGCCATAGCGCGCGGCATAACTGGCGGCCAGCCACAGCGGCAACAAAACAAGCAGCACAATCACGGGCAAGCGGCGGGACATGGGGCACTCCAATCTGCGGAAATCGGCGGCCAGCTTAATCTGCCGACCGGCATTCGCAAGCACTAACAACTGTTAACTGTTCAGCAAGCCCTCGCAACGTGTATCGTCCAGCTACTATTACCCCGAATTCCGCCTGTTTGGTGCCGCAGCATGGCACTTTGGCGCACGGCCGGTGGTCATAGCCTGCGAACTTCAATCGGCACCTTCCTCTAAGGGATCTAGTCATGCTCCGTTCCTTGCGCTTCGCCGCGCTGTTCAGCGGCCTTATCTTGAGTGCGTCCGCGCTGGCGGTGGATATCGACGCCGCCAGCTATGGCTACCCGCTGACCAACCCGTTCGAGGCGACGATCGCCACGACACCGCCGGATCTGCGTCCGGAGTTGCCGCTGGACGACGACATCAATCAAACGGACCGCAGCCTCACCCTGCGCCCGGAGCGTGAATTCCAGCTGCCGGACAATTTCTGGGCAGTGAAGAAGCTCACTTACCGCATCGCCACGCAGGACAAACCGGCGCCGCTGATCTTCCTGATCGCCGGCACCGGTGCGCGCTTTGACAGCACGCTCAACGAATACCTGAAAAAGCTGTATTACAAGGCCGGCTACCACGTCGTGCAGTTGTCGTCGCCGACCAGCTTCGACTTCATCAGCGCCGCCTCGCGTTTCGCCACCCCGGGCGTGACCAAGGAAGATGCCGAAGACATGTACCGGGTGATGCAGGCCGTGCGGGCGCAGAACCCGAAACTGCCGGTCACCGAGTATTACCTGACCGGTTACAGCCTCGGCGCCCTCGATGCCGCGTTCGTCGCGCATCTGGACGAAACGCGCCGCAGCTTCAACTTCAAGAAAGTCCTGCTGCTCAACCCGCCGGTCAACCTCTACACCTCGGTGACCAACCTCGACAAGCTGGTACAGACCGAGGTCAAGGGCATCAACAACAGCACCACGTTCTATGAACTGGTACTGACCAAGCTGACCCGTTACTTCCAACAGAAAGGCTACATCGATCTCAACGATGCGCTGCTGTATGACTTCCAGCAGTCCAAGCAGCACCTGACCAACGAACAGATGGCCATGCTGATTGGCACGTCGTTCCGCTTCTCGGCAGCCGACATTGCCTACACCTCGGACCTGGTCAACCGTCGCGGTCTGATTACCCCGCCGAAATTCCCGATCACCGAAGGCACCAGCCTCACGCCGTTCCTCAAGCGTGCGCTGCAATGCGATTTCGACTGCTACATCACCGAGCAGGTCATTCCGATGTGGCGCGCGCGCACTGACGGCGGCAGCCTGCTGCAACTGATCGATCAGGTCAGCCTGTATGCGCTCAAGGATTACCTGCACGACAGCCCGAAAATCGCCGTCATGCACAACGCCGACGACGTCATCCTCGGCCCTGGCGACCTGGGCTTCCTGCGTAAAACCTTCGGTGATCGCCTGACCGTTTATCCACTGGGCGGCCACTGCGGCAACCTTAACTATCGCGTCAACAGCGACGCCATGCTGGAGTTCTTCCGTGGCTAAATATCTCCTGCTGATTGCAGCGTTCCTCTGTGCAGGCGTGGCCCAGGCCGACAACAGTAAAGCCGATGCCCCGGTAGTGGTCGACAGCGACGGCTTCAAGGAACCGCTGACCAAACTCAAGTTCAACCCGGGCCTGGACCAGCGCGAGTTCGAACGTTCGACGCTCAACGCGCTGAACGTCTATGACCCGCTGGAATCGTGGAACCGCCGGGTCTACCACTTCAACTATCGCTTCGACCAGTGGGTGTTCCTGCCGGTGGTCGACGGTTACCGCTACATCACGCCAAGCTTCGTGCGTACCGGGGTGAGCAACTTCTTCAACAACATTGGCGACGTGCCGAATCTGGTCAACAGCCTGCTGCAGTTCAAGGGCCAGCGCTCGATGGAAACCACCGCGCGCCTGCTGCTCAACACCACCATCGGCATCGCCGGCCTGTGGGACCCGGCCACCGCCATGGGCCTGCCACGCCAGAACGAAGACTTCGGTCAGACTCTGGGCTTCTACGGCGTACCGGGCGGCGCCTACTTCGTACTGCCGATCTTCGGCCCGTCGAACATCCGCGACACCGCAGGTCTGGCCGTGGATTACACCGCCGACACTGCGATCAACTTCCTCAACGTCGCCGAAGTCAGCTCCAACCACCCGGAAGTCTGGGCTTTGCGTGCGATCGACAAGCGCTACCAGACCAGCTTCCGCTATGGTCAGATGAACTCGCCGTTCGAGTACGAGAAAGTGCGGTACGTGTATACCGAAGCGCGCAAGTTGCAGATCGCCGAGTAAATCGGCTGCCGGAAAACACTGTGGGAGCGAGCCTGCTCGCGAACGCGGAGTACCAGTCTCTATCAATATTGACTGGGCTACCGCATTCGCGAGCAGGCTCGCTCCCACATTTGTTATGTGTTGCTGATTAACCCTTCAGCGCTTTCCAGAGCTTGCCTACGACCGAAACCACCGCCAACACCACCGCGCCAGCAATAATCCCCGCAACACCATTGAGCAGCATCGGCACGACGAACCCGGCGCTCCCTACCGCTGCGCCAACACCTTCGATCCAGTGATGCAGCACCGGCACGCCATGGGTCAGGATGCCACCGCCGACCAGGAACATCGCTGCCGTGCCAACCACCGACAGGGTTTTCATCATGTACGGCGCGGCGCTGAGAATGCCGCCGCCGATCTTTTTCGCCATCTGCCCGGGCTTCTGTGTCAGCCACAGCCCCAGATCGTCGAGCTTGACGATGCCAGCCACCAAACCATAAACGCCCACGGTCATGACGATGGCGATGCCGGACATGACCACCACTTGCTGCGTCAGCGAGGCATCTGCCACGGTGCCGAGAGTGATGGCGATGATTTCTGCCGAAAGAATGAAGTCAGTGCGGATTGCGCCTTTGATCTTGTCCTTCTCGAACGCCACCAGATCGGTCGCCGGATCGGCCACTGCTTCGGTCAACTGCGTGTGCTCTGCCTCGTCTTCCTCTTTGCTGTGCAGAAATTTGTGCGCGAGCTTCTCGAAACCCTCGAAGCACAGGTACGCGCCGCCGACCATCAACAGTGGTGTCACCAGCCACGGTACGAAAGCGCTGATCGCCAATGCCGACGGCACGAGGATCAGCTTGTTGACGAACGAGCCCTTGGCCACCGCCCAGACCACGGGAATTTCCCGCTCGGCGCGCACGCCCGAAACCTGCTGGGCATTGAGCGCCAGATCATCACCGAGCACCCCGGCGGTCTTCTTCGCGGCCATCTTGGTCATCAATGCAACGTCATCCAGAACGGTGGCGATGTCATCGATCAGCACCAGCAAACTGCTTCCTGCCATGAATCCTGTTTCCTTCTGTGTATGAATGTTGCCAAGCATAACGCGACCGCCGGCCACAGGCTGCATTGTTGAGCGCCGCTCAAGGCCGGTGCTACCATGCGCCACCGCCAGAACAGGCAAGGAACCACCGGGTTTATGAGCACAATCCGCGAGCGTAACAAAGAACTGATCCTGCGCGCCGCCAGCGAAGAGTTTGCCGACAAGGGCTTCGCGGCGACCAAAACCAGCGACATCGCCGCCAAGGCGGGATTGCCCAAGCCCAACGTCTACTACTACTTCAAATCCAAGGAAAACCTCTACCGCGAGGTGCTGGAAAGCATCATCGAGCCGATTCTGCAGGCCTCGACCCCGTTCAACCCGGACGGCGTGCCGAGCGAGGTGCTGAGCGGCTACATCCGCTCGAAGATCCGCATCTCCCGCGACCTGCCCTACGCCTCCAAAGTGTTCGCCAGCGAAATCATGCACGGCGCCCCGCACCTGAGCGCCGACCTGGTCGAGCAGCTAAATGCCCAGGCCAAGCACAACATCGCCTGCATCCAGAGCTGGATCGACCGCGGCCAGATCGCCCCGATCGACCCCAACCACCTGATGTTCAGCATCTGGGCCGCGACCCAGACCTACGCCGACTTCGACTGGCAGATTTCCGCAGTGACCGGGAAGGACAAGCTTGATGAAGCCGATTATGAAGCGGCGGCGCAGACGATTATCCGGTTGGTGTTGAAGGGGTGTGAGCCGGATCGGTGAGATCGGGGGAACCGCTTCGCGAGCAGGCTCGCTCCCACATTTGGAATGCATTCTCCTGTGGGAGCGAGCCTGCTCGCGAATAGCCGCACCGCAGACCTCAACTCATAACCAGATCGAATCCCACAACGGATAGTCGCCAAGGCTTTTGACCAGTCCTGCCCGCAATGGGTTGGCAATGACATACCGCGCCATCTTCACCAGATTCTCCTCTTTACGCAGTGCGCGGTCATGGAAGCCAGGTTGCCAAAGGCTGGTCTTTCGGCCGGTCGAAAGCTTTACCGCTTTGGTGCTGAGGGATTTGGTTCGCTGCATCAATTCGCCGAGCGAGCCACTCTTCAATTCAATCAGCCAGTGAAAATGATCTGGCATTACGACCCAAGCCAGAGAATTGGCCAATCCCGTTTCCTCAGCTGCCCGGAATTGGCTTACAAGCATTCTGCCAAGGAAGAAATCGCTGAATACGGGTTCTCTCCCGGCGGTATTGGCGGTCAGAAGGTAAATGCGGTTGTGTTCTGAATAGCGTCCGATGCGCAAGCGATGTGAAGCAGATAAACCCGGCATTCCGTTGCCTTTTCATATGTTGATCATGAAAAGGCTAGCCGTGGAGATGGCGAAGAGAGCGTCAGACTTTTAGCAAGATGTGTAGCGCAGATCGTATTCGCGAGCAGGCTCGCTCCCACAGGGGCTTTCGAACACTCGAACATTTTGTGTCCAACCCAAACTCAATGTGGGAGCGAGCCTGCTCGCGAAAGCGGTTATTCAGACACTGACATTCAACCAACCACCCCACCATCCGCCCTCAAATCCAGCGCTTCCACCGCTCTGATCGCCACCTGCTCATCCACATCCGACAAATCCCCACTGATCCCGATCGCGCCCAGCACTTCACCCGCCTGATTTCGAATCAACACCCCACCCGGTGCCGGCACAACGCTGCCCTGCCCCATGCTGTTCAACGAAGAAAAAAACGCCGGGCGTTGTTGGGCGTCCTGAGCGAGCAGGCGGGAGCCTTTACCCAAAGCGATGGCGCCCCAGGCTTTGCCGATGGCGATGTCGGGGCGCAGCAGGCTGGCGCCGTCTTCGCGTTGCAGGGCGATCAGGTGGCCGCCGGTATCGAGTACCGCGATGGTCAGCGGTGCGGCGTTGATACCGCGTCCTGCGTTGATGGCTTCGCTGACCAGGTTGACTGCGACTTTCAAGGTTAAAGCGCTCATGGTGCCGTCCTCATTTTGTTATAGGGAAAGTCGTGGGACTGCGCGTTTGTGCCGCAGTCCGGTGACACAAATAGAACACAATGAGTTATATTTTTGTATACAATAATTCTCGAAAAGCGCCACATGCGACGAAAAGCCACAGCACAGCGGGCTTCCGACGAATGAAACAGGCGCTTGAGAAAATGGATTGACCTGCGCCGTCCGCCGTGAATACACTCTGCGCAAAGCCACTTGTATACAATTACAAAACGTAAAGAGGCACAAAACCATGAGCAAAATGAGAGCAATCGAAGCCGCCGTTCTGGTGATGCGCCGTGAAGGGGTTGATACCGCTTTTGGCATCCCGGGCGCAGCGATCAACCCGCTGTACTCCGCCTTGCAGAAGGTAGGTGGCATCGATCACGTCCTTGCTCGCCACGTTGAAGGCGCCTCGCACATGGCCGAGGGCTACACCCGCACCAAGGCCGGCAACATCGGCGTGTGCATCGGCACGTCCGGCCCTGCCGGTACCGACATGGTCACCGGGCTCTACAGCGCCTCGGCCGACTCGATTCCAATCCTCTGCATCACCGGTCAGGCACCCCGCGCCCGTATGCACAAGGAAGATTTCCAGGCTGTCGACATCACCAGCATCGTCAAGCCAGTGACCAAGTGGGCAACCACGGTTCTGGAGCCGGGCCAGGTGCCTTACGCGTTCCAGAAAGCCTTCTATGAAATGCGCTCCGGCCGTCCAGGCCCAGTGCTGATCGACCTGCCATTCGACGTGCAGATGGCCGAGATCGAATTCGACATCGACGCTTACCAACCGCTGCCATTGGCCAAGCCGACCGCAACCCGCGTACAGGTCGAGAAGGCTCTGGCCTTGCTGGATAAGGCCGAGCGTCCATTGCTGGTCGCCGGTGGTGGCATCATCAATGCCGACGCCAGCGATCTGCTGGTCGAGTTCGCCGAGCTGACCGGCATCCCGGTCATCCCGACGCTGATGGGCTGGGGCACCATCCCTGACGACCACCCGCTGATGGTCGGCATGGTCGGTCTGCAGACTTCGCACCGTTACGGCAACGCCACCATGCTGAAATCCGACGTGGTGCTGGGCATTGGTAACCGTTGGGCCAACCGTCACACCGGTTCGGTTGACGTGTACACCGAAGGTCGCAAGTTCATTCACGTCGACATCGAAGGCACGCAGATCGGCCGTGTGTTCACCCCGGATCTGGGCATCGTTTCCGACGCCGCCGCAGCACTGACCGTGTTCATTGAAGTCGCCCGTGAATGGCAAGCCGCCGGCAAGCTGAAAAACCGCAGCGCCTGGCTGCAGGATTGCCAGCAGCGCAAGGCCAGCCTGCATCGCAAGACCCACTTCGACAACGTGCCGGTCAAGCCGCAGCGCGTTTATGAAGAAATGAACCAGGTGTTCGGCAAGGACACCTGCTACGTCAGCACCATTGGTCTGTCGCAGATTGCCGGCGCGCAGTTCCTGCACGTCTACAAGCCGCGTCACTGGATCAACTGCGGTCAGGCCGGCCCGTTGGGCTGGACCATTCCGGCGGCGCTGGGCGTGGTGAAGGCCGATCCGAACCGCAAAGTCGTGGCCCTGTCGGGGGACTATGATTTCCAGTTCATGATCGAAGAACTGGCGGTCGGCGCTCAGTTCAAACTGCCGTACATCCACGTCGTGGTGAACAACTCGTACCTGGGCCTGATCCGTCAAGCCCAGCGCGGGTTCGAAATGGACTACTGCGTGCAACTGTCCTTCGATAACCTGAATGCGCCGGAACTCAACGGTTACGGGGTTGACCACATCGCAGTCGCCGAAGGCCTCGGCTGTAAAGCGCTGCGTGTGTTCGAACCGTCGGAAATCGCCCCTGCCCTGCGCAAGGCCGAACAGATGATCGAAGAATTCAAAGTGCCGGTGATCGTCGAGATCATTCTGGAGCGTGTGACCAACATCTCCATGGGTACCGAGATCAACGCGGTCAACGAGTTCGAAGACCTGGCACTGGTCGGCAATGACGCGCCGACGGCGATTTCGTTGCTTGATTAACTGCTGACCGCTCTCCCTGCGGGAGCGAGCCTGTGTGGTGAGGGGATTTATCCCCGTTAGGGCGCGAAGCGGCCTCAAAACCTGAAACCGCGGCGTATCAGGTACACCGCATACAATGGTTTACGACTGCTTCGCAGCCGAACGGGGATAAATCCCCTCGCCACAGCTCGCTCCCACAGGGGACCTCACAAGATTTACGGGAGACCACCATGCCGCGTTTCGCAGCCAACCTGTCCATGCTGTTCACCGAACAGGATTTCCTTGCCCGTTTCGACGCCGCCGCCAAGGCCGGTTTCAGTGGCGTGGAATACCTGTTCCCGTACGACTTCAGCTCGGCTGAAATCAAGGCAAAACTCGAGGCCAACGGCCTGACCCAAGTGCTGTTCAACCTGCCGGCCGGTGACTGGGCCAAGGGCGAGCGCGGTATTGCCTGCCTGCCGGATCGGGTCGAAGAGTTCCGCGCCGGGGTCGATCTGGCGATCGCTTACGCACAAGTGCTGGGCAACACCCAGGTCAACTGCCTGGCCGGTATCCGCCCGCAAGGCGTTGACGATGCCACCGTGGAAAAGACCTTCGTCGCCAACCTCAAATATGCCGCCGACAAGCTGCAAGCGGTGGGCATCAAACTGGTGATGGAAGCGATCAACACCCGCGACATTCCCGGTTTCTACCTGAACAACACGGCGCAAGCCCTGTCGATTCGCGAGCAGGTCGGCAGCGCCAATCTGTTCCTGCAATACGACATCTACCACATGCAAATCATGGAAGGCGATCTGGCCCGCACCCTGCAATCGCACCTGGGCGAGATCAACCACGTGCAACTCGCGGACAACCCGGGGCGCAACGAGCCGGGCACCGGTGAGATCAACTACCGCTTCCTGTTCGAACACCTTGATCGCATCGGCTATCAGGGTTGGGTCGGTTGCGAGTACAAACCGCTGACCACCACCGAAGCGGGCCTGGGCTGGTTGAAATCACACAACGCAATCTAAGAAACACAGCAAATCCCCTGTGGGAGCGAGCCTGCTCGCGAATGCGGTGGTTCAGTCAACACGGATATTGAATGTTCCACCGCATTCGCGAGCAGGCTCGCTCCCACATGTAAAGCAGCTCCCCTATTTGCTTGAGCACGACAAAAACAAGAGGATTTTCTCATGGCTAAAATCGGATTCATCGGCACCGGCATCATGGGCCACCCAATGGCGGCGAACCTGCAGAAAGCCGGTCACAGCCTGTTCCTGTCGCAACACCACGACGCCGCCCCGGCCGATCTGGTCGCCGCTGGCGCCGTCGCCCTGGCCAACCCGCGTGAAGTAGCGCAGGAAGCCGAATTCATCATCGTCATGGTTCCGGACACCCCGCAAGTCGACGACGTGCTGTTCCGCGCCGACGGTGTTGCGGCCGGTATCGGTAAAGGCAAAGTAGTCATCGACATGAGTTCGATTTCGCCGACCGCGACCAAAGCCTTCGCCGCCAAGATCAACGAAAAAGGCGCGCAGTACCTCGACGCGCCAGTGTCCGGCGGTGAAGTCGGCGCCAAGGCCGCCACCCTGAGCATCATGGTCGGTGGCGACGCCGATGCCTTCGAACGCGCCCTGCCGCTGTTCCAGGCCATGGGCAAGAACATCACCCTGGTCGGCGGCAATGGCGACGGCCAGACCGCCAAAGTGGCGAACCAGATCATCGTCGCGCTGAACATCCAGGCCGTAGCCGAAGCCCTGCTGTTCGCCTCGAAAAACGGTGCCGATCCGGCCAAGGTGCGTGAAGCGCTGATGGGCGGTTTCGCTTCTTCGAAGATCCTCGAAGTGCACGGCGAGCGCATGATCAAGGGCACCTTCGACCCAGGCTTCCGCATCAGCCTGCACCAGAAGGACCTGAACCTGGCCCTGCAAGGCGCCAAGGAACTGAACATCAACCTGCCCAACACCGCCAATGCCCAGCAGGTATTCAGCACCTGCGCGGCCATCGGTGGCAGCAACTGGGACCACTCGGCGCTGATCAAGGGCCTTGAGCACATGGCCAATTTCTCGATTCGCGACAATAAATAAAGCCTGCACAAAACCCTGTGGGAGCGAGCCTGCTCGCGAAAGCGGCTTCACATTCAACATCCATGTTGGCTGACATACCGCGTTCGCGAGCAGGCTCGCTCCCACAAGGGTTCCGAGTTGCCCTTTCGAATAACAAGAATTCCGGGAGCCCGCCATGTCGGTCGATCCGCAACAACTGCTGCGCGAGCTGTTTGCCACAGCCATCGACGCGGCCCATCCGAACCAAGTCCTTGAAGCCCATTTGCCTGCTGATCGTACGGGGCGGGTGATCGTCATCGGCGCCGGCAAAGCCGCTGCTGCCATGGCGCAAGTGGTCGAGCGCTGCTGGGAGGGTGAAGTCACCGGCCTGGTGGTGACCCGCTACGGCCACGGCGCTCCGTGCGAAAAAATCGAAGTGGTCGAAGCCGCACACCCGGTGCCGGATGCGGCGGGTCTGGCCGTGGCCAAACGCGTGCTGGAACTGGTCAGCAACCTGACTGAAGACGACCGCGTGATCTTTCTGCTCTCCGGCGGCGGCTCTGCCCTGCTCGCCCTGCCAGCCGACGGCATCACCCTTGCCGACAAGCAGGCGATCAACAAAGCCCTGCTCAAATCCGGCGCGACCATCGGCGAGATGAACTGCGTGCGCAAGCACCTCTCGGCGATCAAGGGCGGCCGCCTCGGCAAGGCCTGCTGGCCGGCGACGATTTACACCTACGCGATTTCCGATGTGCCGGGCGACCTCGCCACCGTCATTGCATCCGGCCCGACCGTGGCCGACCCGAGCACTTCGGCCGAGGCGCTGGCGATCATCAAGCGCTACGGCATCGACATTCCTGCCTCCGTGCGCACCTGGCTGCAAAGTCCGGAATCGGAGACGGTCAAACCCGGCGACCCAAGCCTGGCGCGCAGTCATTTCCAGTTGATCGCCCGCCCGCAGCAGTCGCTGGACGCGGCGGCGGTGAAATGCCGGCAGGCCGGTTTCAGCACCTTGATTCTCGGCGACCTCGAAGGCGAATCCCGTGAAGTGGCGAAAGTCCACGCCGGCATCGCCCGACAGATCATCCACCACGGCCAGCCACTGGCGGCGCCCTGCGTGATTCTCTCCGGCGGTGAAACAACGGTAACCGTGCGCGGCAATGGCCGTGGCGGACGCAACGCCGAATTCCTCCTCAGCCTGACCGACAGCCTCAAGGGCCAGCCCGGCGTCTACGCGCTGGCGGGCGACACCGATGGCATCGACGGCTCGGAAGACAACGCCGGCGCAATCATGACCCCGGACAGCTACGCCCGCGCCGCCGCACTGGGGCTGAGCGCCAGCGACGAGCTGGATAAAAACAACGGCTACGGCTACTTTCAGGCGCTCGATGCGCTGATCGTCACCGAGCCGACCCGCACCAACGTCAACGACTTCCGCGCCATTCTGATCCTTGAGAACTGCAAATCATGACGCCTGATAAAAAGGTCAAAATCCTCGCCACCCTCGGCCCCGCCGTCGACGGTATCAACGACATCCGCGAGCTGGTCGAGGCCGGGGTGAATATCTTCCGCCTGAACTTCAGCCACGGTGATCACGCCGACCACGCCAAGCGCTATCAATGGATCCGCGAAGTCGAGCGCCAGCTCAACTACCCGCTGGGCATTCTGATGGATCTGCAGGGGCCGAAACTGCGCGTCGGCAAGTTCGCTGACGGCAAGGTGCAGTTGCATCGCGGTCAGGCGTTCCGCTTGGATCTTGATACGACAGCGGGCGATGAGCGCCGGGTCAACCTGCCGCATCCGGAGATCATTGCCGCGCTGGAAGCGGGCATGGACCTGCTGCTCGACGACGGCAAGCTGCGTCTGCGCGTGGTCACCAAGTACAACGATGCGATCGACACCACCGTGCTCAACGGCGGCGAACTGTCTGATCGCAAAGGTGTGAACGTGCCGCAAGCGGTGCTCGACCTGAGCCCGCTGACCGCCAAGGATCGCCGCGATCTGAGCTTCGGCCTGGAATTGGGTGTGGACTGGGTCGCGCTGTCGTTCGTACAGCGCCCGCAGGACATTGTCGAAGCCCGCGCGTTGATCGGCGACAAGGCATTCCTGATGGCGAAAATCGAGAAGCCCTCGGCGGTCGAGCAACTGCGAGAGATTGCTGAGTTGAGCGACGCAATCATGGTCGCTCGCGGTGATCTTGGTGTGGAAGTGCCGGCGGAAAGCGTGCCGCAGATTCAGAAAAACATCATCACCACCTGCCGTGCGCTGGGCAAACCGGTGGTGGTGGCGACGCAGATGCTCGAGTCAATGCGTTTCTCCCCTGCCCCAACCCGTGCCGAGGTGACTGACGTCGCCAACGCCGTGGCCGAAGGCGCCGATGCGGTGATGCTCTCGGCGGAGACCGCGTCCGGTGAGTACCCGCTGGAAGCCGTGCAGATGATGAGCAAGATCATCCGTCAGGTTGAGAACGGCCCGGATTATCAGACCCAGCTCGACGTCAGTCGACCGAAAGCCGAGGCGACGGTTTCCGATGCGATCAGCTGTGCGATCCGCCGGATCAGCAACGTGCTGCCGGTGGCGGTGCTGGTCAATTACAGCGAGTCCGGCGCCTCGACGTTGCGCGCATCGCGGGAACGGCCGAAAGCACCGATCCTCAATCTGACGCCGAACCTGCAAACGGCGCGGCGCTTGAGCGTGGCGTGGGGCATTCATTCGGTGGTCAACGATCGCCTGCGTCAGGTCGACGAAGTCTGCTCGACCGCACTGGAGATTGCTCAGGCGCAAGGCATGGCCGAGCGTGGCGACACGCTGCTGATCACCGCTGGCGTGCCGTTCGGGCAGCCGGGGTCGACCAATTCGCTGCGGATCGAAACGTTGATTTAGCGCCTGTACCGGCCTCTTCGCGAGCAGGCTCGCTCCCACAGTTGATTTGTGTGCACCACAAACTCAATGACTGGACGCAGATCCATGTGGGAGCGAGCTTGCTCGCGAAGCAGGCGCCTCGGTTTCCCTGACTTTCAGAACTGCCATGCCTGCCAATCACTTCAACACCCACTGCCCCGACTGGGCCGAGGCTTTGCTCAACGGTTTCAGTCAGATTTTCTTTCAGCGTCATCCGCTGTGCGGCCTGCTGTGTCTGTTGGCGATTCTGCTGACCGCGCCGGTGCTGTTCGCCGGGGCGCTGCTCGGTGGCGTCGCCGGTCTGCTCACCGCGCAGCGGCGCAACTACGCCAAGGCCGATCGTCAGGCCGGGCTGTTCAGCTACAACGGCGTGCTGCTTGGCCTGCTGCTGAGCCTGTATTTCCCATGGTCGCCACTGCTGCCGCCGTTGATTCTTGCAGCAGGCGGCTTGAGCGCGATGCTCACTCAGCAATGGCTCAAACACGTGTACCGCAGTCGCGCCATACCGGCGTATACCTCGCCGTTCGTGGCGCTCAGCTGGGTGCTGCTGGTGTTCGCCGAACCGTCCACGCCGATGGCATCGGTCGACCTGAACACGACAAATCTGCTGGCCGCTGAACTGCGCGGATTCGGCCAGGTGATGTTTCTCGACCATCCATTGGCCGGGGCGTTGATCGCCAGCGGTTTGCTGCTCGCCGATCGCCGCGCGTTCTGCTGGGCGCTGCTGGCGTCGGCGATCGGCCTGGGCTCGAGTCTGCTGCACCACGAAACGTCCGCCGCGCTGCTTGGGCTCGGTGGCTACAACGCCGTACTCGCCGCCCTCGCCTTCAGCGCGCAACGGCAACATCCGTGGCTGCCGCTGCTCGCCATTGCCCTGGCGCTGCTGGTGACGCCGCTGTTTGCTGCCCTTGGATTGGTGACGCTGACCGCGCCGTTCATCCTCGCCTGCTGGTTGATTCGTGCCGGCATTCAAATGCTTGGCAAAGCGTCGCTTGCGCATGAGTCTTGCGCTCACGAGGAGAATCACCCTAGGCTGCGCTGATCTTCGATTCAGGCGTTATCCATGGACAGCAGCAACAATTGGCGCGAACGGCTTTACGTCATGATTTTCCAGAGCGACACCCCGGCCGGGCGTCGCTTCGACGGCATCCTGCTGGTGATCATCCTCGCCAGTCTGGTGATCGTGATGCTCGACAGTATCGACAGCATTCACCGTAATTACGCCGACGTTCTGGCCTATATCGAATGGGGCTTCACGGCGATTTTCCTCGGCGAATACATCCTGCGTCTGTACTGCTCGCCCAAGCCACTGCGTTATGCCTTCAGCTTTTATGGCCTGGTGGATCTGCTGGCGATCGTGCCGGGCATTCTCGCGCTGTATTACAGCGATGCGCAGTATCTGCTGATCATCCGCATCATTCGGATGCTGCGGATTTTCCGCGTGCTCAAGCTCAGCCCGTATCTCAAGCAAGCCAACTATCTGATGTCGGCGCTGCGCGGCAGCAAGCAGAAAATCGTCGTGTTTCTGGTCAGCGTGTGCACGCTGGTGACGGTGTTCGGCACGCTGATGTACGTGATCGAAGGCCCGGAGCATGGTTTCACGAGTATTCCCAAGGGCATCTATTGGGCGATCGTGACCTTGACCACTGTCGGCTTCGGCGACATCGTGCCTAAGACGCCGCTGGGCCAGGTGATTTCCTCGCTGGTGATGATCACCGGTTACTCGATCATCGCCGTGCCCACAGGGATTTTCACCGCAGAGCTGGCCAATGCCATGCGCGGCGAACAGCTGCAACATGACTGCCCGGGCTGTCAGAAAAAGAACCATGAACAGAGCGCAGCGTTCTGTTCGCGCTGCGGCAGTCAGCTGTTCAAGAAAGTGGAATAAGCACAGAGCTTTTTAATCTTTAAGCGACTATGCGAGGCCCGTTATAGTCGCTGGCAAATCGCCTCATTTTTGACACGACACCCCACAGAACAAGGAATGCGCAGTGAAAAAACTCTTTGGCGCCTCACTTCTCGCCGCCGGCTTGGCATTGGCCAACATCGCTCAGGCTGCACCGACGCTGCTTAACGTTTCCTACGACGTGATGCGCGATTTCTACAAGGACTATAACACTGCGTTCCAGAAGCACTGGCAAGCCGAGCACAACGAAAACATCACCGTGCAGATGTCCTTCGGCGGCTCGAGCAAGCAGGCGCGTTCGGTGATCGACGGCCTGCCGGCTGACGTCATCACCATGAACATGGCCACCGACATCAATGCCCTCGCCGACAACGGCAAACTGGTCCCGGACAATTGGGTCACGCGCCTGCCGAACAACAGCGCGCCGTTTACCTCGGCGACGGTGTTCATCGTCCGCAAGGGCAACCCGAAAGCTTTGAAAGACTGGCCGGATCTGCTCAAGGACGGCGTACAGGTGATCGTGCCCAACCCGAAAACTTCGGGTAATGGCCGCTACACCTACCTGTCGGCCTGGGGCTACGTGCTGAAAAACGGCGGCGACGAGAACAAGGCCAAGGACTTCGTCGGCAAGCTGTTCAAGCAGGCACCGGTACTCGACACCGGTGGCCGCGCCGCCACCACCACGTTCATGACCAACCAGATCGGCGACGTACTGGTGACCTTCGAAAACGAAGCGGAAATGATCGCCCGCGAGTTCGGTCGCGATCAGTTCGAAGTTATCTACCCAAGCGTCTCCGCAGAAGCCGAGCCACCGGTTTCGGTGGTCGACAAAGTGGTCGACAAGAAGGGCTCGCGCGCTGCGGCTGATGAGTATCTGAAGTACCTGTGGTCGCCGGAAGGTCAGGAAATTGCGGCGGCCAACTACCTGCGTCCGCGTGACCCGGCGGTGCTGGCGAAGTACACCGACCGTTTCCCGAAAGTCGATTTCCTTTCGGTGGAGAAGACCTTTGGTGACTGGCGCACGGTGCAGAAAACCCACTTCAATGATGGTGGCGTGTTTGATCAGATTTATAGCGGGCAGTAAGGCTTGATCTGAAAAATCAAAAGGCGACCCACCGGGTCGCCTTTTTGTTGCGTGGGAATACCGGTCATTACACGGCGTAATAACAGTTATCATCCGAAAACGTCTTCTGCCAGTCCACATTGTCCATTAGCCTCAGCCCTTTCCTGTGCCCGACCCGAGATTCCCTATGACCACCACTCCTCACGCAATGACCCGAGGCATGGTCCTGCTGTTCGCGTTTTGCTGCGGCGCCATTGTTGCCAACATCTACTACGCACAACCGATCATCGGCCTGATCGCGCCGGACATCGGCCTCTCCGACACCATGGCCAGTTTCATCGTCTCGCTGACGCAGATCGGCTATGCGTTGGGCCTGTTCTTTCTGGTGCCATTGGGGGATCTGCTGGAAAACCGGCGGCTGATGATCATCACCACGGTCGTGGCGATCGCCAGTCTGCTTGGCGCCGCGTTCACTGAACAGCCGAACGTGTTCCTGCTGATCTCGCTGCTGGTTGGCTTCAGCTCGGTGTCGGTGCAGATCCTGATTCCGCTGGCGGCGCATCTGGCGCCGGAAGAGTCCCGTGGCCGGGTGGTGGGCGGGATCATGGGCGGTTTGCTGCTGGGTATTCTGTTGGCGCGACCGGTGTCGAGCGTGGTCGCCGATCACCTCGGCTGGCGCGCCATGTTCATGATCGCCGCGGCGTTGATGGCGGCAATCAGCGTGGTGCTGGCACTGACCGTGCCCAAGCGCCAGCCGGATCACAGCGCTACTTATGGCCAGTTGATCGGCTCGCTGTGGACACTGCTGCGCCAGCAACCGGTGCTGCGTCAGCGGGCCATTTACCAGGGTTGCATGTTTGCCACGTTCAGCCTGTTCTGGACCGCCGTGCCACTGGAACTTGCACGCAACCATGGCCTGTCGCAAAGCGAGATCGCGATCTTCGCTCTGGTGGGCGCCATCGGTGCCATCGCCGCGCCAATCAGCGGCCGCCTCGCTGATGCCGGTCACACACGCATCGCCTCGCTGCTGGCCATGCTCTTCGCCAGCCTGAGCTTCCTGCCCGCCTTCATCCACCCGGCCTATAGCGTCATCGGCCTGGCCGTGACCGGCGTGGTGCTGGACTTCTGCGTGCAGATGAACATGGTCCTGGGGCAACGCGCGGTGTACTCGCTGGACGCGAAAAGTCGTGGCCGTTTGAACGCGCTGTACATGACCAGCATCTTTATCGGCGGCGCCTTCGGCTCCTCGGTGGCCAGCGCGGTGTACGAGCATGGCGGCTGGTTGTGGATCGTGATTGTCGGCAGCGTCTTTCCGCTGTTGGCGTTGCTGCGGTTTTTGAGCACTTCACGACGCGCTTCATTGGCCACGGCTTAAAGGCGTCAAAAGCTTCGCGAGCAGGCTCGCTCCCACAGGTTTTGGGTGACCTGCGAATCACTGCGATACACAAAACCAGTGTGGGAGCGAGCCTGCTCGCGAAAGCGGTGTTTCAGTTACAGATAATTTGACTGCCCTGACGCTTTCGCGAGCAAGCTCGCTCCCACAGGTTCTTGGCGGACGCGGAATAGGGCATCGCCGAAAACTACTGCAGGAGGGAGCCTGCTCGCGATAGCGGAGTTTCAGTCTCAGCTGATTTGACTGACCCGACGCCTTCGCGAGCAGGCTCGCTCTTACAGGTTTGCGCCGCACTCCAATACCCCACAAACGAAAAAACGACGATCCCAAGATCGCCGTTTCTCATCACTGCCCGAACTTCTTGCCCAACCCCGGCGGGACGCCATGGATGTTGGTGTCTTCCCACGGGCCGTTGGGGCTGACCGAGCGGCTCCAGCCGTTGTTCCAGCGGTAGTAGGTGCGCTGGCGGTAGAAGGTGTTGGTCTGGTCGTCGAGCACGTAGACGCCGAGCTTCTGGTCCCAGTGGCTGTTGCCGCCCGGTGGCGGGGCGAAGCTGGCCGAGGTGCGGGGCACGGGCTTGGCGGGTTTGGCCGGGATGCTCTTGCCGGGGCTTGGCGAGGTCGACGGGGTTGGGCTTGGCTGAGACGGCGGGATCGGCGGCAGGCTGGTGGTCGGTTCCGGGCGTTGTACCGCACATGCACTCAAGCCCAGGGCCAGTGTGAGGACTGTGATGCGGGCGATGGTGTGCATGGCGGTGCTTTCCTGTTGGATCCGGTTATTTGTCCGGGCTGTCGATAGTCAGTTTTTGTGGCGCGGTGGTGCTGCTGGCCAGCGGGCCGCTGCGACCGATCCACTCACCGGAGGTCGGTTGACCGGCCCGTGAGATGCGCGCAACCAGTTGGACTTCAGGGAAGTTGGACAGTTTCAACTGCGGCATCATTGCGTCGGCATCGCCCAGTTCGACGGTCACCGGCAGGTCAGCCACGGTCAGGCGTTTGGCCGCCAGCGGCGCCGGTGGGCCTGAAGTGGCGCGGGCGAAGATGAACACGCTGTCGCCCGGTTGCACCTTGCCTTTGAGTTCGCTGGCCAGATCCACGCTGACTTTCAGTAACGCAGCTTTCGGCGCCGGCGCCTGAGCAATCTGGCCACCGCTTGCCTTCAGCCGTTCGGCGGCACGCTCGATGCCGCCTTGCAGCGCAGCGCGAGAGTTGTCATCCGGGGGCAGTTGCGCGAGCAGGCGATTCCAGTAGTCGATGGCCTCCTGATAACGCTCGCCTTCGAACGCAGCGATGCCGAGCAGGCCGAGGCTGGTGACTTCCTTCGGATCGGCCTTCAGCGCTTCGTCGGTCAGTTTCTGAATCTGCTCCGACCACTTTTTACCGTCAGCAAAATACTGCGCCTGCGCCCACTGGCCGAGCAGCTCCGGCTGGCGACCGGCGAGGTTGGCGGCGCGTTCGAACATCTTCGCCGCGTCTGCCGGGCGGTCCTGAGCCATGTAGGTACGGCCGAGGAAATACAGACCTTCAGCGGAATCCGGTTGTGCGGCGACCGCACGTTCCAGACGCTGGGTCATCTCTTCCATCGACTGCGGTGCCTGAGCGAATTCGCGGGTCAGTTCGACCCTGTCGGCGGCGCCGAAATGCAGGTACAGACCGAGGCCCAGCACCGGTACCAGCACAGCGGCCAGCAGCGGCAACGGTTTACCCAGACGCGAGACACGCGGCGCGGCGGCGCCTTCGGTGTCAGCGAGCAGTTCACGCGCAGCTTCCGCGCGGCCGCTGTCCAGTTGCGCGGCGTCGAGCACGCCCTCGGCCTGCTGCGCTTGCAGCTCGGCCACCCGTTCCTGGTACAGCGCGACGTTCAACGCGGTGCGATCTTCTTCCCGCTGGGCGCGGCGTTCGCGCAGTACCGGGATCAGCAGAAAACTCAGGGCGACCAGAAGCAACAGCCCTGCGGCGAGCCAGAAATCAATCATTCTTGGTTTTTATCCAACAGTTGGTCGAGACGCTGACGTTCTTCGGCAGACAGCGATGACGGCGTTTCGGCACGCTGCCCGCGACGCCTGCGCACGATCAGCGCGATCACCACGAAACCACCGAGCAGCAGCCCGGCCGGGCCGAACCACAGCAGCGCGGTTTTGGCATTGAGCGCCGGTTTGTAGCGGACGAAATCACCGTAGCGATCGACCATGAAGTCGATGATCTGCTGATTGTCCTTGCCCTCGCCGAGCATGCGGAAAATCTCCTTGCGCAGGTCGGCGGCGATCGGCGCGTTGGAGTCGGCAATGTCCTGGTTCTGGCATTTGGGGCAGCGCAGTTCCTTGGTCAGTTCGCGGAAACGCTCGCGGTCGCCCTCTTTGGCAAATTCGTAGGTGTCGATGGCCGCGTGGGCTACACCGGCCAGGCTCAAGCCCAACACCACTGCTGCGAGAAAACGCTTCATGGCTTGGCCTCATCGACCAGCGCCTGATACTTGGCCGCGAGTTTTTCGCGCCAGACCTGCTCGTCGATCACCCCGACGAACTTGTCGCGGATGATGCCTTTGGCGTCGATGAAGAAGGTTTCCGGCGCGCCGTAGACACCCAGATTCAAGCCCAGCGAACCCTCGTCGTCACGAATATCCAGCGCATATGGATTGTGGAATTCCGCCAGCCACTTCAAGGCATCAGCGTTGGTGTCCTTGTAGTTGATGCCGTAGATCACCACGCCGCGCTCGGCGAGTTTGTTCAGCACCGGATGCTCTACGCGGCAAGAAATGCACCAGGTGCCCCAGACATTGACCAGCGCCGGTTTGCCGAGGATGTCGGCCTTGGTCAGCGTCTTGTCACCCTGCACACTCGGCAGGGAAAACTCCGGGAACGGCTTGTTGATCATCGCCGACGGAAGCTCCGCCGGATCCAGATACAGCCCACGATAAAGAAACACCGCCACCAGCAAGAAAATCGCCAACGGCAACAACATCAACCAACGCCTCATGCCGCCGCTCCCGTCATGCCCAGCGCTTCGCGCACTTTGCTTTTCACCTTGACCCGATAACGCCGATCCAGCGCTGCCAGCAAACCACCCAATCCGGTGAGCAAGCCGCCGAACCAGATCCAGCGCACAAACGGTTTGACGTGTACGCGCACGGCCCAGGCGCCGTTATCCAGCGGCTCGCCGAGGGCGACGTAGAGATCGCGGGTGAAACCGGCATCGATGCCGGCTTCGGTCATCACCGAGTTCTGCACGGTGTACAGACGCTTTTCCGGGTGCAGCACGCTGATTTCCTCGCCGTCACGAATGACGCGGATGGTGCCTTTGTCCGATGTGAAATTCGGCCCTTCGAAATGCTTGGCGCCTTCGAAGACAAATTGATAGCCGGCCAGGTCCATCGACTCGCCCGGCGCCAGACGCAGGTCGCGCTCGGCACTGTTCTGGCTCGACAACACCACGCCCAGCGCGCACACGGCGATGCCGAGGTGGGCGATCTGCATGCCCCAATAACTGCGGGTCAGCGTCGGCAAACCTTTGATCAGGCCTTTGTGCCGGGTCTTGTCGAACAGATCGCGCACGCCGGCGAGCAACACCCACGCCGCCAGCAGGAACGTCGCGATCACTGCCCAGTTGAAATCGCCGTACGCCACGCCGGCCACCACGGCCAATGCGACGCTGCCGAGCAACACCGGAGTGAGCATGCTCGCCAGCCATTTCACTGGCGTGTCCTTCCAGCGCACGATCACACCGATCGCCATCACCAGCATCAGCAACGCCATCAACGGGATGAACAGCGCATTGAAGTACGGCGGGCCGACCGAGAGCTTGGCGCCGCTGATGGCATCAAGAATCAGCGGATATAACGTGCCAAGGAGGATCATCGATGCAGCCACGACCAGCACCAGGTTGTTGCCCAGCAGCAAAGTCTCACGCGACCACAGATTGAAGCCAACCTGACTTTTCACCACCGGCGCACGCAGCGCAAACAGCGTCAGCGAACCGCCGACCACGAACAGCAGGAAAATCAGGATGAACACACCGCGCTCGGGATCCGAAGCGAAGGCATGCACCGAAGTCAGCACGCCCGAGCGTACGAGGAAGGTGCCGAGCAGGCTCAACGAGAACGCGGCGATCGCCAGCAACACCGTCCAGCTCTTGAACACGCCGCGTTTCTCGGTGACCGCCAGCGAGTGAATCAACGCGGTGCCGACCAGCCATGGCATGAACGAGGCGTTTTCCACCGGGTCCCAGAACCACCAGCCGCCCCAGCCGAGCTCGTAGTACGCCCACCACGAACCGAGGGTGATGCCGATGCCGAGGAAGGCCCAGGCGACGATGGTCCATGGCCGCGACCAGCGCGCCCACGCCGCATCGAGACGGCCGCCGAGCAGCGCGGCGATGGCAAATGCGAAGGCCACAGAGAAACCGACGTAACCCATGTACAGCATTGGCGGATGCACGATCAGGCCAATGTCCTGCAGCAACGGGTTGAGGTCGCGACCGTCGGCGGGAATCTGCGGCAGGATCCGCGAAAACGGGTTCGAGGTAAGAATCAGGAACAGCAGGAACCCGGTGCTGATCATGCCCATCACCGCCAGGACGCGGGCGAGCATGACTTGCGGCAACTGCCGGGAGAACACCGACACGGCGAAGGTCCAGCCGCCGAGGATCAACGCCCACAGCAGCAGCGAACCTTCGTGGGCGCCCCACACCGCGCTGAATTTGTAGTACCACGGCAGCGCGCTGTTGGAGTTCATCGCCACGTAGCCGACCGAGAAATCGTCGGTCATGAACGCATAGGTCAGGCAGCCGAAGGCAAACAGCAGAAAGGCAAACTGGCCCCACGCCGCCGGTTGCGCCAGGCTCATCCACAAGCGGTCACCGCGCCACGCGCCGAGCATCGGCACCAGCGCTTGGACCAGTGCAAAACACAGCGCGAGGATCATCGCCAGATGGCCCAGCTCAGGAATAAACAGTGCGGCGGCCATCGATCAACCCTCCTTCACAGGCGTCGGCGCGGATTGACCGCTGTCCTTCAGCGCTTTGGTCACTTCCGGCGGCATGTACTTCTCGTCGTGCTTGGCCAGCACTTCATCGGCGACCACCACGCCATCAGCGTTGAGCTTGCCGAGGGCGACAATGCCCTGCCCTTCGCGGAACAGATCCGGGAGGATGCCGCGATAGGCGATGGTCACGGATTTGTTGAAATCGGTGACGACGAATTTGACGTCCAGCGAATCCTTGGAGCGTTGCAGCGAACCGGCCTCGACCATGCCGCCGGCGCGGATGCGCGTGTCCTGCGGCGCTTCGCCGTTGGCGATCTGCGTCGGTGTGTAAAACAGATTGATGTTTTCCTGCAACGCGCTCAGGGCCAGGCCGACAGCAGCGCCCACTCCGACCAGAATCGCCAGAATGATGATCAGACGTTTTTTGCGCAGCGCATTCACTTGCCGTTCTCCCGGCGCAGACGACGCGCCTCTTGTTGCAGATAACGCTTGCGCGCCGCAATCGGCGCCACCACGTTGAGGGCCAGCACCGCCAGACAGATGCCGTAGGCCGACCAGACATACAGGCCGTGATGGCCCATGGCGAGAAAATCGCCGAATGAAGCAAAACTCATCGCACCGCCTCCAGACTCTGCTGCACTTCGGTCTTCACCCAACTGGCGCGGGCCTCGCGCTTGAGTACTTCCAGACGCATGCGCAGCAACAGCACAGCGCCGAAGAAGCAGTAGAAACCCAGCACCGTCAGCAGCAGCGGCAGCCACATTTCCGCTGGCATCGCCGGCTTTTCCGTGAGGGTGAACGTCGCGCCCTGGTGCAGGGTGTTCCACCACTCAACCGAGTATTTGATGATCGGAATGTTGATCACGCCAACAATCGCCAGCACCGCGCAGGCCTTGGCGGCGCTGTCGCGGTTGCTGATGGCATTGCCCAGCGCGATCACGCCGAAATACAGAAACAGCAGAATCAGCATCGAGGTCAGGCGCGCATCCCACACCCACCACGACCCCCAGGTCGGTTTGCCCCAGATCGCCCCGGTAACCAGCGCCACGGCGGTCATCCACGCACCGATCGGTGCGGCGCATTGCAGGGCGACATCGGCCAGTTTCATCTTCCACACCAACCCGACCACGCCGCACACGGCGAGCATTACGTAGATCGACTGGGCGAGCATCGCTGCAGGTACGTGGATATAGATGATGCGAAAGCTGTTGCCTTGCTGGTAATCCGGCGGCGCGAAGGCCAGACCCCAGACCACGCCAACGCCGATCAGCAGCAACGCTGCAATGCTCAAGCACGGCAGGAACTTGCCGCTGATGCCGTAGAACCACTTGGGCGAGCCGAGCTTGTGAAACCAGGTCCAGTTCATACTGTTTCCATCACGGTTGCCGCTCATCATCGCGAGCTGGCAGAGGGTCATGCCTTTCTTCTGGAAGAAGTGGTCAATTTTTGACCAGGCCTCATTATTATTCGCCGACGCTGATCTTCAGGCCAGCGGCTATTGCAAAGGGTGTCAGGGTGATCGCCAGCGCTGTGAGGCTGGCCATCCACAACAGGTATCCGGTCGCCGGCATGCCTTGCAGCGCCGCTTGCAACGCGCCGCTGCCAAGGATCAACACCGGGATGTACAACGGCAGAATCAGCAGCGCCAGCAACAGGCCGCCGCGCTTCAGGCCGACCGTCAGCGCCGCGCCGACTGCACCGAGCAGGCTCAACACTGGCGTGCCCAGCAACAACGACAGCAGCAGCACCGGCAGGCACGCGGCCGGCAACCCGAGCATCAGCGCCAGCAAAGGCGACAGCAGCACCAGTGCCAGACCGGAGAACAGCCAGTGTGCCAGCACCTTGGCCAGGACCAGAAGCGGCAGCGGGTGCGACGAAAGGACCCACTGTTCCAGCGAGCCGTCTTCAAAATCACTGCGAAACAATCCATCCAGCGAAAGCAGGACCGCCAACAACGCCGCCACCCAGACTAACCCCGGGGACAGGTTTTGCAAGACTTGAGTTTCCGGGCCGACGGCCAGCGGGAAAAGGGCAATGACGATGGCAAAGAAAATCAGCGGATTGGCCAGCTCCGCCGGGCGGCGGAACAGCAGTCGCGATTCGCGGGCAAGCAGCAGGCCGAAGACGCTCATACCGCCCATTTCCCCAGATCGATGTCGCGATAACCGGCCGGCATGCGGCTCAGGGTGTGGTGGGTGGTCAGCACCACCAGGCCGCCGCGTTCGCAGTGGCCGGCCAGATGCTCTTCCAACTGAGCGACGCCCTGCTTGTCCAGCGCGGTGAAAGGTTCGTCGAGAATCCACAACGGCGGGCTGTCCAGATACAACCGCGCCAGTGCCACGCGGCGCTGTTGGCCGGCAGAAAGACTGTGGCAGGGAACATCTTCGAAACCGCGCAATCCTACTGCTGCCAGCGCCTGCCAGATCGCCTCGCGTTCGGCGGGATGATGCAAGGCGCACAGCCACGACAGGTTTTCTTCGGGAGTGAGCAGATCCTTGATGCCAGCGGCGTGGCCGATCCACAACAGGTTTCGCGCCAGTTCGCTGCGTTGTTCGTTGAGCGGCTGACCATTGAGCAGCACCTGGCCATCGGTGGGTTGCATCAAACCGGCGAGCAGACGTAAAAGACTGGTCTTGCCGCTGCCGTTGGGGCCGCTGATCTGCACCATGTCGCCACTGGCCAGGCGCAATTCGAGGTTTTCGAAAAGCAGCCGCAGATCGCGTTCACACGCCAGGGCAACGGTTTGCAGGACAGGACTGGTCAAGGGATCACGGGCCTTATACGGTTCAAGTCGGCTCTGGAGCGGCCGTTAAAGAGATGCAGCATAGATGCTTTGATTGCTCGATCTGGCGAGCTGGATCAAACAATTGCCAGGTTTTTTGAACGAAGCGCACGACGCGCGGCATTATACATGCCGTGCCTTACTCTCAAGAGCGCAATTTCCTCAGGTTGTGTCCGCGTATGACAGGCGAAATGAACATCCTTCCGCTGCCGCCCACCGTGCCGGCGAGCGCTCGCCCGCAGATGGGTGAGCTGCTCAAGCTGCTGACGCCGGTGGAGGGCTTGATCGGCGCGGGGCAAAGCGCCAAGGCCGAGGTGTTGTCGCTCAAGCAGGCCGATCAGACCTTTGAATTGTTGCTCAAAGTGACCCTCGACAGCGGCCGTCAGACCACCGTGCAGGCCAGCAGCAACCTGCCGTTGCCACAGGGCACCAACCTGGCGATCACTCAGCCATCGGCCGGCAATCTGGCGATCACCGTACAGCAAGCGATCGCCAGCAGCGTCGCCACCCTGACCCGCATCGATACCGCGCAATTGCCCGCCGGCACCCTGCTGCAAGGCAAAGTCGTGACCTCGCAAGCCCTGCCGCAGACGCCGGGGCAAGCGGCGGTATTTCGCTCGATGGTCACTCTGCTCAACACCGCATTGAGCGGCAGCACATTGACCGTCGACAGCCCGCAGCCGCTGCGCATCGGCACCTTGTTGTCGGCGCAGGTGCAGGACGCGCAAACCCTCAAATTCGTGCCACTGAGCAGCCGTCAGGAACAACTGGCGGTGAGTCAGCAATTGCTCGGTCAGCAAAGTCGTCAGGGCTCGCTCGATGGCCTGCTGAAGATGTTGCAAAATCTGCCACCGGCGACTGACCAGACCTCGGCCGATCTGCGCGCGGTGGTCGACAAGTTGCTCGCCAGCCTGCCGGACGTGCAACAAATGAGCACCGCCAAAGGCGTGGCGCTGGCCTTGGCCAACAGCGGCGCGTTCCTTGAAGCGAAATTGCTCGGCGGACAGAATCCGACTCTCGCCCCGGACATGAAAGCCGACCTGCTCAAACTGATCGCGCAACTGACCCCGGGCCTGCCAAGCAACACCAATTTCAATGCGATCATCGCTGCCAACACCTTGGCGCAGGCGCTGCCGAGTTTCGTCCGGAACGCCCTCGGCACCCTCGGCCAGGTCAGCGCCAAACCGGTGCCGAGCAGCTTCCCATTGCCCGAACGACTGCTGGCAAAACTGGAAGGCGAAGGTGATCTCGAACAACTGCTGCGCCTCGCCGCCGCAGCGGTGTCGCGCCTGCAAAGCCATCAGTTGTCGAGCCTGGAACAGACCGGCGTCACCGACGATGGCCGCCTGCTCAGCACCTGGCAGCTGGAAATCCCGATGCGCAATTTGCAGGACATCGTGCCGCTGCAGGTCAAATTCCAGCGTGAAGAAGCGCCGGAGCGGGAACCGCAGCCGCATGAACGCCGCGATGAGCGCGAAGCCAAGCAGCAACTGTGGCGCGTCGATCTGGCCTTCGATCTGGAACCGCTCGGGCCGATGCAGATTCAGGCGCAACTGATCGCCGGCAGCCTGTCCAGTCAGCTGTGGGCCGAGCGTCCGTACACCGCTGACCTGATCGAAAACAATCTGTTTGCCTTGCGCCAGCGCCTGCTCGATTCCGGGCTCAACGTCGGCGACCTCGACTGCCACCACGGCACGCCGCCGCAAGGCAACCAAACCCGCCTCGAACACCGCTGGGTCGACGAAACCGCATGAACGATTCCACTGCCCCACGCCAGGCCATCGCCCTTAAATACGACGGCAACCACGCCCCGACCCTCACCGCCAAGGGCGACGAGGAACTGGCCGAAGAAATCCTGCGCATCGCCCGCGATTACGAAGTGCCGATTTACGAGAACCCTGAACTGGTGCGCCTGCTGGCGCGGATGGAACTGGGCGACAGCATCCCCGAAGAGCTCTATCGCACCATCGCCGAGATCATCGCGTTTGCCTGGAACCTGAAAGGCAAATTCCCCGAGGGACAGGACCCGAACGCCCCGATGGTCGAGAAGGACATCACCGCACGCGGGGATGATTATTGAGGTTTCAAAGACGCCTTCGCGAGCAGGCTCGCTCCCACATTTGATCACGGTCGAATGTGGGAGCGAGCCTGCTCGCGAATAGCGCTTTTGATTTGATCGTTCCCACGCTCCGCGTGGGAATGCCGCCCGTGACGCTCCGCGTCACATTTCACAGGCGGAACGCGGAGCGTCCCAGGATGCGTTCCCACGCAGAGCGTGGGAACGATCTTTTGATCTAGCTTGCCGCTTGAAGCTTGAAGCTTGAAGCTTGAAGCTTCTAGCTGCCCTTGTGCAACTTGCGCATCAACTCAGCCTCAGCCTGGGTCAAGCCGCAAGACTGAGTCAGTTCATCGACGCTGGCGCCCATGCCCACCAGTTTAGCCGCCTGGGCGAATGACAGGCTCGACGGGTCGCGTTGTTCCAGTGCAACGATCTTGTCCGGCAACGGGCTCACCACCGCGCGCAACTCGTGCAGGGCTTCGCCCATGCGCACGTTGCCGTTCTGGTAGTCGTCGACGCGTTTGGCCAGTTCCTTGATGCGCTGATCACGCAGCGCGTCGCCCTGAGCCTGCTGCGCAGCGATCACCCGCTGCGCCTTGATGTACGAGACGAACATCGCCAGCGTACCGGCCCAGAACAGGAACAGAACAATTACCGCAACCTCGAGAATCAAATCAGATGCTCTCCAGTTCCGACCATTCTTCTTCGCTCATCATCTTGTCCAGCTCGACCAGAATCAGCAGTTCGTTGTTCTTGTTGCACACGCCCTGGATGAACTTGGCCGACTCTTCGTTACCGACGTTCGGCGCGGTTTCGATTTCCGACTGACGCAGGTAAACCACTTCGGCGACGCTGTCGACCATGATGCCGACGACTTGCTTGTCGGCTTCGATGATGACGATACGGGTGTTGTCGCTGATCTCGCCGCTGTGCAGGCCGAAGCGCTGACGGGTGTCGATCACGGTGACCACGTTGCCGCGCAGGTTGATGATGCCCAGCACGTAGCTCGGTGCACCCGGCACCGGCGCGATCTCGGTGTAGCGCAGCACTTCCTGCACGCGCATCACGTTGATGCCGTAGGTTTCGTTATCCAGTTTGAAGGTCACCCATTGCAGGATCGGATCTTCAGAACCTTTTGCATTCGACGCCTGACTACTCATACCCTGACCCCTCGAAAAAACCGCCCCGGGCGGTGTGTGTTCTGTGTGGTGGCACTGGAAAATGCCATCGCCTGATTGTTATGTCGGCTGCTATGTCGGTTTATGTAGCGGCTTGTTGCCACTCAAGTGCTTTGCCCCGCCGCTGGCGATCAACTCGGCCAGTGCGGATACGTCAAGCAATGCACACATGTGCTCGATCACGGTGCCGGCGAGCCATGGCCGCTGACCCCGGTGACTTCTCCATTTGATTTCATTCGGGTCCAGGCGCAACGAGCGGCTGACCTGATGCACCGCCAGCCCCCACTCGTAACCTTGTACCGAAATCACGTATTGCAGGCCCTGCCGGAAGTCATCGCGGTAACGATCCGGCATGACCCAACGCGCGGTGTCCAAGACTTTCAGATTGCCGGCCTGGCTCGGCAGAATCCCGAGGAACCACTCCGGCTGACCAAACAGCGGCGTCAGCTCGTGGCCGGCCAGCGAATAGATCGAGCCGAGGCACACCAGCGGCACCGCCAGGGTCAGCCCGGCAACATCGAACAGCAAGCATTCGAAGGCTTCGGCAGCCCAGGCCGGACGGCCATCGGGCTCGACCGGTGGCGGCGGGTTGTTCGGCGGCAGGTGCACTTCCACCAGCGGCGGGACCAGCACCTGCGGCTCAGCAATCTGCGGCGCGGGTTCTGGCTCCGGTTCGGATTCCGGCACGGTCAATAATTGTGTTTGCAGCAGCGGCGCCAGTGTCGACAGTGGCGCGCGCGGTTCGTCGATCAGCGCCACCGGTGCTTTGGCCACGGGGGCAGCAGCAGGCGCGGCAATCGGAGCGACGGATTTCTGCGCGTCACGGGCCTGCTCTTCCAGCACCGCGGCCTGGAACTCGTCCATGGCCTCGGTGCTTTCCACCACTTCAGGCTGCGCCTGTTCGACGACTGGCGGCAGTACTTCGACCGGCGCAGGCAAGTCCTCGGGCAAGTCGAGCAGCAGGTCTTCCAGATAGGACTGCAAGGCCTGTTGCGGACGTGAAGTCAGCTTCACCGGCCGGTTCATGCGCGACTCCCTGTAGGAGCTGCCGAAGGCTGCGATCTTTTGATCTTTTCAGGAGCACTGACAGGCCAGATCAAAAGATCGCAGCCTTCGGCAGCTCCTACACGAATAAGGATCATGCTCAGGCCACCTGCGGAACAAGTTGCTGCGCGAGCAGGTGCTTGAGCAGCGCGCGGTAGGCCAGCACGCCACGGCTCTTGCCGTCGAATTGCGAAGGCGTGACGCCCGCCCGGCTGGCGTCGCGCAGACGGGTATCGACCGGGATGTAGCCGTGCCAGATGTCTTCGGGGAATTTGTCACGCAGCACGCGCAAGGTGCCCATCGACGCCTGCGTGCGGCGGTCGAACAAAGTCGGCACGATGCTGAACGGCAACGGCTGTTTGCGCGAACGATTGATCATCGCCAGGGTGTTGACCATGCGCTCCAGACCTTTCACGGCGAGGTGCTCGGTCTGCACCGGGATCACCAATTGCTGGCTCGCCGCGAGAGCGTTGACCATCAGCACACCGAGCAACGGCGGGCTGTCGATGATCGCGTAATCGAAGTCCTGCCACAGTTGCGCCAGACTCTTGGCGATCACCAGACCCAGGCCACTCTGCCCCGGCGACTGGCGCTCAAGGGTGGCCAGTGCGGTGCTCGATGGCAGCAGGGAAATGCGTTCGTCGCTGGTCGACAACAGCAACTGCCCCGGCAGGCCTTGCGGCACGCTGCCCTTGTGCAGAAACAGGTCGTAGTTGCTGTGTTCCAGGCTGTCGGGGTCGTAGCCGAAATAGCTGGTCATCGAGCCGTGCGGGTCGAGATCGACCACAACCACGCGCTTGCCCGCCTCGGCCAGCAATCCGGCTAAAGCGATGGAGGATGTGGTTTTACCGACACCACCCTTTTGATTGGCGACTGCCCAGACTCTCATTCAGTTCGTTCCTCCCGGCCAGGTTGATTGACCGAGACATGCTTCAGCGTGTTAATGCGGGCGACGGAGAATTGACGGCACTCTCGCGTCCCGGCGTCTTGACCGGGGTCGGTGCAGTTTGTGTGCCAGCGCGCTTCAACGCCGCATCAGGTTGCGCATTGGCGGTTCCGGTGCCCGTCAGGCTGCGGCGCACATCGAGATTGCGCGACACCACCAGCACCACTCGACGGTTCTTCGCCCGGCCTTCGACCGTGGCGTTGTTGGCCACTGGCTGGAATTCGCCGTAGCCCACCGACGCCAGTCGCCCAGGGTTCACGCCCTGCATGGCGAGCATGCGCACGATGCTCGCCGAGCGCGCCGAGGACAGTTCCCAGTTGGTCGGGTACTGCGCGGTGCGGATCGGTTGATCGTCGGTGAAGCCTTCGACGTGGATCGGGTTGTCGAACGGTTTGAGGATCGCCGCGACCTTGTCGATGATGTTGAACGCGATGTCGCTCGGCATGGCGTCGCCGCTGCCAAACAACAGGCTGGAATTGAGCTCGATCTCGACCCACAACTCGTTGCCGCGCACGGTCATCTGGTTGGAGCTGATCAGATCACCGAAGGCGGCGCTGATGTCATCGGCGATGCTTTTCAGCGGGTCGCTGGCCCCGGAAATACCGGCGTCGACCTGCTCGGCATCCTTGACCAGCGGCTTGGCCGGGGTCACGGTTTTCGGTCGTTCGTCGCCGATCGGAATCGGTTTGAGCGAGCGGTCGGAGTCGGTAAACACGCCGATCAGCGCTTCGGAAATGACTTTGTACTTGCCTTCGTTGATCGACGAGATCGAGTACATCACCACGAAAAACGCGAACAGCAAAGTGATGAAATCCGCGTAGGACACGAGCCAGCGCTCGTGATTGACGTGTTCTTCCTGGTGGCGACGACGAGCCATGAGGTTATTCCCTTAGTCCATGAAGCCTTGCAGCTTCAACTCAATGGAACGAGGGTTTTCACCTTCGGCGATCGACAGAATTCCTTCCAGCAACATTTCGCGATAACGCGACTGCCGCAACGCGATGGACTTGAGCTTGGCCGCGACCGGCAAGAGGATCAGGTTGGCACTGGCCACGCCATAGATGGTCGCGACGAACGCCACGGCAATGCCGTTACCCAGTTGCGACGGATCAGCGAGGTTGCCCATCACGTGAATCAGGCCCATCACCGCACCGATGATGCCGATGGTCGGCGCGTAGCCGCCCATGCTTTCGAACACCTTGGCCGCTTCGATATCACGGGATTCCTGGGTGTAGAAATCCACTTCGAGAATGCTGCGAATCGCCTCCGGCTCGGCGCCGTCGACCAGCAGTTGCAGACCCTTGCGCGAGTAGCTGTCAGGTTCAGCGTCGGCCACGCCTTCGAGGCCGAGCAGGCCTTCCTTGCGCGCCGTCAGGCTCCAATTGACTACGCGGTCGATGCCGCCGGCCAGGTCGACACGCGGCGGAAAGAAGATCCAGCCGAGAATCTGCATAGCGCGCTTGAACGCGCTCATCGGCGATTGCAGCAGCGCAGCACCGACCGTGCCGCCCAGTACGATCAGCGCCGCCGGGCCGTTGGCCAGCGCGCCGAGGTGGCCGCCTTCAAGGTAGTTGCCGCCGATGATGGCGACGAACGCCATGATGAGGCCGATAAGGCTGAGAACATCCATCAGATACACGCCTCGACGATGTGCTTGCCGATGTCGTCCAGACCGTACACCGCGTCAGCCAGATCGGCTTTGACGATGGCCATCGGCATGCCGTAGATCACGCAGCTTGCTTCGTCCTGCGCCCACACCGAACTGCCGCCCTGCTTGAGCAGACGCGCGCCTTCGCGGCCGTCGGCGCCCATGCCGGTCAGCACCACTGCCAGAACTTTGTCACCGTAGGATTTCGCCGCCGAACCGAAAGTGATGTCCACGCACGGCTTGTAATTCAAACGTTCGTCACCCGGCAGAATCTTCACCGCGCCACGGCCGTCGATCATCATCTGCTTGCCACCCGGCGCCAACAGCGCCAGGCCCGGACGCAGGATGTCGCCATCCTCGGCTTCCTTGACGCTGATACGGCAGAGCTTGTCGAGACGTTCGGCAAACGCTTTGGTGAACGCCGCCGGCATGTGCTGGATCAGCACGATCGGCGCCGGGAAGTTCGCCGGCAACTGCGTCAGTACGCGTTGCAGCGCAACCGGGCCGCCAGTCGAAGTACCGATGGCTACCAGTTTGTAGGCTTTGCGTTTCGGTGCTGGCGACGAAGCGCTGGCAGCGGATGCACGGGCAGGCGCTGGCGCCGGACGTGCCGGGACAGGGCTGCTGTGGCTCGTGTGGCTGCCGTAGCTCGACGCTGCCGGAGCAGGCGCTGGCGCTGGCGCAGCGGCGGGAGCCGGCGCGCTGTAGGCACTGAAACGACGATTGCTGCGCGAGATGCTGTGGACTTTCTCGCACAGCAGTTGCTTGACCTTCTCGGGATTGCGCGAAATGTCTTCGAAATTCTTCGGCAGGAAATCCACCGCGCCGGCGTCCAGCGCATCGAGGGTTACCCGTGCACCTTCATGCGTGAGCGAGGAGAACATCAACACCGGGGTCGGGCAGCGCTGCATGATGTGCCGCACTGCCGTGATGCCGTCCATCATCGGCATCTCGTAGTCCATGGTGATCACGTCAGGCTTGAGGGCCATGGCCTGATCGATCGCCTCTTTACCGTTGGTGGCCGTGCCGACCACCTGGATGCTCGGATCCGCCGAAAGAATTTCCGAGACGCGGCGGCGGAAAAAACCCGAATCGTCCACCACCAGGACTTTGACTGCCATAAACACTCCATTAGGTGCAGCGGCGCGTCATCGCGCCGCCGCCCCGGATTCAAATACGCTTTGTGGCGTAACGCTTGAGCATGCTTGGAACATCGAGAATCAGCGCAATGCGGCCGTCACCGGTGATGGTGGCGCCGGACATGCCCGGAGTCCCCTGGAGCATTTTGCCCAATGGCTTGATGACCACTTCTTCCTGGCCGACCAGTTGATCGACGACGAAGCCGATCCGCTGAGTGCCCACCGAAAGAATCACCACATGGCCTTCGCGCTGCTCTTCGTGAGCGGCGGAGCTGACCAGCCAGCGCTTGAGGTAGAACAATGGCAGCGCCTTGTCGCGCACGATCACCACTTCCTGACCGTCGACGACGTTGGTGGTCGACAGGTCGAGGTGGAAGATTTCGTTGACGTTGACCAGCGGGAACGCGAACGCCTGATTGCCGAGCATGACCATCAGCGTCGGCATGATCGCCAGGGTCAGCGGCACCTTGATGACGATCTTCGAGCCCTGGCCCTTGGTCGAGTAGATGTTGATCGAACCGTTGAGCTGGGAAATCTTGGTCTTCACCACGTCCATGCCGACACCACGGCCGGACACGTCGGAGATCTCGGTCTTGGTCGAGAAACCCGGGGCGAAGATCAGGTTGTAGCACTCGGTATCGCTCAGGCGATCGGCCGCGTCCTTGTCCATCACACCGCGTTTTACCGCGATCGAACGCAGGACGTTCGGGTCCATGCCTTTGCCGTCGTCGGAGATCGACAGCAGGATATGGTCGCCTTCCTGCTCGGCCGCCAGCACCACGCGACCGCCACGGGCCTTGCCCGATGCTTCGCGTTCTTCCGGCGATTCGATGCCATGGTCAACGGCGTTGCGCACCAAGTGGACCAGCGGGTCGGCCAGAGCCTCGACAAGGTTTTTGTCGAGGTCGGTTTCTTCACCCACCAGTTCCAGGTTGATTTCTTTCTTGAGCTGACGTGCGAGGTCGCGAACCAGACGCGGGAAGCGCCCGAAGACCTTCTTGATCGGCTGCATCCGCGTCTTCATCACGGCGGTCTGCAGGTCAGCGGTGACCACGTCGAGGTTCGACACGGCCTTGGACATGGCTTCGTCGCCGCTGTTGAGGCCCAGACGCACCAGACGGTTACGCACCAGCACCAGCTCGCCGACCATGTTCATGATCTCGTCGAGCCGCGCGGTATCGACGCGCACGGTGGTTTCCGCTTCGCTGGCCGGTTTTTCTGCCGGCGCAGCGGCTGGCGCACGGGCCGCAGCCGGTGCAGCAGCGGCGGCCGGTTTCGGCGCCTCGGCTTTCGGTTCAGGCTTGGCGGCAGGTTTCGGCGCAGCAGCGGCAGCCGGAGCTTTCGCCGCTGGCGTGGCGACGCTCGACGCAGAGCCGGCAGTCGCAGCGCTAGCGTCAAACTTGCCTTTGCCGTGCAATTCGTCGAGCAGCGATTCGAATTCGTGATCGCTGATCAGGTCACTGCCGGCCGCAGCGGCTGCCGGTGCAGCAGGTGCGGCCGGGGCCGAAGCGATGGCCGATTCCAGCGCGTCAACGGCGAAGTTGCCCTTGCCGTGCAACTGATCGAGCAAGGCTTCGAATTCGTCGTCGGTGATGTCCGAGCTGTCGCCAGCAGCAGGTGCGGCCGGAGCAGCCGGCGCTGCTGGTGCCGCCGGAGCGACCGCATCGACAGCAAACTGGCCTTTGCCATGCAGTTGATCGAGCAGCGATTCAAACTCGGCGTCGGTGATTTCATCGCTGGCCGCCGTGTCGGCAACCGGCGCGGGCGCCACAGCAGCGGCCGGAGCCTCGGCCTGGGCCTTGACGGCGTTCAGTGAGTCCAGCAGTTGTTCGAATTCGTTATCGGTGATGTCTTCCGATGCGCTTTCGGCGACCGGTTCTGCCACCGCTTCTACTGGTGCGGCAACGGCTTCATCCGCCGATTGCGGCTCGGCCAGACGCGCCAGCGCGGCCAGCAGTTCCGGCGTGGCAGCGGTGATCGGTGCACGTTCACGGACTTCGCTGAACATGCTGTTCACCGCGTCCAGTGCTTCGAGCACCACGTCCATCAGTTCTGCATCAACGCGACGCTCACCCTTGCGCAGGATGTCGAACACGTTTTCGGCGATGTGACAGCACTCCACCAGCTCATTGAGCTGAAGGAAGCCGGCGCCCCCTTTTACAGTGTGGAAACCGCGAAAAATTGCATTGAGCAGATCTGCATCATCCGGACGGCTTTCCAGCTCGACCAGTTGTTCGGACAGTTGCTCAAGAATCTCGCCGGCCTCAACCAGGAAATCCTGAAGGATCTCTTCATCGGCGCCGAAGCTCATTAATGGGGTGCTCCTACAGGTCTAAAAACCCAAAAAACCCGAATTCCGAAACTCTAGAATCCAAGGCTGGATAACAAATCGTCCACATCGTCCTGACCGGACACAACGTCTTCTCGTTTATCGGCATGAATCTGCGGACCTTCACCCTGCGAGAGATGTTTTTGTGGATCTTTTTCAGCAAGCATTGCGGCGCGGTCATGTTCGATGCCCGCAAAGCGGTCGACCTGACTGGCCATGAGCACGAGTTTGAGCAGATTGCTTTCGACTTCGGTGACCAGTTGGGTCACACGCTTGATCACTTGACCTGTGAGGTCCTGGTAATCCTGAGCCAGCAGGATGTCGTTGAGATTGCTCGACACCGCACGGTTGTCCGTGCTGCTGCGTGACAGAAAACCGTCGACCCGGCGCGCCAGTTCGCGGAACTCTTCAGCCCCGACCTCGCGACGCATGAAGCGGCCCCAATCGGCGCTCAACGTCTGCGCTTCATCAGCGAGACTGTTGACCACCGGCGTGGCGCTTTCCACCAGATCCATGGTGCGGTTGGCCGCGGCTTCCGTCAGCTTGACCACATAGCCCAGGCGTTCGGTGGCGTCGGTGATTTGCGACACTTCCTCGGCCTGCGGCATGTGCGGATCGATCTGGAAATTGACGATCGCACTGTGCAGTTCACGTGTGAGCTTGCCCACTTCCTGATACAGGCCGCGGTCACGGGTCTGATTGAGCTCATGGATCAGTTGCACCGCGTCGCCGAACTTGCCTTTTTCAAGGCTCTCGACCAGTTCGACCGCGTGTTTTTTCAGGGTCGATTCGAAATCGCCCTGTGATGATTCGTTATGCTCCATAGCTCCCCCGCGCATTCATCAGCCGATGCGTTCGAAAATCTTCTCGATTTTGTCTTTCAACGCTTGAGCCGTGAAAGGTTTGACTACGTAACCGTTCACACCGGCCTGAGCGGCCTCGATGATCTGCTCGCGCTTGGCTTCAGCAGTCACCATCAACACCGGGAGGTGCTTGAGTTTTTCATCGGCGCGCACGTGACGCAGCAGGTCGATACCGGTCATGCCCGGCATGTTCCAGTCCGTTACCAGAAAGTCGATGCTGCCGCTGTTGAGCACCGGAATGGCAGTGGTGCCATCGTCGGCCTCGACGGTGTTGGTGAACCCAAGATCGCGCAGCAGGTTCTTGATGATCCGCCGCATCGTTGAGAAGTCATCAACGATGAGGATTTTCATGTCTTTGTTCAATTCGACCTCCAAGCAGTCTTAAACGCGCCCAGCACCTGGACGCGCCACTTCAATCAATCGGCATAGCACTCGAAGTTTGTCTGGAGCACAACGGATCGAGACCGGCGCCGTTCATCACCGCACCAGCCTCGTTTCGCAGTGTCCCCACACTGCCTTCAGCGCGCTCGCCACTCCCCCAAACGCCCCCGCAGACGGGCCGCGCACTGGCTGTGTAACTGGCTGACCCGCGATTCACTGACGCCAAGGACTTCACCGATTTCCTTGAGGTTCAGCTCTTCGTCGTAGTACAGCGCCAACACCAGTCGCTCACGCTCCGGCAAATTGGCAATCGCGTCCGCCAGCGCCGCCTGGAAGCGTTCATCTTCCAGATCGCGTGACGGCTCCATATGAGCACTCGCGCCATCCTCGTGCAGCCCTTCGTGTTCGCCGTCCTGCAACAGGTCGTCGAAACTGAACAGGCGACTGCCCAAGGTGTCATTCAGAATCCCGTAGTAATCGTCGAGACTCAATTGGAGTTCGGCCGCAACCTCGTGATCTTTAGCGTCACGGCCGGTTTTAGCTTCAATCGAGCGAATCGCGTCGCTGACCATCCTGGTATTGCGGTGAACCGAGCGTGGCGCCCAATCCCCTTTGCGCACTTCATCGAGCATCGCGCCGCGGATTCGAATGCCCGCGTACGTTTCGAAACTGGCGCCTTTGCTGGCGTCGTATTTGGTCGAGACTTCGAGCAAACCGATCATCCCGGCCTGGATCAGGTCTTCGACCTGCACGCTGGCCGGCAGGCGCGCCAGCAAGTGATAGGCAATGCGCTTGACCAGTGGCGCGTAGCGCTCGATCAATTCGTATTGCGCGTCACGCGCCGACTTTTTGTAAAGATTCATGCCACTGGCGGTCATATCACAGGCCCTGCGGTTTGCTGCACGAGACGCTCGACGAAAAATTCCAGATGCCCGCGCGGGTTGGCCGGCAGCGGCCAGGTGTCGACCTTCTGGGCGATGGCCTTGAAGGCCAGCGCGCACTTGGAACGGGGAAAGGCTTCGTAGACGGCGCGCTGCTTCTGCACTGCCTTGCGCACGCTTTCGTCGTACGGCACGGCGCCGACGTATTGTAGGGCGACGTCGAGGAAGCGATCCGTGACCTTGGTCAACTTGGCGAACAGGTTGCGCCCTTCCTGCGGGCTCTGCGCCATGTTGGCCAGCACGCGGAAGCGGTTCATGCCGTAATCGCGGTTGAGCAACTTGATCAGCGCGTAAGCGTCGGTGATAGAAGTAGGCTCGTCGCAGACCACCAGCAACACTTCCTGGGCGGCGCGTACGAAACTGACTACCGAGTCACCAATACCCGCAGCGGTGTCGATCACCAGCACGTCGAGATTGTCGCCGATGTCGCTGAACGCCTGGATCAGGCCGGCGTGTTGCGCCGGGCTCAGGTGCACCATGCTCTGCGTGCCGGAGGCCGCCGGCACGATGCGAATCCCGCCCGGGCCCTGCAACAGCACGTCGCGCAGTTCGCAACGGCCTTCGATAACGTCGGCCAGTGTGCGCTTGGGTGTCAGCCCCAGCAGAACGTCGACGTTCGCCAGGCCCAGGTCGGCGTCCAGCAGCATGACCCGACGGCCAAGCTCTGCCAGCGCCAGCGACAAGTTCACTGACACGTTAGTCTTGCCGACGCCACCTTTGCCGCCGGTCACCGCGATCACCTGTACGGGATGCATGCTGCCCATGTTATTTCTTTACCTTGTCTTGCATAGACGGAGGCCACATTACTGGCTGCGCGTTCCTGATCGGAACAATGCGTGGCAGACCATCGATGTAGGTACAAAAACTGTTCATGATTACCTCAGCCAACCTGCTTGGTCGGGCTGTGATAGATATCAGCGAACATGTCAGCCATGGCTTCTTCGCTGGGTTCTTCCTGCATTTGCACGCTGACGGCGCGGCTGACCAGCTGATGACGACGCGGCAGATGCAAATCATCCGGAATCCGTGGGCCATCGGTCAGGTACGCGACCGGCAATTCATGACTGATCGCCAGGCTCAACACTTCGCCGAGACTGGCCGTTTCATCCAGTTTAGTCAGGATGCAGCCGGCCAGCCCGCAACGCTTGTAACTGTGATAAGCGGCGGTTAGAACCTGTTTCTGGCTGGTGGTTGCCAGGACCAGATAATTTTTTGAGCGAATGCCACGCCCGGCCAGGCTCTCGAGCTGCATGCGCAACGCCGGATCACTGGCTTGCAGGCCGGCAGTATCGATCAAAACCACGCGTTTGCGTAGCAGTGGATCCAATGCCTGCACCAGCGACTGACCCGGATCGACGTGCGTTACCGGCACGTTGAGGATGCGCCCGAGGGTTTTCAGTTGTTCCTGCGCGCCGATGCGGAAGCTGTCCATGCTCACCAGTGCAACGTTCTGCGCGCCGTACTTGAGCACGTAACGCGCGGCGAGCTTGGCCAGCGTGGTGGTCTTGCCCATGCCGGCGGGGCCGACCATGGCAATCACACCGCCCTCTTCCAGCGGCTCGACTTCCGGTACGGCAATCATCCGCGCCAGGTGCGCGAGCAGCATGCGCCAGGCCTGACGGGGTTCTTCGATATCGGTGATCATCGCCAACAGATCGCGCGACAGCGGGCCGGACAGGCCGATGCGCTGCAGACGGCGATACAGATTGGCCTGGGCCGGACGGCTGCCTTGCAACTGATTCCAGGCCAGGGTGCCGAGCTGCACTTCCATCAGCTCGCGCAGGCTGTTCAATTCAAAACGCATCGAATCCAGCGCACGCGGATCGACACCCGCCGAGGCCTGCGCAGGCGCTGCGGCCGGGCGCGTCGGTGCGGCGTAGGTCGGCTCGCTCAGCGGCTCGGCAGCAGTCAGCGGCAGGCCTGCGGTCAACGGCAGCCCGGCGAACAACTGCTGATTGGTGTTGCCGTCGGCTTCGCCACGCAGGCTCAGCTCGGCCTGGGCGGTGACGATGCGCGACTGGGTCTTGCGCAGCTCGTCTTCGAGTTCCATGTTCGGAACCCTTGGCGCCAGCGCCGACAGTTTGTAATCCAGAGCCGCCGTCAACTCGACGCCGCCGGCAATGCGGCGGTTGCCGATGATGGCGGCATCAGCGCCCAGCTCATCGCGAACCAGCTTCATGGCCTGACGCATATCGGCGGCGAAAAAACGCTTAACTTGCATAAACCACTACCTCAGCCGTTGGGCCCTACTGTCGCAACGATGGTCACTTGCTTGTTGTCCGGTACTTCCTGGTAGGCCAGCACATGCAGGCCTGGCACTGCGAGGCGGCCGAAGCGCGAGAGCATCGCGCGAATCGGGCCTGCCACCAGCAGGATCACCGGTTGGCCTTGCATTTCCTGCCGCTGAGCCGCTTCGATTAACGAACGTTGCAGCTTCTCGGCCATGCTCGGCTCCAGCAGAACGCCCTCTTCCGAGCCTTGTCCTGCCTTCTGCAGACTATTGAGCAATATCTGTTCCAACCTTGGTTCCAATGTGATTACAGGCAGCTCGGACTCAGTGCCTACAATGCTTTGGACGATTGCACGGGATACGCCGACCCGCACAGCGGCGACCAGCGCGGCGGTATCTTGACTCTTGGCAGCGTTGTTCGCGATCGCCTCGGCGATGCTGCGGATGTCGCGCACCGGCACGTGCTCGGCGAGCAGCGCTTGCAGAACTTTGAGCAACTGCGACAGCGAAACCACGCCCGGCACCAGCTCTTCCGCCAGTTTCGGCGAGCTCTTGGCCAGCAATTGCATGAGTTGCTGCACTTCCTCGTGGCCGATCAGCTCACTGGAGTGCTTGTACAGAATCTGGTTCAAGTGGGTGGCGACCACGGTGCTGGCGTCGACCACGGTGTAGCCGAGCGATTGCGCCTGGGCGCGCTGGCTGATTTCGATCCACACCGCCTCGAGGCCGAAAGCCGGATCTTTGGCGTTGATCCCGTTGAGCGAGCCGTACACCTGGCCCGGATTGATCGCCAGTTCGCGATCCGGGTAGATCTCGGCCTCGGCGAGAATCACGCCCATCAGCGTCAAGCGATACGCGCTCGGCGCCAGATCAAGGTTGTCGCGGATGTGCACGGTCGGCATCAGGAAGCCCAGATCCTGCGAGAGCTTCTTGCGCACGCCCTTGATCCGCGCGAGCAATTGCCCACCCTGATTGCGGTCCACCAGCGGAATCAGGCGATAGCCGACCTCCAGGCCGATCATGTCGATCGGCGTCACGTCGTCCCAGCCCAGCTCCTTGGTTTCCATGGCGCGGGCCGGCGACGGCAGCAGTTCCTGCTGACGCTTGACCTCTTCCAGCGCCACGACCTTGGCGACGTTCTGCTTTTTCCAGAACAGGTACGCGCCGCCCGCAGCCAGCGCCGCCATGCTCAGGAAGGAGAAGTGCGGCATGCCTGGCACCAGGCCCATCACCGCCATCAAACCTGCGGCCACGGCCAGCGCTTTAGGCGAGGCGAACATCTGGCGGTTGATCTGCTTGCCCATGTCTTCCGAGCCGGAAGCACGGGTCACCATGATCGCCGCTGCTGTAGATAACAACAGTGATGGCAATTGCGCCACTAAACCGTCACCGATGGTCAGCAAGGCGTAAACCTTGCCCGCATCGCCGAAGCTCATGCCGTGCTGGAAGATACCAACCGCCATGCCGCCAATGAGGTTGATGAACAGAATCAGCAGGCCGGCGATCGCGTCACCACGGACGAACTTGCTGGCACCGTCCATCGAACCGTAGAACTCCGCCTCCTGGGCGACTTCCTGACGGCGCGACTTGGCCTGGTTCTGGTCGATCAGGCCGGCGTTGAGGTCGGCGTCGATCGCCATTTGTTTGCCGGGCATCGCATCGAGGGTGAAACGCGCGCTCACCTCGGAAATCCGCCCGGCACCCTTGGTCACCACGACGAAGTTGATGATCATGAGGATCGCGAAGACCACGATACCGACCACGTAGTTACCGCCGATCACCACCTCACCGAAGGCCTGAATCACCTTACCGGCAGCGGCGTGGCCGTCCTGACCGTGGAGCATCACCACCCGCGTCGAGGCCACGTTCAAGGCCAGCCGCAGCAGCGTCGCCACCAGCAGAATGGTCGGGAACACGGCGAAATCCAGCGGCCGCAGCGCATACACGCAGACCAGCAGGACCACGATCGACAGAGCGATGTTGAAGGTAAAGAAGACGTCGAGCAGGAACGGCGGTACCGGCAACATCATCATCGCCAGCATGACCAGCAGCAACAACGGCACGCCCAGATTGCCTCGACTGAGGTCGGCAACGTTGGTGCGTGCTGTATTGAATAACTGAGTGCGATCCACCGGTTTTCCCCGTTCCTTTAAAGCAAACTTTTGACGCCCCGAACGGGCGCAGGGCGGCTATTGCAAGAAGCTTTCCAACTTTTGCCGGGGAATGAAATAGAGCGGTTTTACTTGGGATTATCGACTGATTGGGCTGACCCCTTCGCGAGCAGGCTCGCTCCCACAGTTTGAAATGCATTCCCAATCGGACATTTGGAATACGGCCCCTGTGGGAGCGAGCCTGCTCGCGAAGAGGCCTTCGAATGCGGCGCATTTTTTCGATTTAAACGAAGCTGTTTAAAAGACACCTGCAGACACGGTCTCAAGGCTACAAATCCTTGCGCCATTGCCTACAGCCAAGCCAGAATCCGCCGGCTTGTGCGCTTTGGGGGCGGATTCTATTGTGGTCCGGTCGCTGACGAATCAGCGATCGGGTTTAGCGACTCGAACTCATGTCAAAGGTGCATCAGCGTTCCAGGCTTCGTTGCGGATCTGTATGTTCGCGATTTCGTCATGGTGGCTGTATGCGGGAGACCTTCGGGTCTGCCGGGTGCCTTTGACCGGTTCGCTAACCCGCGTACAGCCGCCACCCTCCCTGTTTAGCGACAGGTTGTAGCGGCTCCACTTCAAAGGAGCTTCACCATGATCAAACCAACACCCAACCCACCCGAAACCGACCCCACCTCCCCCTACGAATCCCTCGACTCAAAAAAACTCCACCAAGCCGCCGACCGCGCCCTCGACCACTACCTCTGCC